>JAAWCI010000066.1 GCA_022793145.1 Bacilli bacterium | reverse complement strand
TTTTGTCGAAATTTGCAAATTGAAAACACTTGAAATCGTCTGCAAAAAGGATTATAGTTAAATTGTAGGGGAGATTTAAGGGAAGGGAGATGTTAGTGTGACAGGAAAAGTGAAGTGGTTTAATAATGATAAAGGCTTCGGCTTCATCGAATACAAAGATGGAGAAGATATCTTTGTTCATTATTCAGCTATTTTATCAGAGGGCTACAAAACTTTAGTTGAAGGTCAATATGTCGAGTTTGAACTAGTAAGAACAGATAAAGGGCTTCAAGCTAAAAATGTAGTAGAAATTAAGACTGCTTTAGTATAAGTAGTCTTTTTTTCACATAAAATAACACAATTAAAATAAGAAAAGTATGATATAATAGAACTATAAGGAGGATTGATGTTATGAAATTTAACATTCGTGGAGAAAAGGTTAAAGTAACTGATGCGATTCGTAACCATATTGAAGAAAAGATTGGAAGATTGGATCGTTATTTTGAGACTCCAGACACACTTACAGCTAATGTATTAGTCAAAGTGCAAGGAATTAATCAAATTGTTGAAGTAACAATTCCTGCAAAAAAATTTATTTTACGAGGTGAAGTAAAAGATAAAGATCTTTATGCTGCTATTGATTTGGCATCTGACAAGTTAGAAAGACAGATTCGTAAGAATAAAACGAGAATGAAAAGAAACAATAAAAAATCCCCTGTTATTGATTTTGCCCTAGATTTAGAAGAAGAAAATTTAGAGCAAGATGAAACAAAGATTGTGAAGAGAAAATTGGTAGAAATGAAGCCAATGAGTGAGGAAGAAGCAATTTTGCAAATGAATTTATTGGATCATGCTTTTTATATATTTAAAGATTCAGATACAAGTGAAATTGCAGTTGTTTATAGAAGACAAGATGATAATTATGGTATTATCAAAGTAAAATAAGGCGTTTTGCCTTATTTTGTTATGAAAATAACGATCAAAAGAAAAGCAGACTGGAACTAATGTTCAAAATATAGTTATAATTAAAATATAAGTTTCTAAAATCAAAATTATTGTTTATCACAAAAGAAAAAATTTGAAATATGGGGGAGAATATCAAAAGTAATATTTTAATAATATATATAATATAAAAAAATCATAGAATAATTATGATGATAAATCATTTAATTTCAATTAAAACTCTATGATTTTTCTTTGTTTTTTGATAAAATAATAGTTGTAGTTTGAAAGGATAGATAATAAATGAAATTTTTAAAAAAGATATTTGATCATGAATATAAAGAATTAGAGAATTTTAAAAAAATAGCTGATCAAGTAATTGCTTTAGATGAAGAAATGACAAAATTGACAGATAAAGAGTTACAAGCAAAAACAGAAGAATTTAGAAAAAGATTAAAAGACGGGGAAACATTAGAAGATATTAAAGTGGAGGCTTTTGCAGTAGCAAGAGAAGCTGCATTTCGAGTAATTGGCGAAAAACCTTTTTATGTACAAATCTTAGGTGGATTAGCTATTCATTATGGAAATATTGCTGAAATGAAAACAGGAGAAGGAAAAACGTTAACTTGTACCCTTCCTGCTTATTTAAATGCATTAACAGGAGAAGGGGTTCATGTCATTACTGTAAATGAATATTTAGCAGGGCGTGATGCAGAATGGATGGGAAACATCTATCGGTTTTTAGGTCTTACTGTAGGAGTAAACTATAGAGAATTAACTCCAAGTGAGAAAAAAGAAGTTTATAATTGTGACATTACTTATTCAACAAATAATGAAATTGGATTTGATTATTTGAGAGATAATATGGTAGTAAAAGCACAAGATCGAGTTCAAAGACCGCTTAATTTTGCAATCGTAGATGAAGTGGATTCTGTATTGATTGATGAAGCAAGAACTCCATTAATTATTTCTGGTGGATATATGAAATCTGCTAATTTATATATTGATACTGATAAATTTGTAAAAAAATTAAAAGAGAATGATGGATATATTTATGATGAAAAAACAAAGTCTGTTATTTTAGATGAAAAAGGAATCGGAGAAGCAGAAAAAATATTTCATGTAGATAATTTATATGATATCAAGAATACAAATTTAGTTCATTTTATTAATCAAGCTTTAAGAGCTAATTATTCTATGAAGCGTGATTTTGATTATGTCGTTAAGGATGGAGAAGTTGTTATTGTAGATCAATTTACAGGTCGCTTAATGCAAGGAAGAACTTATTCAGAAGGACTTCATCAAGCAATAGAGGCGAAAGAAGGAGTACAAATCCAAGAAGAAACCAAGACATTAGCGACAATTACATTCCAGAATTTGTTTCGAATGTATAAAAAATTATCTGGAATGACAGGAACAGCAAAAACAGAGGAAGAAGAGTTTCGAGATATCTACAATATGTACGTTATTTGTATTCCAACAAACAAGCCAGTTATTAGAACTGATTATGGTGATTTGATTTTTGCAACTGCTCAAGGAAAATATAAAGCAATTGTGGAAGAAATAGAGGAACGTCATAAAATTGGTCAACCTGTGCTAGTTGGAACTGTAGCGGTAGAAACTAGTGAACTTATTAGTTCTATGTTAAAAAAGAAGAAAATCCCTCATGAGGTTTTAAATGCCAAAAATAATGCAAGAGAAGCAGAAATAATTGCAAAGGCAGGAGAAAAAGGGGCTGTTACAATTGCTACAAATATGGCAGGACGTGGAACCGATATAAAATTAACGGATGAAGTAAAAGATTTAGGAGGACTTGCAGTTATTGGAACAGAGCGTCATGAATCTCGTCGTATCGATAATCAGTTGCGTGGTCGTTCAGGACGTCAGGGGGATCCTGGATTTTCTCAATTCTGTGTCTCTTTTGAAGATGAGTTAATGGTCCGCTTTGGAACTGATAGAGCCAAAACTTTACTTGCAAAAGTTGGATTTGATGGAGAGGCTTCCATTCGAAATAAAATGTTATCGAATTCTATGGAACAAGCGCAGAAGCGTGTAGAAGGTAATAATTTTGATATGCGTAAAACACTTTTGGAATATGATGATGTTATTAATAGGCAGCGTGAAATTATTTATGAAAGAAGAAATGAAATTTTAGATTCTGAGTCAATTCATGAAACGATTTTAAATACTTTTCATGATTATGTAAGCGAGTTAGTAGAATCACATATTATGCCAGAAGGAAAATTGACTGATCAAGATTTGGAAGAAATTAGAGAAGCTATGAATGAGTTGCTGAAATCTAATATTGATTTGGCGGATCTTCAAAATAGAACTGTAGAAGAAACGATAGAAAATATTTATGGTAGAGTAATGAGTGAGTATGATGAAAAGTTAAAATCAATTCCAGAAGAAATTCAAAATGAGTTTGAAAAGGCGATTACATTAAGAGTGATTGATACCCACTGGATGGATCATATTAACACAATGTCTAATTTACGTGAAGGAATTTATTTAAGAGGATATGGACAAGAAAATCCATTGCAAGCTTATACAAAAGAAGGTTTTGATTTATTTGATGAAATGCTTAATACAATTGATAAAGAATCTACAATTTATTTGTTACGTGCTGAAATAAGACAAAATATTGAAAGAAAACAAGTGGTAGAAGGAAAAGCAGTTGAAGATACGAATAAAGTAAAAAAACAACAACCAAAACGAGTATCTAAAGTAGGAAGAAATGATTCATGTCCATGCGGAAGCGGACTTAAATATAAAAATTGCTGTGGAAAATAACTCGCAACTCCGATAAAATAAGGGAAAACACGAGTTTTTCTTTTTCTCAAAAATACTATAAAATACATTCTGGAGCCACATTTAGAGCCACATCAACTAAACAAGAGTTAATTTTTAACATTGTTTCTAGCTCTATTAATAGTATTAATTACTTCAGCAGAAGTTTTTTTAAATAAGTGTGAATAAGTATTTAATGTTTTACTTGAATTAGAATGATCTAAATATTGGGATACCATAGTAACAGGAGCTCCATTATTAACTAAGAAAGATCTAAAATCGTGTAATCGTATTTCTTTTACTTCAGCTTTATTAGCGATTTCTCCTTTTCTACGTTGAGCTTGTTTATAGGTTAGGGGAGTAATGCCTCTATATCATTTCTAAAGATAAAGAAATCATCTCTAAAATTCACATATTTACAGACTCATAGATACCAAAATTTAATAATTTTTCTCCACCCACAGCCCACCTACATTCATACAATTATAATATTTCCCTGAGTTTTTTGGAAAATGAATATATAAACAATAAATAATCAATTTAATTTTATTATAAATTTAGGCAAATAAAAGGGTATTAGAACAAAATCTAATACTCTATTTTTTTGAAATCTAATGGATTTTCATTAATAACTTTTAAAACATATTTAATTTTTAGTAATTTAAATACTTCAGTTTTAGTCTTTTCATAATCTTCCCCAAAAAAATTAATTAAATCTTTAGCAGAATTATAATGTTGAAGAAAAGAACCTTCATACATAGCATTACGATAATAACTATTAGCAATATAATAAGCAATAACCTTCGACATAATATAACTAACAACAAATTCATCATAGTTATCTACAAAAGGTCTTAATACTTTCTCAAACTCTTCATCACTAATATCACCACTTGTATTCTTACGAATCATATACACCTCCTAAACTGGTGTTATATTAATCACTCTTATTCAAAAATAATGCAAGTTAATGTAAGTTTATTGTGAATTTTTTTATTTTGTGTTAAAATAAGCATATAAGTTGATAAGCATATATGTTGATAATTAGAATAAGGGTGATAATATGAATGGGAAATTAGGAGAATTTATTAAAAAAAAGGTAGATAGAAAAGTTGATGCTTCAGACAAAAAAAGAGCAGATATAATTAGAGATTTTGGGATCACACCACAGTATTTACATGACCTGGAAAATGGAAAAAGAGTTCCTTCGGCAAATTTAATGAAAACAATGATTATGGTGTTAGGACTTTCTGATAAAGAACAAATAGAATTATATGATTTAGCTTCAGAAAGCCATAAATCAAAAAAAATACCTGCAGATATAGAGGCATATATTATTGAAAATGATAATGTTAAAAGAAAAATTAGAAAAATGATAAGTAGTATGGAGAAGAAGTAATATGGAAAGAAATTTGAATGTAGAACAAAAAGAATTAATAAGAAAATATATAGAAAATTCACCAAAAAAGATTGTAAAGAAATTTGATGTTGAAACTCGTAATGTAGAGTATGTTGATGAGCTTGTTGGTAAGCCTCGTAAAAATGGGGATGAGGAATTAGTAAGGGCATATATTTTAACAAAATTGATAAATGAATTGGGATATTCAATAAACAACATTGAGATAGAGCATGAATATACAGCAGGAAGGCCACATACTAATACTAGCAGGATTGACATAATAGTTAGAGATGAAAAGAGAGATGCTTTCCTATTTATAGAAGTGAAGAATCCTTTTGAGTATGAAACGACTGAAAAAAATAAAACTATAGAAGAACAATTATTTAAAGTGGCTGGCATGGAAAAAACAGAAGGACATGATGTTAAATATTTAATCCTATATACAATTGGATTTATAGGAAATGATATTATTGACGAATGCATTATCATAGATAATGAGAAATTTCAAAATTATAAAGAATGGGAAGAATCTCTTGATTATTTAACCGATATTCCTGGCAATTATGGCGAGGCTAAAAAAACACCATATACTAAAGGAACAGGAAATGGAAAAGATCTTGAAACAAATTTTACGCATGATATGTTGAGTCGTTTGCAAATTGATTTGCACAATGTATTGTGGGGAGGTGGAGGAACAGATGATAATGATATATTTTCTTCATTAACAAATCTTATTTTAGCCAAAATAGAAGATGAAGACGAAAAAAGAGATGGAGAAATATACGATTTTCAGACATTGTCTTATGAATCAAACGAAGATTTATATAAAAGAATAAATGGGTTGTATAAAAGAGCATTAAAAGATAAATTAAACATAACAGACCAAAAAGAAATAGAAGATTCTAATGTTGTTGATACAAAGAAATTTTCAATAGAAAAAGTAAAATATACTGTTCAAGCATTAGAAAAATATTCATTTGTAGATGGGAAAAATAGCTTATCAGGTAAAGATATATTAGGTGATTTTTTTGAAGGCATTATAAGAAATGGATTTAAACAAACAAAAGGACAATTTTTTACACATATTAATGTTGTAAGGTTTATGTTATGGGGAATTCAGGCTGATAAACTTGCAATTAATAGGATAAATGCCGATAGAGAAATACCATATATGATAGATCCATCAGCTGGTTCAGGAACATTTTTGATTGAATATATGAAATTTATTACTAAAAATATTAAATATAGATTTAAGAATAGATTGGATACAAGCAGAGCTGTAGAAGATAAATTTAATGAGTGGTTTTATCCTGACAATCGTGAGAACAAATGGGCAAGAGAATATATTTATGGATCAGAATTGAATTTTAATTTAGGAACAGCTACTAAAGTAAACATGATATTACATGGTGATGGTTCAACGAATATTTTTGTTGGTGCCCAAAAAGGAGATGGTCTTCTTCCGTTTAATGAATACATAAAACCTTCAGCTCCTAATGCATTAAATAAGGAATTTGCAGATAATTTTTATTCTAAAAATGTCAATGAACAGTTTGATTTAATATTAACAAATCCACCGTTTTCAGTGAGTTTAGATAATGATACAAAGAAAAAATTAAGTCATTCGTTTGTATTTGATAAGAAAAAGAATACCGAGAACTTATTTATAGAAAGATATTATCAGTTATTAAAACCAAAAGGAAGAATGGCTATAGTTTTACCAGAAAGCATATTTGATACAACGGAAAATAAATATATAAGATTATTCTTATTTAAATATTTTAATATTAAAGCTATTGTTTCTTTGCCACAGTTAACTTTTGCCCCATTCACCAATACAAAAACGAGTATTTTATTTGCTCAAAAGAAAACAGATATAGATATGAGAAAATGGGAAGCAACATGGGAGAAGTATGCGAATCAATATGGTAAATTAAAAACAAGAATAGAAAATATTAAATCTGTATATTTAGATGGAAAAGATAAAAATAAATATCCTTCTATTAAAGAGTTAAACAAGTCTGATGAGAAAAATCTGTTGTTTGAATTATTAGGAGATACAATAAGGCCTGAGGATAAAAATCTTGATATAGAAGACATACTGACTAAGTACTCATTTAATATAAACGATTTATGTAAATATGATAAGGATATGGAAAAAGAATTTGGATATGTAAATACTTGGTGGGTATTTAATAAAGTGTCTGAAGAACTTGATTATGAAATATTTATGGCCGAAGCAGATAATGTTGGATATAAAAGAAAAGCAAATAGTATAAAACCGATGCCTAACGATTTGTATCGAACAAATCAAAATAATGAAATAATGGTCGATGATGATATTAAAGAAAAAATATTGGATTATCTAAGGAATATCAATTGGGAGTAGCAAAATGAAAGTATTAAAGAATGTAAAACTAAATTCATTTAGCAAAGAATATACAAATCGATTTGATTATAATTATATTTCATATTTAATTAAAAACAATGAAAATAAAAAAGAAAAAGTATCTTTATTAGATATTTCCAACGTAATAGAACCAGATAGCATTAATATCGAAGAATTAGGAGAATTTAAATATTGTCAAATAAGCGATGTAGATTCTGATGGATTTACATATCCTGTAATTATTGATTTTGAAAATCAAATACCAGAATTATCTGATTATTATAAAAAAATTGAAAAAGGCGATATAATTAAGCCACGAAAAGGAGATATATTGATTTCAAAGATAAGACCGTATTTAAAGGAAATCGTATATATTGATGATTCCAATGATGATATTTATTTTACTAAAGCATTTATAATATTAAGACCATTAATAGATAGTCGATTATTCTATGGTTGTATAAGAAGTAGTATTTTTCAAGATTTAAATTCTATTTCAAGAACGGGAAAAGGATATCCAACATTGAATCCTAAAGATTTAGCTTATGTACTTTTAAATCAAGAAAGTGTTGATAAGTTAAAAGAATGTAATAAGAAAGGTCAAATAACTGATGAATTATTAAAATCTGATGCTGAAATAAAAAACTTATTATCAAATAAAAAAGATGATTCGGTAATCATAAACGAAACTATAATTAAATATTTTGATTATAACACAAATAAATTCAATTTGTTAAATAATAAAAAAATATATACAGCAAAATTTAGTCAATTTGGCAACAATATAGATTGTAGGTTTAGTAGTAAATTTCATAGACCAGCAGGTGAATATGTGCATAATGAAATTGTTAGTAGACCGTATTATCAGTTAAAAGAAGTAGTAGAAATTCCAATAATTACTGGACAAGGAATATCAGATGAATTTGATGAAAATGGAGATTATTATTACATATCTATGGCAGATATCAGTAAATGGAAAATTGACTATGGGAATTTAAAACGTGTTGATAATAATTATTCTAATAATCATTTATCTAAAAAAATAAAAGGCATAAGTGAACCAGTATCTACAATTGTTGCAAAAGATGATATATTAATGATGAGATCTGGAGAAGGTGGCATAGGTAAAGTAGCAATAAGTGAAGAAGATATAAATGCAATCTTTTGTGATTTTATAATTAGATTTAGATTTAATAGAAAATTTATTAATCCAAAGTTTGCATATTACTATTTTAGAATTCAGTATTTTCAATATATGATTGCAATAAATAAAAAAGGATTAGGAAATAATACAAATATTTTTCCAAATAATTTACAAGATTTTCCTATTCCTAATATTTCTATAGACAAACAAAAAAGTATTGTATGTGAGATAGATAAAAAATTAAAACAACAAAGAAATATAATTAATTCTATTGAAACAATCATGAAAAAAATGGATCAATTAATTTGTTCATTTATTTAAAAGGGCTCACCAAATAGGTGGGCTTTAATCATTTCTATAATTTTTAGAATTTAAATAATCAACAAGTTGTTCTTCAATCTTATGCCTAAATTTCATCATTACTTGTAAGTCTCTTGGATTTTTAGCGGATAGAACTATCTCAATATTTTTAATAATAAAATATCCATGATAATCTCCGTTTCTACTAATACATTCAATTCTATTTTTAGGTTTAATAATATACTTCATAACTATCTCCTAATTCGTCGGTCTATTAATCACTCTTATTTAAAAGTTAGTCAAGTTAGATAGATATATTAAAGGAAAAATGGTATAATTAAGATGTAATAAAGAATAAAAGATGTGGGAAATTTGCAATTCTGGAACCACATTTAGAGTCACTCTACTAGAGATTAGCTGGAATATACTAAAATATAAAAGTAATAAAAGCCTCGTTTTAAAGGAAATTAACGAGTGGGAAGTGGTAGTCTTAAAAATGCTAGCCATGTGGAAGCGGACTTAAATATAAAAATTACTGTGGAAAGTAAGATAAACCGATTGTAAAGACTTTATAAGATGTTGACAATTTGATATTTTAAAAAGATATATTGAAATGATTTGAAAAAGGAAATCATTTCTTTTTTGTTACTATTTAATATTATTTAGTTAGAAATAAATAATAGTATTAAAATAGTTTGAATTATGATACAATAAGAGAAGAAAAACATTGAAAAGAGGGATTTTATTATGAATGAAAACAAAAAAATCTTAGTAGTAATAGGTGTAATTGCTGCATTTGTTGCATTGATTGCATTTGGAATGGTTCAAACTAGTATGTCAAGAAGTAAAATGATGAAAAAGTTTACAGATGCATATGCTTCTAGTGAGGAGAAATTAGTTTATATAGGGCGTCCAGGATGTGGTGCTTGTACTACTTTTCATCCAACACTAGAAAAAGTGACAAAAGAATACAAAATAGAATATGTAGATATTAATACTGATAGTCTTACAGAAAGTCAAGTTCGTACAATTGTTGATAATTTGGGTCTTGATTGGGATGATTTTGGTACCCCTACTATTGCTGTCGTAAAAGATAATCAGGTAGTAAAAGCAAATATTGGAGTGATATCAGAAAATGCTTTTATTACATTTTTAAAGGATAGTAATATAATTTCTGAGTAGGAGGAAATTTATGGAAAGTGAAGTCTATAAAAAAGCCAAAGCTTTTAAGGAACGTTATCCTTTTACTGTTGCATGGAGATTAAAAGCACATTCAAAGATAGCAGAACTGCACTTAAATCCAGGAGAAACGGTAAAATATGCTTTTGCTGCTCAAAAGAATGATAATCCATTTGATATTATAACAACTTATGTTGTTGTGCTTACAAATAAAAGAATTTTATTGGCTCAAAAAAGATTATTATTTGGTTATTTTTTTACAGCAATTACTCCAGATATGTTTAATGATATAGAAGTGAAAATGGGACTTTTTTGGGGAAAAATATATATTGATACGATAAAAGAGTTTGTACATCTTTCAAATCTGCAAAGGGAAGCTTTGCCTGAAATTGAAACTTGTATTACAGAATATATGATGCGAGAAAAAAGAAGATATGTGAAAGTCAGTGAATAGACTTTCTTTTTTTTGAAAATAAATGGTGATGTTAAAAGATCGAATTGATTTTTTTTTCTTAAATATATAAGTGAAACTAAATGAGTACAAAAATGAATATAGATTTTAAAATCAGTTATACTAATTTTAGAATAGAAATGAAATGGAGTGAATATTATGGAATCGAAAAAGGGATTCACCTTGATCGAGCTTTTGGCCGTGATAATAATTATCGGGGTCATAGCTTTGATCACAGTACCAATCGTAATGGGTACAATCGGAAAAGGAAAAAAATCGTCATTTGAAAGAAGTATAGATGGACTAATAAAATCCGTAGAGATTGATTACTCTGAGGATTCTTTTGTTGCGCCAAGAGAATACTTCTATGAAAGAAGAGATTTAACTTTACTTACAGTAGAAGAAAAGACAAGAGATGAAAAAGTAAAAATAAATGGAGAAATAGAAGGAAATGGATTTATCTATGTAGATGGAGATGGAAATATCTATATTGATAATATCTGTAATAAAGATTACTGTGCGAATGGACCAGATGATAATATTGTAATCACACCAAATCCAGATGGAGAAGTACCAGAGCATA
>JAAWCI010000065.1 GCA_022793145.1 Bacilli bacterium | reverse complement strand
TAAAAATAGAAAAAATTATAAGAATCAAGATAAAAAAAGTAGCATATTCTTTTTGAATATACCACTTTGTCAACAGTCTGAGAAGAGCTATTTGTATAACTCTTCTTTTGATTAAGCTTTTACATTTTTATTTTTACGAACTAATACAATCATTAATCCTAATGATAAAAGTGCTGCTCCAGCTAGTGGGAATACATAAGCTACATCTCCAGTATTTGGACTACTTGGCGCACCCTTTTTCTTATATTTGATACATAATGAATGTGCTACATCAGCAACATCAGTACTCAATAAGCTATTTGCATTTGTAATATTTGAAAAAGTATAAACTCCATCTGCAGATGGTTGTACATATTGACGATCTACTAAAACAGTGTCAATTTCATACCCTTCGTTTACATTTACTTGAAATGTTTGAGTACATCCTGGATTTACTTCTACATAAAGTTGTTGACCACTCTTGATTGTAATAATATTACTAGAACTACTATCTGCTGGTGTTACTGTACAACTGTTTTTTGTTGTCGTAATTGTTCCATAGTCAATTCCACTTCCATCTTGCCCATTTATTACATCAATTTTCAAGTTTGCTGCACTTGCACTTGTTGCTCCAAGCCATAGAGAACAAAATGCAATAGCGAAAAAGCTCATCATTTTTATTGTTCTTTTCATAAAACACTCTCCCTTATCTTACATTACCATTATCTAACAAATTCTTCATAATGTCAATCAGAGAATTCGACATTTTTCTAATTTGACACATTTTTTTCTGGAACTATATAAGTCATTACTCTTTTTGCCACGATAGTAAAGCGTTCATCTTGTTCTACATCTGTACATGTTGAAAGTGTCAAAAGATGGTCTTTTGTTCCCACTTCTAATTCACTAGAAAGAATGGTTTTTTTCTTTATTTCATCCAAATACTTTTGGAATGATTCTTCACTATTAAAGTTAATAATATGGGCTTCTTTTGAAGAATCAAATTCATACGCTGCATAAATTTCATATTGATATGTTGCTTTTGGAGTAATCAGCCATATATATTTATGTTCTTCAAAATAAGATTCTTTTTTATATTTTTTGAGAGACCCAAACATAGTATTGTTTCGCATATTGTGACCATACAAAATTGTATTATCTGAACTAAAGTCTTGATTCGCACGATAATCCATAAAAATAGATCCACTTACATTTGGCTTTTTATTATATAAATGTTTTAAATAATATTCATTGTCTTCTGCTCTTGTGATTGGATAATTCACTTCTGTATCATCAATTCTAATCCAAGCAACAATCTCATCATTAATTTCATACAATGGTTCAAAATCCACCTGTGGAATATCATCATTAATTGGAAATTCAGTCCTATCTGGATCTGGTTTGATGATTGGTAAAGGTTTGCTTTGACCAATTTGATTTTGGATCTTTCCATAACTATCAGAAGCACTCCAATACTGCCAAACAATCCTTCCTAACAAAAATAGCGAAATTGAAAAAATTAAAATCAAAATGCTTAGTACTGCCATATAAACTTTTTGGTTTGCGAGTTTATTCTTCAAAACTTTTTTCTGAATTGCTTTGGCTTCTTTGATATCCAATACTTGTGTTAAGTTAAGATAAGTACTTTCATATAAATCTGGATTACTGAGATAACTAACAGATCTATAAAGCATTTCTAGATGATTGTTATAGAACTTCCACTGCTCTGGATCTTTTGCTAAATATTTACTGATTCTTTTTTGCTCCAATTCATACATTTTTGCCATGTAATCATTAAACTTTGAAAGAAGCGTTTCTAGTTCACTATGTGTAATGATATGATTTCTAACACTTTTATTAATTTCTCTTACAAAATGCTCCTTAATAATTCGCTTGATTAACCAGTCTGTTCTTGGCAATCTTGGCTTATATTCTAGTAAGCAAATAAATTCCTCTGAAAGTTTTGATATCGTTAGAGGTATGTGCAAAATAACTTGTTCATAATAGTTTGCCAAAATTTCACTATCTTCATCTTCAAAGATCAGTTCTAATTCGGATTCATAAGCTTCTAATAATTCTATAATTTTCTTTTTTCTTCCATCTATCTGATATTCCATTTTTAAAAAAGGACGATTTTCTATAATTTCTGGAGATAACAGAATAGTCTGGTCAGTTAAATCTTCTAGTGTTAAAACAAGATGATTAGAATCATTAGATGAATTTTCCCCCTTCATCGCTTCTATAATCTGTCTTTCATAATCTTCTATAATTTCCTTATAAAGAGTGGGCGCCACTTCTTCAAAAAAACGAAGACGATCAATCAAACTTTGATCTACAATTTCAGTTTCAATACTCAAATAAGAATAGTTTTCATAGAAAAAACTGGCACCTAAAATTTCTTTTATCATGTACTGCTTTTTACTTTTAATCTCTTCATATTTATTATGAGCAAAAGACTTATATTTATATCTTTTTTCAAATAAATCAAACAAATAAGCAAAATAAAGCATATTTCCTTCTAATGTTGGCTTTATAACACTTTCATTAATATAAATATCTGGTCCTTGATAAATAAATGGTTTCTTTTCTTCTAGTGTTACAACATGAATGGTTTCTTCCCAACCTAATTGTCCAAGCAAATCTAAAATTAAAAAACGGAATAATTCTGCATACATTGTAGATGATAAATCTAAATTTCTATCTTTTTCAAAAATGACAAAAAATAAATATCGAAGATAATGGTGTGGCATTTTTCTATTTTTATAAATCATTAAATAATTTAATAAATCTTTTAATTCAAAATCATTTAAAATTCTATTTTTCTTCATTTGCTTGTGATAAAATCTTCCAACATCATCAGCAGCTTCTTCAAAATGAATTTCTTTCAAAAATTTTTGAAAAGCTTTAAATTCTTTTGGGTATTGTTTGGATAAATCTAACAAATTTCTACAAGCTGTATTTTCATAAAATTGAAATGGATTTTCTTTCATTTTTTCTAAATAAAATCTTGTTAAAATTTTCATTGTAATCGGCAAATAACTAAAATTTTTTGTTTTTTTCATGATAAAGACTGTACTATTGAGTAATCGCTCAAATTCATTTAAATAGTACTGTTTGCTCATACCATCACCAAAAAAAGAACAATTATCGTCTAGATTTAATAACTGTTTGCATAATGATTCATCATCTAAAATATGTACTAATTGTTCAATTGTAGTTTTCCCCTTTTTCATCCCTTTTACTCCGATTTTTCTTCTTTTATAATTTGACTTTGTTTTAAGTAGTGATTTGCTAAATGAAGAAATTTACTGGCCTCATTTTCACGCTTGCAAGTTAAAGCTTCTTTATATTTTTCAAAGTAATAAACCATTTTTTCTCGATCTGTTAACTGACGTTTAAAATAATTTGTATCTTCCACTTGCTACCACTCCTTATTCTAAATTCATTTTAGCATACAATAGAAAAAAGAACAAGAAAAAGTATCCTAAGTCGGATACTTTTCTTCATCATTTTAAATTTTCATTTTTCATTGCATATTCTTTAATCTGACTATCAGTTAATCCTGTTATCTCTTTGATAAAAGGCAAATCTATCCCCTTCTTTAGCATAGAAAAGGCAGTTTCTAGTTTTCCAACCATAATTCCTTCTTTCTTTCCACGCTTTTCTCCACGTTTTTCTCCTCTCTGTTCCGCATGATATTTTATCATTGATGTGGCTTGTTCAAAGCTCATTTCCATACTTTCTTCCTCCTTCAATTTTTGATATATTTTATAATCCATATTATAATATTTAATATTCTTTATAAAACTTTGAAATGTTTTCTTTTCTTTTAATTCTAATAAAGTTTTTGTCACTACTTTTTTTCCTAATCTATCCAAGTTAAATATTCTTGCATAATCATAATCTATCCCATTTCTTTTTTTCAATGCTTCATAAATGTTCCATATTTTAATCTTCGATAAATTTCCAAATTGCTCATCACGATTTCTATTTATTTCTTCATATTCTTTCAGTACTTCTGGACTTTGATAGGGATAATTTAATATCAAATATAGTTCTACAGGTTTTACAAGCTCATAGAATTTTCCTGGATTTTGTCTCATATAAAAACCTGATATATACATTTTACTTCTTGGCTCAATATTTTCTAAATTTTTATTTTGAAGTTCTACAATTATAATTCTCTTTTCTGTTTTAATAACCAAATCACTGATTCGATATCGTAGATTTTTGTTTTCTTTTGATAATTCTTTATCTATATACCAAAAATCTTCTAGATTTTCTTGAAAAACATCTTTAAAAAACTGTTTTAAATATTCTTTTTTTTGAAACATATTTTTAAAAATAGTATCATATCGTAATCCATAAATTTTTATATCTTTTTTATTTTTGAATGACTGAATACAGTTTTGCATGATTCTCCTCCTTATCAGGAAGAGTCATCTACATTATAATAGATATCATTATTATTGTCAAATACTTCTTCCTGCTCATTAGAATTATATAAGATAAGTTTGAAAAAACCTTAAGTTCTAACAAAAAAAGAAGCTTATGCTTCTAAAAGTTCAATTTTTCTTCAATATAGGAAGCCACTTCATCTACTTTCAAAGTTATCTGCTCCATTGTATCCCTATCTCTTATTGTAACTGTATTTTCATTTAACGTATTGTCATCAATCGTGATTGCAAAAGGTGTTCCCATAATATCACTTCTGCGGTATCTTTTTCCAATATTTCCTGCTTCATCATAAGCTATCATAAAATGAGAAGCTAAAGTTTTATAGATTTCCATTGCTTTTTCACTATGATACTTTTTAATTAAAGGAAGAATAGAAACTTTATAAGGTGCTAATGCGGGATGAAGAGATAGTACTTCTCTAATTTCATCATTTTCCAACGTTTCTGTACGATAAGCATCGCATAAGAAAGCAAGTACAACACGGTCAGCTCCTAAACTTGGCTCAATGACATATGGAATATATTTTTCATTCGTTTCTGGATCTAAATATTCCATACTTTGTTTTGAAACATTTTGATGTTGTGTTAAATCATAATCAGTTCTACTTGCAACTCCCCATAATTCTCCCCAACCAAATGGAAATAAAAATTCAAAGTCTGTTGTAGCATTACTATAATGACTCAATTCTTCTTGTTCATGGTCACGTGTTCTGATATTTTCTTTTTTCATTCCTAAATTGAGCAACCAGTTATAGCAATACTCTTTCCAATACTGAAACCATTCTAATTCGGTTCCTGGTTTACAGAAAAACTCTAACTCCATTTGTTCAAACTCACGTGTTCTAAAAGTAAAGTTTCCTGGAGTAATTTCATTTCTAAAACTTTTCCCAACTTGTGCAATTCCAAACGGTACTTTTAATCTCATACTTCTCGCTACATTCATGAAATTCACAAATATTCCTTGCGCTGTTTCTGGTCTTAAATAAACTGTGCTTTTGGCGTCCTCTGTAACCCCTTGAAATGTTTTAAACATTAAATTGAATTGTCTAATATCTGTATAATTTAATTTACCACAATTTGGACAAACTATCTGATGTTCTTTAATATAATCAAGTAGTTTTTCATTGCTCCAGCCACCTGCTTCTATTCCGCTATGCTCTTCTACTAATTTGTCTGCTCGATGTCTTGTTTTACATTCTTTACAGTCGATTAACGGATCAGAAAAAGTCGCCAAGTGTCCACTTGCTTCCCATGTTTTAGGATTCATTAAAATGGCACTATCCATTCCTACATTATAAATACTCTCTTGAACAAATTTTTTCATCCATGCTTTCTTTACATTGTTTTTAAGTTCTACCCCAAGTGGACCATAATCCCAAGTATTTGCAAGTCCACCATATATTTCACTTCCCTTAAAGATAAATCCATATTGCTTACACAAATTTACAATCTTATCCATTGTTACTTTTTCCATATAATCTCCTCTTTTCTATTATCAATGAGAAACAAAAATTCTCTTAGAATGTAAGGACGAGTTACCCCGCGGTTCCACCTTACTTATTCTAAGAGAATCAGCTTATCTTATATTGCTCTTGGTTTCCAAGCCAGTCATCGCATTGATTATTTATATTTTACCGATAATTTTTTCATTCGTCAATAGTTTTTAACGATAAAGTTCAATTAGATATTGAGTAATATCTTCTAAATTTATTGTTTCTAAACTTCCTAATTCTGGATTTTGGTTTTCATTTTTGCTTTTTATATCAATAATGATTGTGCTTGTTTCATTTGAAGCAATTTGCTCATTAAGTTTTACTTTTCTAACATTCTGATTGTCTTTATCAAACAGTTTTAACTCTCCATTTAATGCTCTTTTCTCTAAACCATTATTTTTAGCTTTTAATGTAATTGAAAGGGTTTCTTTATCATCAGATAAAACTGCTTTTTCATAAGTAACAATCCAGTTATTATAATCTATTATATGATTTCCTGTTGTACTTGTTAACTTCTTTTCATTTGAAGGCTCTTTTTTCACACCATTACAAGTATAGCCTTCCTCTAAATAATATTCATTTGCTTCATCAAAGGTTAATTTCCATGTGTCATCTTTTTCTGTGTCAGTTGCTTTTTCATAATCTCGGTCAATAAAGACTTGGTAAATATATTTCTTGTCATCATACTTAAAAGTATATTTTTGGCCTTCTGTATTACTTAATTCTTGACTAAATATTTTAATCATTGCTTTTCTTTCTGCATAAATATCGGCATCTGACATTGTTACAGTTGAGTGTTCTTTGGAACTGATAATATTTTTAGTTGCATCATCATATACCAATGTAATTGTCTTACTTTCCAAACTGTTTTCTTCTTTATTTTCTATCGTACACACCAAATTTGATGTTTTTGGTTTTTCTGGCTCTTTTATTGGAATATCTGGACTTGATTCTTGCATTTGTGGCTCTAATACAAATACATATATAACAGCAACAGAAGCGATCAACAATAATGTAATAATCATCAATATTACAATACTAGTTCTTCCCTTTTTCTTTTCTTTTTTTCTTTTTTTACCATCATAGATTTGTTCGAATTTAACAGGTTCTTCTGGATTTAAAGTAGGCTCTACTGGTGGAACTCCTACTGTATTATTGATAGGTGTCACTATTTCTGCAGTTGGAGTTGATATTACTGTAGGTTCTACTTGTTGTTTAGGCTCTTCTACTATTGGCAATTCATTTGATATAGCAGCATTTTCTAATGGCACGTTGTTTTCTATTATAGTATTTGGTTCTTGTGCTATTACTATATTCTCCTCTAATTCTTCTGTTGGCTCTATTTGCACATTTGGCATTACTGGAACCATTTCTTCTAAAGTTATATTTTGATTCGTATTTACTATTTCTTCTGGAGTTGGTGTTACCTCTATATTTTGTTCAGGTAATACAGCTTCAGATGAAGCATATGTTTCTACATTTGACTCTAATACTTCATCACTATTGCCTACAAATTGTATTTCTTCGGGCTCGTCTTTTATTTTAGAAGTTTTTTTCATTAAAAAACTAGGTAGTGTAATATTTGCATCTATCTCTTCTTTTTTAGGAAGCGTAAAGAAATTTGGATATTGATCCATTTTTTCTTCAAACAAGTCAGAACTTACAATACTCATTCTTTCAATCATACTAAAATCAACAAACTCAATTTCATTATTTACTTCTCCTGAAAATACTTGTTTAAAATACGAAAATACTTGGCGTCTTTCAGATTCTGTTTCGCATTTAAATAACAAGTATTGATCTTTTAAAAATGAAACTCTTCCAATATAAATATCCAAACGAATATCCTTTTTTTTCTTAGGAACTTCGGTGTATGCCAAATACTGATTTTGGTTATATATAATTTTAAACCCTACAGCTATCTCAACATAATGGTCTTCTTTTGTTGTATCTTTTACCTTTTTCTTTTCCATTCTATCATCTACTTTCCTATATTATAGTGTAACATTGTATGAAATAAATTGCAATTAGAAACATAAAAAAAACATCTTCCGATGTCAAATATGCGAAAAAAGTAAAGCCATACTAATTCCAAGCAATACTCCCATAAAAACTTCTAATGGTTTATGCCCAACTTGCTCTTTTAAATGAAACATTCCAGATTCGGAATCCCTACTAAAAACCTCATCAAAAATCTGGTTAATTGCTGCTGCTTGTTTTCCACTTTCTCTTCTAAGTCCCATAGCATCATAGCCAACAATAATAGAAGACACAAGGGCAAGTGCAAAGATTGGGGTTTCAAATCCCATTTTTAGTCCAATTAATGCAGTTAACGAAAAGGTAAAGGATGTATGACTACTTGGCATTCCTCCACTTCCATTAAATAATCTTCCCCATTTTAATGTTCCTGCCATCCAAGATTCTGTCACAAACTTAATAAGTTGACAGAGAATTAAAGTTGTAAATGGACAGGTTAAATATATAAACTCCTTCATATAAACTCCTAACTAATTGTTGCTTTGCTGATATTTTTTAAAAATTCCTTACTTTTTAGATAAAGTCCTGTATATTCACTATAATATTCATCTAAAAAGTCATTGATTTCTCTTTTGCTTTGGTCTTTTACTTCTAATTTTGTAATTTTAGAAACGTCTACATAATAAAACATTCTAATTAATTTGATGGTATTACTACTAACCATGTTTTCATTGGTATAACAATTTCTACATACATATCCACCTTTTATACTAGAAAGTGTTACAATAGAAGCTTTACTTCCACAAATACTGCAAGCATCAATAACAGGCATAACACCTAAAAAATAAAGATATTTGAGTTCTAGTATATTGGTAATAATCATTGGATCATAACCTTCATTTATTTTAGTAAGTCCTTCTATTAATAAATCAAAAATTCTATCATTGCTATTTTGTTTATAAACTTGTTCAGTTAGTTCTAATAGAAAGCTCGCATAACTGATCCTTGTAATGTCTGTTTTAAAATTTCGATATGGATTGATGACATCAACACTAGTCAAGCTTGATAATTTATTTCCTTTATAATAAATATGAAAAAAGCCATAAGTTAGCTTATCTGTGACACTTCTTAAATCACTTTTCATATTTTTAGCGCCTTTTGCCATGACTCCGATAATACCATGTTCTTTCGTTAAAACATTCACAATTTTACTAGTTTCTCCATAACTTTTCACATTCAAAATGATGCCTTCTACTTTTTCAATCATTCTTATTCACCGATGTACTCAAAACGATATTCTTGTTCTACTTCTGGATATTTTTCATGATCTACTTTTGATAAAAACATATCATATGGTCTTGCCCATATTTCGCCTGTGTCTTCATGAGTATAGATTACCATATCTTCTAAAGTTTCTGAATGTTTGGCAATCGCAATTACTTTGTGTAATGTTCCTTTAAAATGTTTGTATTTTCCTCCAACTACTACTTCCATATTATTTTTTCTCCTCTTCTTTCCATTTCATATAATATTCTATTTTTCCTGTTGTTCTAAATAATTCCCACAATAATTCTTTTTTCATAATCTCACCTTATTTTTATAGTGAGACAAGATAAATTATTTTATACAAATTACTTTAAAGAATCATAATATCCAAATTCTATTAAATATTTTTCTTTATCTCTCCATTTTGGAATTATTTTTACAAATAATTCCAAATAAATTTTCTTATTCATTATTTTTTCTATGTCAATTCTAGCTTGGACTCCAATTTCTTTAATCATAGAGCCATTTTTTCCAATAATAATTCTCTTTAAAGAATCTCTATCAACAATGATTGCAACATGAATATGAAATGCTTGGTTTTGCTTTTCTATTGCTTCTGTAACACAAGTAACAGAATGTGGCACTTCCTCTTCTGTCAATAAAAATACTTTCTCTCTTACCATTTCAGAAATTAAAAATGGTAATGACTGATTGGTAACAGTATCAGAATCAAAGTATTGTATTTGATCAGGCAAATATTTTTTTAATGTCTCTATGATATCATTTACGTTATCTTTTTTTAGAGCTGATACAGGAATAAATTCTTTAAAATCATATAGTTTTTGATAAGCCACAATTTTTTCTAAAATTTGTTCTTTTGGTATTTTATCAATTTTATTTAATATTAATAATACTGGCTTCTGTACTTCTTTTAACCGCTCTATGATGTATTTATCGCCTGGTCCTAATTCTTCACTAACATCTATCAAAAATAATATTACATCAACATCATTGATACTATAATAAGCTTGCTCATTTAAAATACTTCCTAATTTATGTGTTGGCTTATGTATCCCTGGGGTATCTACAAATACAATTTGTGTTTCATTATCATTGTAAATTCCTTGTATGATATTTCTTGTCGTTTGAGGTTTTGGAGATGTAATGGCAACTTTCGTTCCCACGATTTCATTCAGTAAAGTAGATTTTCCCACATTTGGTCTTCCAATTAGACTTACAAATCCACTTTTCATAATTTTAGATCCTTTTCATCAAATGGATAAGGACATAATTCTTCGACTAAGAATTCTTTTTTTTCACCACTGTTATTCATACAAATTACTTTCTTATTCTTTTCCATCATTTCTGTAATTACTTGTCTACAAATAAAACAACAAGTACTAATTTTAGGACTATCTACCATGATATACAAAGCTTCAAAATCATGTGGTTTATACCCATGACTAATCGCACTCACAAAAGCAGTTCTTTCTGCACATATTGCCGCCCCATAAGAAGCATTTTCTACATTCACTCCTAAGAATTCTTTTCCATCTTTGGCTACTAATATGGCTGCTACTCTAAATTTAGAGTATGGGCTATAAGAGTTTTCTAATAATTGTTCTAATTTTTCTTTCATAACATCACCTATTTTAATAAGTCTAATAATTTTGGTAAAAAAATCATTACTCCAACTACCACGGAAGTGAGCGCAAATACCAAAACTGTCGCTGCCGCAGTATCCTTAGCTATTTTTGCCAATTCATTTTTTTCATGGCAAGTTAAATCTACCACTGTTTCTATAAAAGTATTCATTAATTCAGTCCCTATTACAAGACCTATCAAAAGGATGCAAATTAGCCATTCCATCATACTAATTTGTAATAAAATCCCCATCACTATCACAAAAACAGCCATAAAGACATGAATCATCATGTTTTGCTCATTTTTTAAAGCATATAACAATCCTTCCATCGCATATTTAAAGCTATAAAAAAGTCTTTTTAGTCCAAATTTTTTTCGTTTATCTCTTGATTCCAAATCCATCTAAAATCAACTCCTGACGTTCAAACATAACTTTTTCTTCTTCTTTTTCCATATGATCATATCCAAGAAGGTGTAATAATCCATGGACTGCTAAAAAGGAAAGTTCTCGTTTGAAAGAATGTCCATAAAGTTCTGCCTGTTCTTTGGCTTTTTCTATAGAAATATAAATATCACCTAATATCCTAGGCATTCCTTCTATATTTGGACAAATCTTATCATCTTCTAAAGCGAACGAAATCACATCAGTTGGCCGATCAATTCCACGATATTCCAAATTCATTTTATGAATTGTTTTATTATCAATCAAAATCAAATTAAATATGACTGTTTCTACTTGTTCTTTTTTTAGTGTATATTCCATCAGTTCTTTTAAAGCTTTTAAGTCTACTATTTCATCTGTTTTATTAAATACTTCAATTTCATTCATTTATACGACTCCCCAATTATACAAATACAAAATTGCACCTGCAATTAATATTACTATTAGTATATTATAAATCATTTGCTTTTTCAATATTGGAGGAACATGTTCTTTCATTTTATTGATACAATAATAAACCAAAAACCCTAATAAAGCTCCAATAATATTTAATAAAATATCATCTACATCAAATACTCGTCCAATTTGTAGTTGCGTAAATTCAATCGTGAAAGAAGTCAAAACAGCGAGTAAAAAAATTGATATTGGTTTTTTCAATTTTAAAAAATAGGAAACAAAAAATCCATATGGCATAAACATAATCATATTTCCTAATACATTCTTAAAAAATAAGGCAGAGCCTATTTTGTAGCGAAACATTTCTTTGAATGGTACAAAATTAGACGTAGACCAACTAACATCTTGAAATGTCACAACATAGAATAAACACATCACATAAACAATGAAGCAAAGACCTAATAATTCTTTATAAAAAATGATTTCTTTTTTCTCTTTGATAATCCAAACAATTCGCATGGATACAACAATTACGGAACAAATTAAAACCATAGGCCAAGTTCCACTAAAAATGCTTAAAAAAGTAGTGCGAAACATATTAACCACCTACTTACTTTCTATTTCCTCTGTTATATTTTGATAACTTGTAATATCTTCTAACACTGTAAAAAATATTTCTAATACTATTCTACTATCTTTTACTTCAACTTTCAAATTTTTTTGACTAATTATTTCTTCTTTGTCAGAAAGTTGACTTTCCATTTTTTTTCTCGCTAGGGCTTCTGCTTTTAAAATGGCTTCATCCTCTGTATTTAGCTCATCAATTTCAGTTGTCTCAAATTGTTTTTCTTTTGCTAAAACAATTGGCAAAAAAGAATGTTTTAAAAGTACTGTTTTTTCAACCTTTTTCGTTTTGTAATATTGAAATGGAAACAATTGAAAATTTTGGTTTAAAAATTGGAATGTGTAAGCAGTTTGTTTTTTGCCAGTTTTCCTTATTTCTTGATATGCAAATGGATAAGAAACAGTTACTTTATACCAAACTTCTCCATAAACTTTTCCTTCTGCTGGAACAGTTTCTTTTTGTTCCTCATTTAATTTTAGACTTCCACTAATAATAATATCTCCAGTGCTAACATAATCATTCGTACTCTTTATAATTTCTCCTTTGGTGGCTTCTACTCTTCTTATAATTGCACTTTTTTTAGCTACCACATTCCTTTTTTCGGTTTCTTCTTTTGATGGTTTTAATTTTCTCATTTCTACTCGTACTACATACTTTGTTCCAACTGCTTCTATTTCTAACCATTCTATTTTATCCCTATTTTCATTTATAATTTGTTCTTTTATTTTTTCTAATTCAGAAAAATTTTTTTTAACACTCCCTTTTTTAATTCCTTGTTCTTCTAACTCCTTATATAAGAGAGTTCTAAGTTCTTTATTGGTATGAACAATTTCGATATCATATATAATGTTGGATAAACCATATAAAGAAAGTAGTGCCAAAGCTAGTCCAATTAAAAAAAAGCGATTGAGTTTCATTTTTTTCTTTATTTCTATCATGCCAGAAGTGCCAACCTGATCAATTTCATAAATTGTTTTTAGTTCCATCACACTATTATAATGTTCAGCATAAATTGTAATAATTACTGTTTTATAGTTTGTATATTCTAATTTTAATATTTCTATATGATGACTATAAAGCCTATGAATAAAACGTTCTATATTTCTTCCAGTAATTTTTAACTGCACTTTACTTTTTAATAACTCTTTCATTTTTTCACCTAAGTTCTATTGCTTCAATGCTTCCCAAAATCAAGATTTCTTCTTGCATTAATTTTGATACAACTAACTCTTTTCCTTTTACAATAACTTCCCCATTTTTATGATAGATTCTAACTTGTCTACTATCAAAGTGACCTATCGATTCATAGTTCACAATATTTACTTTATTTTGGTAAACATGAATAGAAAATTCCTCTTCTAATATAAAACTTCTAAAATCATTAAATAACTTCATGATACCACCCTATCTCAGTATATGAAAAAAAGAATCTTACTATGATTCTTATTCCACCACACTTAAATTCCCACCATATTTGATATCATAATCATCTAACATATCATAAAAACTTTCTTTATCTAAAGCTACTACTTCTTTAATATCAATCATAATATCCATAGTTCCATATTCATTCAAAATATAGTAAAGTTTACGCTTTAATTCTATTATGTTTTTTCTGTTTGCCATTCCCTTTACAGTAATATATAATGTGTTTTTACTAAATTCAATATCTGTTTTAAACATAATAATCAGCTCCAAATACACTATATCACACCGCTTAATCCTTTTAAATGAATTCGACAAAACTAGAAAAAAGTTGTATTTTCGAATTCGTTTATGATAAAATAAAAGTGATTTTAAAGAGGTGTAACATGAAAAAATTTCTATTAATCGCTCTTGGAAAATGTATTATTTGGTTTGGAAAAATTTTAAATCGCGGAAGTTCCTTGCCTGGAGAAATCATTTTAAAACTAGATTCCAAGTTTATGGGAAAAATAAAACTTCCTAAAACAGTGATTGCTGTTACAGGAAGTTCTGGAAAAGGTTCCGTTTCTAGTATGATAAGAGATCTTTATAAAGATTGTGGCTATCGTGTGGCCCATAATGTAAAGGGCTCTAATTTGAGCGCTGGTATTATGACACTACTTTTAGAAAATACGACTCTTTTTGGAGTTATGAAAAAAGATGTTCTCGTTTTTGAAATTGATGAACGTTATACAAAGTATGTTTTTCCTGAGTTAAATCCTAACTATGTTGTCATTACCAATTTGACAAGAGACCAACCACCTAGACAAGGCCATTTTGATTTGGTATTTGAAGAAATAAAAAAAGCGATTACAAATGATATGCATTTGATTTTAAATGGTGATGATCCCTATTTACAAAAATTTTCGTTTGATCATAAAGGACCCATTACTTATTATGGAATTTCTAAAATTAAATCGTCTTACACTAAAAATAAATTTCAAAATTTAAATCTCAATTATTGTCCAATGTGCAATAAAAAGTTAGAATATGAATATTATCAGTTTGAAAATTTAGGAAATTATCACTGTTCAAAGTGTAATTTCAAAAGACCTAAAATTGATTTTGAAGTAACAAAATTAGATTTTGAGAAAAAAGAAATGTTAATTAATAATTGTTATTCTATCCATATACCTTCTGGAATTCTGTATGCTGTTTATAATATTTTAGCAGCGTTTTCTACAACTATCACCCTTGGATTAGATACAGAAGTTGTTTCAAAAATCATTAGTGAATTAAATCAAAATAAGAAATTATATGATGAATATTCTTACCATAATAGAGCTGTTTATGTTTTAAATAACAAAAATGAAAATAGTACAACTTTTAATAGTTCGCTTCTATTTTTAGATCGTTTTAAGGAGAAAAAAACAATCGTCATCGGTTGGAAAGAGATTAGTAGAAGATATAATTTTGATGATTTATCTTGGTTATATGATATCGATTTTGAACTATTAAAAAAACATGATATTGATAAAATAGTCTGTGTTGGTATCCATCGTTATGACATTGCGACGAGATTAAAATATGCTGGTATTTATGAAAAAGATATTATGGTATTTGATAGTTTAGAAGAAGCCACTTCAGAAATTAAAAAGAAAACATCTGGAAATATTTATGCAATTTTAAATTTTGATTATGTGGAACCTTTTAATCATTATATGAAGGAGGACTTATCATGAATATTACAATTGCACATCTTTATTATGATTTATTAAACTTATATGGAGAAAGTGGGAATGTGAAAGCTTTAAAATATGGTTTAGAAAGTCAAGGCATTCATGTTACAATCAAGTTTGCAACAATTGGGGATACATTAGACTTTGATTCTTATGATTTTATCTATATGGGCGCTGGAACAGAAGCCAATCAAAAATTAGCACTTCGCCACCTGATAAAATATAAGGATGATGTAAAAAAAGCAATTGAAATTGGTAAATTCTTTTTAATTACTGGAAATTCTTTAGAACTATTTGGAAAATGCATTATAGATAAGCACGAAAAAAGAATCAAAACATTACATGCTTTTGATTTTTATACAAAAGAGGAAAATTTTAGAATGGTTGATGAAGCACTTGTAAAAGCTGATTTTATGAAACCTTATATATTGGGTTTTCAAAATCAAG
>JAAWCI010000064.1 GCA_022793145.1 Bacilli bacterium | reverse complement strand
CCCTTGGTTGCAATGTGTTACTTTATCCATTTTCCATTACCTCTCTATTCTTTTTCATTATAACAAACTCTTTTTTCCTATCTTTATTTTGTAACCGTTTTGATACATATATTCATTTATTATTAAATTTTATAATGAAAAAGATTAGAAACCTCTAATCTTCATAAATACCTAAATAATATTTTTTCTTTCCTTTACGAATAATTGCTACTTTATTCTCTACTAAATTTTCTTTTTCAATGATTGCTTCTACATCTGTGAATTTCACATTATTAATTGTAATAGCTCCACTTGTAATCATTTCTCTAGCTTCTCTTTTACTTAAGCAAATCTTTTTTTCTACCAACAAATCCACTAATAATGGAGCACCATTAAAAGTAAAACTTGGAACATCTTTAAAATTATCAATAATATCATTTGCTTTCAACATAAATATTTGATCACTAAATAATGCTTCACTCATTTGAACAGCTTTTTCATATTCCTCTTTTCCATGTAAAAAAGTAATAACTTCACAAGCAAGTGCCTTATGAGCCTCTCTATATTCTGGGTGTTCTAAATGCTTTTTCTCCAATTCCATAATTTCAGAAATCGGCAAAAATGTCAGCTTTTTCAAATATTCAATTACTTTGCTATCTTCACTATTTAAAAAGAATTGATACATTTCATAGCTAGTCGTTTTTTCTTTATCTAACCAAATTGCCTTTCCTTCACTTTTTCCAAACTTTGTTCCATCCGCTTTTGTAATTAATGGCATTGTTAAACCATAAACAGTATCCCCTGTTTTCTTACGAATCAATTCTACCCCAGATGTAATATTTCCCCATTGATCGGATCCACCAATCTGTAAAGTACAATGTTTATTTTCATGTAAATGTAAAAAGTCTATTGATTGTAAAATCATGTAAGAAAATTCTGTATAAGTAATTCCAATATCCAATCTGCTTTTTACAGTTTCCTTATTTAACATATAATTTAAGTTAAAAAATTTACCATAATCTCTTAAATAATCAATAAAGTTTATATCTCCTAGCCAATCATAATTATTCACCACATCAAAACCAAAAATTTTTTCTACTTGTTTTCTCAACTTTTTATAATTATAATCTAACTGTTCTTTCGTAATCATAGGTCTTTCTGCACTTGGCTTTGGATCTCCTATTAAGCCTGTTCCTCCACCCACTAATAAAATTGGATTATGACCTGCTTTTTTTAACCGAAAAGCCATTGAGAAAGTAGAATAATGACCAATATGCAAACTATCTCCTGTTGGATCTGTTCCAATATAGAAAGTTAATCCACCTTCATTAATTTTTTTTTCTAATTCTGGATCAGTAATATTATCAATTAACCCTCTCCACTTTAATTCTTCAAACAAAGTCATTGTATCTCTCCTTCCATTATTGTTTTTGCTTGACTTGTTCCTATTCTAGAAACACCTTTTTCTAAAAAATTGGAAGCCTCCTCATAAGTTCTAATTCCTCCACTTGCTTTTATCTCTAACACATCACTTTTATATTTGTTTATTATTTCAACATCTTCTAAAGTTGCTCCTCTTGTTCCATATCCTGTAGACGTTTTAATGAAATGTACAAAAGTCTCATTACAAATTTCAGTCATCTTCGCAATTTCTTCTTCTGTTAAATAGCAAGTTTCGATAATTACCTTTAATGTATGTCCATCTATACTGTCTCGAATCTCTTCTATCTCATTTTTTACATATTCATAATCTTTTTCTTTTAATGCACCAATATTAATTACCATATCAATTTCATCAGCTCCTGCTTCTATCGCAGCAATGGCTTCATATGATTTCACCATAGTCGTATTTGCTCCCAAAGGAAATCCAATTACTGTGTCTACTGCAACGGTGCTATCCTTTAATAACTCAGCCGCATATTCCACATAACATGGATTCACACAAACACTCGCAAAATGATAAGCCTTGGCCTCTTCACACAACTTCTGAATATCTTCTCTTGTAGCATATGCATTTAGATTGGCACTATCAATATACATATTCATAAAAAATTCCTCCTAACAAAAAAAATATCATGATATAAGGACGAATGATCGCGGTACCACCTTATTTCATAATACTTGATTATGCACTTTATTCTTTAACGCAGAAATACGTTTTCATTCCCTTTGTGTAATTTCTGATATCTTTTCTGGCTTATTTTCATCACCATAAGCTTTCTTATTTCTAAAAATATCCTACTTTCAAAGTTCAACACGAATTACTAATAATTTAGCACAATTCTATTTAATCGTCAATATTTTCTTCATGAATCTTTTCAATTATATGTTCTATTTTATTTCCGTATTCAATAGATTCATCATAAATAAATTCTAATTCAGGAATATGACGAATTTCAATTCGATCAGCCAACATTTTTCGAATAAAACCACTCGCACTCTTCAAAGCTTCTAAAGTTTCTTCTTTTTTTTGATCATCTAATACTGTAAAATACACCTTTGCATAACTAAGATCATTTGTAACCTTTACATCAGTAACTGTTACAAATTTAATATCTTGATCCTTTACTTCAGTCGCTAAAATATAACTGATTTCTTTTACTAGTTGACTGCCAATTCGTTCAATTTTGATACTCATTTATTCCACCTCAAATTCATTATAACATTAAAAAAAAGAGAAGTAAATCTTACATTCTCGCTGAAAAGTCCAAAACCATTTTTACAATTAAAAAAATACAAACAATCAAAACCAACAATAATAAAATGATAGTTCTTCTTTCTTTCGCTTTCTCATCTACTAATTGTAAATAATACTCTTCTTTGGCTTTTTCTAAAATTTCCTGGTTATGTTCATTTACATCTTTTACAAAGTCTTCCAAAGATTTTCTTTTTTCTTCATCTAATACGATTTCTTGATTATCTATAAGTGTAAAATTATCCTGAAGTTCTGATAATTTATCTGCGTAACGGTATCCTTTAATTGTCGCTAGACTTTTTGTAATTAGTTCTTGAATAAATTTTTTCATCAAAAAAGATTCTGTCTTTTCTATTTCTCTAATTTCAAATATTCCGTCTTTTTCTACTACTTTTCCTAAATAAATCTTTACATTATTATCAGGATCGCAATAAATCAAATAGTGATTTCGAGTTGCTTCGAACATAAAATAAGCAATTACATTAACTTGTCTTCCATTTAAAAAAATCATATGTTCCACACTTATCACTCCCATTTTATCATTCTAAGTATAACATGAAGTCAAAGAAAAGAAAAGATAAAATCATACATTCCAGTAAAAATATTATATTTTTTCTTTTTCAAAGCAAAATAGATATCAATCGATACCTATTTCACCTCTACCATTTCATAAGCTTCTAAAATATCTCCTACTCGTAAATCATTATAATTTTCTACAGTAATTCCACATTCTAGTCCTTTTTTAACTTCCTTTACACTATCTTTTTCGCGTTGCAATGAACCGATCTTACCATCATAAATAACAATGCCATCACGAATAACACGTACTTCTGCAGTACTTTTCATAACACCATCTGTTATATAAGAACCAGCGATTGTTCCAACTTTAGAAAATTTAAATAATTGTCTTATTTCAGCTGTACCAACAATTCGTTCTTCATATACAGGATCTAACATACCTTTCATTGCTGCTTCCATTTCTTCTACAGCTTTATAAATAATATTATAAAGTCTAATTTCTACTCCGTTTTCTTTGGCATAATCTTTAATTCCATTAGATGGTCTTACATTAAATCCTATCATAATTGCATTAGACGCTTTAGCTAGGATAATGTCACTTTCTGTTATCGCTCCTACAGTACTACGAATAACTTTTACTCGTACACCCTCTACTTCAATTTTTTCTAAAGAATTCTTAACAGCTTCACTACTTCCATTCACATCTGCTTTAATAATTACATTAATTTCTTTTAGCCCATCACCAATTTGTGCAAATAAGTCATCTAAACTAACTGCCCCTTTGCTAGCATTTTCTTTCAATCGATTTTGCGTTTTTCTCGCTTCCCCAATACTTCTAGCTTGTTTTTCACTTTCAAAAGCCATAAACTTATCTCCAGCTACTGGAGTTTCATTTAATCCTGTAATTTCAACTGGCAATGATGGAGCAGCCTCCATAATTTCTTCGCCTTTATCATTTTTCATCGTTCTTACTTTTCCATAAGCATGTCCTACTACAATTGGATCTCCTAATCGTAAAGTACCATTTTGAATTAAAATTGTTACAATTGGACCTAAATGTTTATCCAACCTTGATTCAACTACAGTTCCACTTGCATAGCGATTTGGATTTGCCTTGTATTCTTGCATTTCAGCTACTAACAAAATATTTTCTAATAGTTCTTCTATTCCATCTCCATTTTTAGCAGATACCTGTGTATAAATGGTATCCCCACCCCAAGAATCCGGAGTAAGACCATATTCTGTTAATTCTGTCATGACTCTTTCTGGATTTGCACCTGGTTTATCAATTTTATTGATTACTACCATAATTGGAGCACCTGAAGCTTTAGCATGATCAATTGCTTCTTTTGTTTGAGGCATCACCCCATCATCTGCGGCTACGATAATAATAACAATGTCTGTAATGGATGCTCCTCTAGCTCTCATTTCTGTAAAGGCAGCATGTCCTGGTGTATCAATAAATGTGATTGGTTCTCCTTTATAATTTACTTGATAAGCACTAATTGCTTGTGTAATTCCTCCTGCTTCTCCTAAAGCAACATTGGTTTTTCTAATCGAATCTAATAAAGTCGTTTTTCCATGATCAACATGACCCATAATTGTTACAACAGCTGGTCGCTTTATTAAATCTTCTTCTTTATCTATGATTTCAAATTCTTCAAAATTTGTTACATCAGTTGCACCTTCATTTTTTAATTCTTTATTATAATCTAATACCAATATTTCTGCATTCTCAAAACTAATTGAATTATTGATGGTAGCCATAATTCCTAAACCAAATAATTTTTTAATCAATTCGGAACTTCCTACTCCTAACGAAGTAGCCAAATCTCCAATTGTCATTCCTTCTTTATAAACAACAACATTTTCTAATGCGCCACTATCATTACTCATTAATTTTTCTTTATTTTTATACATTTCTTTTTTCTTTGTGGCCAATTCTTTTTTATTTGTTTTTAAATTATTTGTTGGCTTCTTTTTTGGTTTAGACGCACCTTTGTCCATATTTTTACTTTGTACTACTCTCTCAGTTACTTCTACTTCATCAATAATTTCTTCTTCTACTTCATTATCTAAATTATTATCTAAAATTGTAATATCTTCATCACTTAATAAATCTTCTTCGTTTCTTGCCTCTATATCAAGTTCTATACATCTTTTTAAGATTTCCTCCACACTTCTATTAACATCGTTTGCATATTCTAATACACTCATCATAAGTATGCACCTCACTCTCTATTTTACTAATTCTTTTAAGTCTTCAAAAATTTGATCTGGAATTTCTGTTTTTAAATGATGTCCTAAAGCATTTCCTTTTTTTGCTTTTTCAAAGACCTCTAGATCTTTTTTCAAATAAGCTCCATGCCCATTCTTTTTTCCAGATAGATCAATAACAACCTCTCCTTCTGGTGTTCTAACAATTCTCACAAGCTCATTTTTAAGAAGTTTTTCTCTTGTAATCACACAACTGCGCATTGGAATTTTTTTCATAATTTCTACTCCTATTCTACAATATTAATACCGCTTTCTCTTGCTTGCTCTATTGTTTGAACATCAATTTTATAATGCGTTAATCGAGCTGCTAATCTTACATTCAAACCTTTTTTACCAATTGCCAAAGAAAGATTCTCACTATTTACAACAACAAGTGCTTCCTTCTTTTTCTCATCCATAATAAATACATGTAAATTTTTAGCTGGACTTAAAGCATTTTCAATAAATCTAGCTGGTTCTTTATCATATGGAATTACATCAATCTTTTCTCCATTTAATTCATTTATAATACGGTTAATTCTAGAACCATTTTGTCCAATACAAGAACCTACTGCATCTACATTTGGATTTTCAGAATATACAGAAATCTTAGTTCTATTTCCTGCTTCACGTGCAACACTATAAACGAGAATAATTCCCTCATTGATTTCTGGAATTTCTAATTCAAATAAACGCTTTACAAATCCATAATGATTTCTAGATAGCAAAATAAGTGGTCCTTTCGAATTGTTTTCTACCTTTGTAATATAAACCTTAATATTAGATCCCATTTTGATTTTTTCACCTGGAATAATTTCTGTTTTTGGCAAAATTCCTTGAGTTCTTCCTAAATTAATATAATAATTTCGAACATCTTCCATTTCTACCAAACCAGATACCATTTCGTCTTGTTTATCATTAAATTCATCAATAATGTTATTGCGCTCTGCCTCTCTAATTTTTTGTATTACGACCTGTTTGGCAGTAGAAGCTGCTACTCGTCCAAAATCTTTCGGTGTTACTTCTTCTTCGATTGTTTCTCCAACTTGAATACCAGGAACAATTTTAGAAGCTTCCTCTAATGTCAAATGAATTCTAGAATCAAATACAAATGGACGATAAACTTCTTCTTCCTCTTCTGGAGCTTCTGGATCATAATCATCGTCATCATCATCTTCCATCGTATCAATTCCTGCTTTTAAGATGGCGCGTAATCTTTCGTCTTCTTCTTTTTCCTTTTTCTCCCATTCAAATCTTTTTTGCTTATCTTCTTCACTTTCATAAGTTTCATCCAAAACGACGGTTTTAAAAGAGTAAATATGGATATCACCTTTATCTCTATCAATATCTACTCTTACATTAGATAATGAATTATAATTTTTTTTGTAAGCAGAAGTTAACGCTAGCTCCATTGCTTCATAAACAACATCTTCTTTAATTCCTTTTTCTTTTTCCAAAACTTGAAGTGCTGTTTTAAACTCCTTATTGTTCATTTTATTCACAACCTTTCTCTTTAGAACAAACATCTAATACATAAAAATCTGGAATTGGATCCTTTTCATCTAATATTGGACTAATTAATTTACTGACTGTAACACAATCTTCTACATCAATTACACCATCTTTATCAATGACAACTTGTAGGTTTTTAATATTGTTATCCATCACAAATGAAATGTCATCTAAATAATATCCATGTTCTTTTATAACTGGCTCTATCATTTCCTTAATGTCTTCTATCACAATTTCACTCCTTTTAGTAAGGAAAGAGTGGGAATTTTGTCCCACTCTCCTTTCAAATCATTTTTATTATAACATATTTTTCCAAAAATAAAAGCTATTTTCGAAAAGAAATTTCGTTTTTATTTTCTTCAAAATTTGACTTTCTAAGCTTTGACAAGTGTTTTTTGTAAATTTTTTTAAAAAATTGCAGTTTTAACTAAAGATTAATATTATTCCACAGCTTAAAACACCAAAAGTAATCATT
>JAAWCI010000082.1 GCA_022793145.1 Bacilli bacterium | reverse complement strand
TCTGTTTATTTATTTTTAAACTAGGAACAACTATTATCGTTCCGGGAGTAAACTCATCTGCATTTGATGCCGGAAAGTTAGGGTTCTTAGAACTCATTAATGCAATGGGTGGAGGAGCAATGGAAAAATTTTCTATCTTCTCATTAGGTGTAATGCCTTACATTACAGCATCTATTGTTATTCAATTATTACAAATGGATATTATTCCTTATTTGGCAGAACTTTCTAAACAAGGTGGAACAGGAAGAGCAAAATTAAATCAAATTACAAGAGTAGTAGGAATTGCATTAGCATTCTTTCAAGGATATTTATTTTCTTTCTCTGTAATCAAAGGTGGGACTCCAATTGATTATATGGAATTTGCTCTTATTTTAACAGCAGGAACTGCGTTCTTACTTTGGTTAGGAGATCAAATTACTGCAAAAGGAATAGGAAATGGAATTTCATTAATTATTATGGCTGGTATTATTGCAAGTCTTCCAACAATGTTCGTAAGTGCTTGGCAAAGTTTGATTGTAACAACTAGTACGCAAGCATTAACTTTAGGAATTGTAAAATTTGCGCTTTTAGTAATTGTCTATTTAGCAATTGTGATTGGAGTAGTATTTGAACAAAGTGCGGAAAGAAGAGTGCCAATTCAATACGCTAATCGTTCAGTGAATAGTGTTGGAGCAAAAAATAGTTATATTCCATTTAAACTTAATTCAGCTGGTGTAGTACCTGTCATTTTCGCATCTGCATTACTTTCAATACCTGCAATAATTGCACAGTTTGTGAAAAAAGATGGATTTACATTATTTGTAAATAAATGGCTAACGATGAGTAGTGGTACAGGACTTATCTTGTATATTCTATTAATTATCGGTTTTGCGTATTTTTATACATATTTACAATTAAAACCAAAAGAATTAGCTGAAAATTTAAACAAAAATGGTGGTTTTATTCCAGGAGTACGTCCAGGAACTGATACTGAGAAATATGTAAGTGGAGTTTTAAATAAAATTACAATTGTAGGTGCTATCTTTTTAGCAATAATAGCAGGACTTCCACTTGTGTTCGGTTCTATATCTAGTTTACCAACGAGTGTGCAACTAGGAGGGACAGGACTTTTAATTGTAGTAGGAGTAGCGCTTGAAACTTATAAGCAAATGGAAAGTCAGTTAGTAAGCCGCCAGTATAAGAGAGGAAGAAGAAGATAATATGGAAAGCATTATCTTTATAGCTCCTCCAGCAGCAGGAAAAGGTACACAAGCAAATATGCTTTGTGAAGTTTATCAAATTCCTCATATTTCTACTGGAGATCTTCTTCGTGAAGCATCTCTAGTAGAAGATGAAAGAGGAAAGTATATAAAAAAACAAATTAGCAGTGGAGCTTTTGTGAGTGATGATATTATTCTAGAATTATTAGAAGAACGATTACAACAAAAAGACTGCAACCATGGTTATATCTTAGATGGTTTTCCTAGAAATATAGAGCAGGCAATTGCTTATGAAAATATTTTGAAAAAACTAAATAAGAAATTAGGAATTGTAATTTATTTAGATGTCAAAAAAGAACTTGCTTGCAAGAGAATTGAAGGTCGAGTAATTTGTCCTCTTTGTGGTTCTGTCTATAATACTATTATAGAAGAAGCGCAACCAAAAGAAGAGGGAATTTGTGATCATTGTGGAAATAAACTTGTAAAAAGAGCTGATGACAATAGTGAAACATTTGGAGTACGTTATGATACTTATTTAGAAAAAACACAACCTTTGATTGACTACTATGAGAGTAAAAATGTATTATATCGTGTTTCTAGTGTTAATAGTAAAGATGAAACTTTTAAAGAAATCTCTTCTTTCTTGGAAGGAAGTAGTAAACTATGATTCCTATAAAAAGCGAAAGAGAAATAGAGCTCCTTAAAATAGCTGGAGAGATAACAGGTGATACCCATAATTATTTAAAACCATTTATTAAACCAGGTATTACAACAAAAGAGCTAGATACGCTTGCTTATGATTATATAATAAGCAGAGGGGCAACTCCCTCATTTAAAAATTATGATGGTTTTCCAGGAAGTATTTGTACTTCTATCAATGATGAAGTCGTACATGGCATTCCAGGAAATCGAAAACTAAAAAATGGTGACATAATTTCTATCGATATCGGAGCATGTTACAAAGGTTATCATGGAGACTCTGCTTGGACTTATCCAGTAGGAAAAATAGATAACGATTTGAAGAAACTTCTAGAACAAACAGAAGAATCCTTGTTTGCAGGATTGGCTGTGATAAAAGAAGGAGCACATGTTGGGGATATTGGGAACGCCGTAAGTGAAGTTGCAAATAAGTATCACTTAGGGGTAGTAAGAGAATTAGTTGGTCATGGGGTTGGTAGTGATGTCCATGAAGAACCAGATGTACCAAACTATGGAAAAAAGAATACTGGACCTATCTTGAAAGAAGGAATGGTCATTGCTGTAGAGCCAATGTTGAATCTAGGAACACCGCATATTTTCTTAGAAGATGATGATTGGACAATTATTACAGCAGATGGAAAACCTTCTGCACACTTTGAACATACTGTTCTAGTTACCAAAGATGGGTATCAAATTTTGACAAAGAGGTGATTAGATGGCAAAAACAGATGTAATCGAAGTTGAGGGTAAAGTATTAGAAGTATTACCAGGCGGAAAATTCAGAGTGGAATTAGAGAATAAACATATTATAATTGCCCACGTTTCTGGTAAAATCCGAATGAATTATATTCGCATTTTAGCAGGTGATAAAGTCACTGTGGAAATGTCACCATATGATTTAACATGTGGGCGCATAACCTATAGAAAGTAGGAGGGATTTAGATGAAAGTAAGACCATCAGTAAAAAAAATGTGCGAAAATTGCAAAATTATTAAACGTAAAGGAAAAGTGCAAGTAATTTGTACAAATCCAAAACATAAACAAAGACAAGGGTAATATAGGAGGTGTTTTATGGCACGTATTAAAGGTGTAGATATACCAAATAATAAAAGAATTGAAATTGCTTTAACTTATATTTATGGTGTCGGAAGAAGCTTATCTAATACAATTTTAAAAGAAGCTAAAATCGATGTTGATAAAAAAGCAGGAGATTTAACCAATGATGAATTAGTTGTTATTCGTGATGTTTTAAACAAATATCAAACAGAAGGTGACTTACGTCGTGAAGTTAACATGAATATTAAAACAAAGATGGAAATCAATTCTTACGAAGGAACTCGTCATAAAAAAGGGTTGCCAGTAAGAGGACAAAGAACAAACCGTAATGCAAGAACTCGTAAGGGTAAAGGAAAAGTAGTTGCAAATAAGAAAAAATAATGCAAACGAATAAAGGAGGTTATATACATGGCTTATAAACCAAGAAAACGTAAAGTGAAAAAGAATGTGCCAGAAGGTAAAGCTTTTATTCATTCAACATTCAATAACACAATTGTAACAATTAG
>JAAWCI010000008.1 GCA_022793145.1 Bacilli bacterium | reverse complement strand
CGTGAAAACGAAATTAGTTATTCTAAATTTATTAATGGATTAAATAAAGCTGGAGTAACAATCAATAGAAAAATGTTAGCTGAAATAGCAATTGATAATCCTGCATCTTTTACAGATTTAGTAACAATTGCAAAAGATGCATTAAATGGAAAAGTTTCTGCTAAAAATGAAGTAAAAACTGAAGTGAAAAAAGAAGCGCCAAAAGCAGAAAAGAAAGAAACTGCAAAAGAGGCTACAGATCTATCAAAACTTACAGTAGCAGAACTTCGTGAAATGGCAAAAGCAAAAGGTGTAGAAGGATATTCTACAATGAAAAAAGCAGAATTAGTAGATGCTTTAAAATAGGTTTTTTAAAATCTATTTTTTTGTATACTTTGAAGAAACTAACCTTATAAAATTTTTATAGACTTTGTGCATTTTTGTCTGATATAATATATTTAAATAGTTTTCAGGAGGTTGTAAAGATGGAACAAGGAATTTGGAAAAAGTATGAAGAAACGACTCGTAAGCCAGAAGGAGAAAGAGCATCCTATCATGATTTATATGACGATTTGAAGAATAGTAGAAGGAGCTGGGAAATTGCCCAAAGCCTTGATGAATGCAAAGAACAACTTTGTGGGGTAGATTTTAGAACCAGTGGAGTAGAGCCTGAAGCTGGAGATATTTATGTTTATTATGCTTTAGAAAATGGAAAATTAATTCCAATACTATATTTTAAAATAACTCGATTTGATGATGGCAAAATCAATCATTTTATTGAATATAATGGGAATCAAGATGGATATGTTGGAATTCCTATTCAATACTTTCCTGAGTTGATTAGAAAGCTTAAGGAAATCGATTCAGAAAAAAATAAAAAAGATATCGATGAACTACAAACTAGATATGATAATTATCAAAAACTTTTAGAATTGCAATCAAAAAAGGAATATACAGAAGAGGAATTGCTTTTCTTATATAATATGAATAGGAGAGAAGATATCGATAAAAATCTCATTGAACCAAAAATAAATGGCAGAAATATAGAGGATGATTATGAGAGTTTTTCAGAGGAGGGAAAGGCAAGACTTTTCTTAACTGTGAAAGGAACTGAATTGGCAAATCGTTTATCTATTTCTTCAAAAAAAGTAATGACTTTAATAGCAGCAAAAGAATGTTTAATGAGCCTTCATAATGCATCTTTAGAAATTTTAAGTGATAAAGATTATATCATAGAATTATTGCAAGTCTTTTTTGATGTTGATCAAATAGGGCTTCAAGCGAAAGAGTTAAATCATCTTCCAGAATGTTATCGAATCGATTCTGATATTATTAGTTTGATACTTTATAGAGGAACACCTGTTACTGATGAAATTTCAAATTGGTTAAAAAATAGTCCAGTAGGAAAAGAAAATTTGAAAAACCCAGAGTTTGCTTATAAGTTAATAGAAGCTTTTATTAGAGGTAGAATTAGAATAGGAGAATCATATTTTGAGAACGAATTATTGGGGATGTTTTCAAACAAAATATTAGAGGAAATTGAAAAGCATATTATGTTTGGACCAGAGCCAAATCCACCAAGAGGTTTATGGTCAGGAGAAGATTTAAAACAGATTAGTTATCAGAAATTATTAAATCATAGAGCTAAAGTTTTACAGTATAGAAAAGAACATTAATTTCATAAATTTGCGAGTCATGTTTTTTATATGATATAATGTAGAAGAAGAAGGTTTTTAATATGCATTATTTATTAGAATTATTTTTAGGTGGAAATTTAAATCAAACTTTGAATGAAGATTTTATGAAAAAGCAAAATAATGAACAATATATGGAAACAATTCATTCTAATCCAAAACAGCCATCTTTAAAAGAAATTTTAAAACAATTGATGGAGGAAGGAAATATTGATCGATTAAAACAAGAATTAGATACAATTGATGAAGAGGAACTTTATACTAGTTTTATTCATGGAATTAATCATAATGAAAGAGTTTTGTTTTGGGCTTATATTTTATCATTGCAATGTGGAATTGATGAAGCCTGTGTAAGAATTGTTTTAGATGCTTCTAAGTATCATGATATTGGAAGAGTAAATGATTGTGTAGATCCTACTCATGGTAAAAGAAGCGCAGAAGCAATTAAAGAACTTATAAGTGATTCAATTTATGAAAACCAAAACTTTGTAAAATTGTTACAAGGTATTGTAGAAATTCATTCATTAGAAGATACTGATGCAGAGCGTATCATGAGAAAATATGGAATTACAGACAAAAAGACTTTTTATACTTTATTTTCCATTTTAAAAGATGCGGATGCCTTGGATAGAATTAGAATTACTTATATGGAAGACACCATTTCTTGTTTAAATCCAATTTATTTAAGAATTCCTTATTCAAAAAAATTATTAATGGCAGCACATGAATTAAATGAATTTTATATGAAAAATGAAGAACATACGAAGGGAGGAAAATATGAAAAATATTTATATTGATTTTGATGGAGTAATCATGGATACCAATCGAGTAACATATGATATGTTAGATCGATTAGAAGTGGATAAAACAGATAGTGAAAAAATGAGTGAATTTTATTCTAATTTAAACTGGAAAAAAATTCTTTCATTAACACCAATTATTAATGATGCATTTGGGTGTATGAAAAAACTTTATGCATCAGGAAAGTGTAATCTTGCCATTTTAACACATGTAAATTCTGTAGATGAAGCAATTGCGAAAATTAATTTCATTCGAAAATATATGAAAGATGTAACAATTATTCCTGTACCAAGAGAGCTTTCTAAAACAAAAATGTGTTCTACTAAAGATTCAATTTTAATTGATGATTATTCAGGAAATTTAATAGAATGGGAAAAAGAAGGCGGAATAGGAGTTCAATTCTCTACAGATTTAAGTAAAGACAAAGGATTTCCTGTCATAGACAAATTGGATTGTATTTTAGATATGAAATTTGCTGAAAAGGAGTAAATCTTCTTTTTTTTAAGGGTGATAGTATGAAAAAATGTGCGGTAATTTATAATCCAAAAAGTGGAAAGCGAAAAAATAAGAAAGATTTCTTAAAAATAATAGAAAAGACTTTAAATAGTTACTGCTATGAGGTTGTCTTTTTTAAAACATCAAAGCAGGGAGATGCTACTACTATAGTATTTAACTTGGATGATGACTATTCTTTGGTTATTATTGCAGGAGGAGATGGGACCTTAAATGAAGGAATAACAGGAAATTTAATGCGCGAAAAAAAGCTTTTGTTAGCAAGTCTTCCTATAGGAACTACCAATGATGTTGGATCTATGTATGGATATACGAAAAATTACAAAAAGGATTTAGAATTGCTTTTAAATGGAACAATAAAAAGAATTGATACTTGTTCTTTAAACTCGAAACCTTTTGTTTATGTTGCCTGTCTTGGAAATTATGTAGATGTTTCTTATGCAACTCCTAGAAAACTAAAAGAAAAATTTGGAAAATTTGCCTATATATTGTATGGAATGAAAAGAATATGTAGTAAATTAAAGCAATATTCTATTGAATATGAAATAGATAGATGGTCAAAAAAAAGAAGGTGATTTTTCCTTTCTATTTATCACAAATAGTAATCGTATAGCAGGCTTAGAACATCTTTATAAAAATGTGAAATTGAATGATAATATGTTTGAAGTCGCATTTTGTAAAGCGAGAACAAAAAGAGAATTAATTAAAATGATACCTGCATTATTAACTCCTGTAGTAAAAAGGGTTCCTAATATTATATATTATCGTACAAATAAGTTAACCATAAAATTGAAGCATAGGATAGACGAATCTTGGTGTCTAGATGGAGAAGAATATGCTACAACGGAAAAAATTTTTCGTTTTCATGTTCAAAAAGAAATTGAAATGTTGGTTCCAAAAAAGAATGTTCAAAAATTGTTTAAAGAGGAGAGTGAAATATGAAAATTGGTGTATTTGATTCAGGAATAGGTGGATTAAACGTTTTAAAAGAATTGATCAATCAATATCCCAAATTAGAATATCTTTATTATGGGGATACCTTTTATTTACCATATGGAGAAAAAAGCAAAGAAGAATTGATAAAATTAGGTGTTAGAATTATCCGCTTTTTTGAAGAAAATCATGTTGATAGAATTGTGATAGCATGTGGTACATGCAGTAGTTTGGTAGATGAATATCAAAAATATACAAAAATTCCAATTGACAATGTGATTGATCCTACCGTAGAATATGTAAAAAAGTATTATCAAAAAGTTGCTTTGCTTGCAACGCCAGCAACAATAAAAAATGGTATTTTTGAAAGAAAGTTAAAACAAGAAGGAATTGAAGTCTATCCTTTAAGCTGTCCAAGTTTTGTACCTTATTTAGAAGGTTTATCAGAACAACTAGACATAGAAAAAGAACTAAAATCACTTCAGAATAATGAATATGAAGCTGCCATTTTAGGTTGTACTCATTATCCATTATTAAAAGAAGAAATAGAAAAGATTTTATCAGTTCCTACTATTGATATGGGAAAAGTATTCAGTGAAAAGATAGAATTAAAGGAATCAAATGCTTCTTTAACTGTTTATATGAGTAAAGTGACTCCTCTTTTAGAACAAAATGTAAATAAAATTTTAGAAAAAGACATTCCATTAATAGAAAAGAATTTACCAGTATAAATCACTTTATAGTAGAAATACTAAATATGGTGATTTTTATGAAAAAATGGGTAACTCTTTTCTTTTTTTGTTGGTGTATGATTGGTTGCATGCATGTTCCAACAATGATGAATTTTGAAGGGAAAGATAGAAAAGAACTAGAAAATTTTGTTAGTGATTACCATCTAGAAATAGAAGTAGAAGAAGTATATAGTGAAAAACAGGTTGGAACGATTTTAGAACAATATCCTAAAAGTGGGAAAATAAGAAAAAATGAAAAAATGAAAATTGTAGTTTCAAAAGGAATTGATTATGAAGGTTTAAAAATAAATGAATTAGGAGATGTACCTATTATGATGTATCATGGAATTTGGGATATGGAAAATAATGACACAGACGATAAGAACGGAAATGTTGACAATTATGGTTATCAAAGAACGAGTGAAGCCTTTAGAAAGGATTTAGAATTTTATTATAAGGAAGGATATCGCATGATACGCTTATCTGATTTTGTTCATGGAAAAATTGATGTAGAATTAGGAAAAAGTCCTATTATTTTAACTTTTGATGATGGAAAACATAATATTTCTGTTTCAAAAAGTGAACAGGGAGAACTTATAGTTGATTCTCATTCAGCTGTTGGAATATTAGAAGAATTTAAAAAGAAGTATCCTGATTTTAAAGTAACAGCAACATTTTTTTTAAATTCTAGTTTATTTGAAAGTGAATATAATGAAGAAATCATAAAGTGGTTAATAGAACATGGATACGATATTGGAAATCATAGTGCTGATCATGTTGATTTTACTAAAGTAAATTCTGAAGAAGCCTCTAAACAAATTGGAAAAATGTATTCTATTTTAAATGCAATAATTCCACAAAAATATGTTCCTATTGTAGCTTTACCATTTGGCTCTCCTTACAGTAAAGAACATATTAATTTTTCGCATATTTTAAATAGCAGTTATAATGGAAAAAATTATGATACGATTGCAACTTTAAGAGTGGGTTGGGAAGCCAGTCCTTCTCCTTTCTCTAGTCAATTTGATTCTACATTTTTAAAAAGAATTCGTGCATATGATAATGATGGAGAAGATTTTGATATTGAAATGAATTTTCATATACTTTCTAAAAGTAAATTTATTTCAGATGGAAATCCTAATATGATTACAATACCAGATAGTTTAAAGTCAAATGTTGGAAAAACAACATTAAAATTGAATACATATTAAAAAAAGTATGATATACTGAACATAGGTGATATGTGTGTTTAAAAAGAAGTCAAGTCCTAAAGAAGAATATGTAAGAGTTATGATTGGTTCAGGAAGAAGTTCAACGTTTATTAATGTAAAAAAAGGTGAAAAAGTATTAATTGGAAGTGGTTCGTCTTCTATGATAATTCGTGCAGGTGAAACTGTATCGATTGATGAAGAAACGGAAAAGCGTTTTCCATTCAGTACAAAACAGAAAGTGAAGAGTATATTTAGAAAGTAGGTATGATGAATGATTGATACAAGAGATGAAAATGTAGAGATTGAATTAAAAATATTGGTTCAAGATGAAGAAGCATTTACAAGATATTTAGAAGAACATACAACTTTTATAAAAGAGGAAATGATTGAAGATACCTATTTTGAAAATCCTGATTATCCATTTTTGTATATAGATGAAAAAGGCCTCAAAAATGCGAAGAAAAGACTTCGAGTTCGTAAAAGTAATAGTGGAGATACCATTAATTTTAAAGAAAAAGTATTTGGAGAAAAAGAACAATTTTTATATTCTAATGAGATAGAAGAAAAATTAACTTCAGGAGAACAAATGATTAAAATTTTAGAGTCTCTTGGATTTGTAACTAGTTGTCATTATCATAAAACAAGAAAAGTTTATCATACTGAAAATTTTGAATTTGATGTTGATTTGATTGATGTTTTGGGGATGGTTGTAGAAATTGAATATCAAGGGAAACTGGATGACTTAAAGAATGGGATTGATATGATAAGAAATTTTTTGAAAGAAATTCATATCACAAATTATATTGAAGTAAGGACAACTTATCCAGAAATATTATGGAATGGCATGGATTGTTATTTATAAGAAAAAGGCACTTAATCGCCTTTTTTTGGTGGGGTTTTAAATTCTTCTTCTAATAATTGTTTTTGTAATTCTATTGGAAATGCCAATGTATAGATTTGGTGAATTCTAAAATCTAATTTTAATAAATGATTGTGGTCATTAGAATAATTTGAAATATAAGGAAGCGCAAATTCCTTTTTTATTTGATTTAAATATTGTCTTCCTTTTTTTGTGAATCCTAAAACTCGAATATAAGGATGTTTTTTATAAAATTTTGCTTCTTTTTTTGTTAAACCACAGAGAACATATAAACAAATTCTTTTTATTTTGCTATAAGTTTCGCTTTTTGTTTTGACCATTTTTATAAATTCATCTAAAGAGTTTGAATCGTTGATTGTTTTTTTTATTCTTGGTATTAATTTTTCATTTACTTCATGGTAATGAATTAAATTTTCTTTTTCAGAAATGATTTTGTATTTTAAAAGAGGAAATAAATTTTCAATATCAATGTTTTGATGAATATATTTACTGGTCAATGAAGGAACAGAAGCATCAATATTTTTATTTTCTTTTAGTGCTTTTCGAATGCTACTAGCACTTCCTATTTGCTCTAAATTTTCACTATGATAATCATTTGTTCTTAGAATTGTAATAGGGGTAATCGATGCATTTTGTTTTTTTATTTCTTTTATATAAGAAATTCCTAATAAATCATTTGGAGAAGTTATTCTTATTCCTGATAATACCATTAAAGATTTTGAAAGGGCAGTTGGATAATTGCAGCCTTCTTTTAGAAAAGTTTTAACATTTTCATTATGCAATTTATTTGATTGAAGAAGTGCTAGTGTGGTTAATTTCTGAATGTCATTTTCTTCACTTCCAAAAACTAAGTATTCTACTTGTAAATCTTTTAAGATAGTAATAGCACCTTGTGCAAAAAGGTCGGCACTTCCAGTTGCAAAAATAAATGGCAATTCTATAACTAAATCTACTCCATAGAAAAGAGCGATTTCAGCTTTTTCCCATTTTGTTAAAATGCTAATATCAGCACGTTCTGTAAAAGGTCCGCTCATAACCAAAACGATAATGTGATTTGGATACATCTCTTTTATTTTTTTTATGTGATATAAGTGTCCATTATGAAATGGATTATATTCACAAATAATACCAACTGCTTTCATTTGTATCACCAAAGTTATCATATCATATTTTTTTTAAAAGTTATTGTTTTTCTTAGATTTATTTTAAAATTCATTTTATAAAAAGAAATTTGTTATTTTTGGTAGTTTTTTCCTTTTGTATAAAAAAAGTAAAATTTTTCATAATAAAATTAGGAGGGAAAACATGGAAAAAACAAAATATAAAGATTTGGTAAATAAACATACTCCAAAAGAAAATAGAGTCTATAATGGAATGATAGCTTTTATTATTGGAGGATTCATGGGGGCTTTAGGAGAATTATTAAGACAACTTTATGCATATTTTTTTGATATTCCAACATCAGAAGCAACTATGTTCATGATTATTACATTAATATTTATTGGATGTTTGTTTACTTGTTTTGGATTTTTTGACAAATGGGTCAATTTTGCAAAATGTGGTTTAATTATTCCCATTACTGGATTTGCGCATGCTATGATGAGTGCAGCTTTAGAATATCGTAAAGAAGGAATGGTAACTGGTATTGGAGCTAATATGTTTAAACTCGCTGGTTCAGTCATTATATTTGGAGTAGTGAGTGCTTATACGTTTGGACTTATTCGTTTATTGCTAGGAGGGATAGCATGACATTTAGATATAATAATGTTTATATCAATGCGACAAGTACAGTAGCAGGGCCGTATGAACAAAAAGGGCCTTTAAAAAATTATTATGATGCGACTTATGATGATTTTTATATAAATATGGATACGTTTGAACAAGCAGAAAGTAAAATGATAGAAGATAGTGTTGATATTTTACTTTCTAAAATAGGAAAGACAAAATTTGATATTGATCTATTTTTATCTGGCGATTTATTGAATCAGATTGCTTCTTCTAGTTATGCAGCTAGTAGATTAGGTATTCCTTTTATGGGAGTTTACAATGCTTGTGCAACGAGTGTAGAAGGACTTATCATTGGAGCTAATATGGTAGAAAATAAGCAAATCAAGAATTGTATTTGTGCAGTAAGTTCCCATAATAATACAGCGGAAAAACAATTCCGTTATCCAGTTGAATATGGAGGTCCAAAACCTAAAACAGCAACTTTTACAACAACAGGAAGTGCAAGTGCTTATTTATCTAGTAATAAAGAACAAATTAAGGTAGATAGTTCTACTGTTGGAAGTGTAGTAGATCTAGGGATAAAAGATGTTTATCATATGGGAGCAGTGATGGCACCAGCTGCAGCAGATACTATCTTTAAACATTTAAGAGATACCAAAAGAGAAATTGGCTACTATGATTTAATATTAACAGGGGATTTGGGAGTTTATGGTAGAGATATTCTAAAAGAATATATGAAAACTGAATATGGAATAGAACTAAAAAATTATAATGATACTGCTTGTATGATTTATGATAGAGAAAAACAGCCAGTTTATGCAGGAGGAAGCGGGCCAGCTTGTGCGCCACTTGTTACTTATAGTTATATTTTAAACAAGATGAAAAAGAAAGAATATCATAGAATTTTGTTGGTAGCAACAGGAGCACTACATTCTCCTACTATGGTAAATCAAAAGTTATCTATCCCAGCAATTGCCCATGCTATTAGTTTGGAGGTGGTAGAATGATTTTTGTAAACTCATTTCTATTTTGTGGATTTGTTTGTCTACTTGGACAAATGATATTAGATAATACCAAATTAACACCTGGACATGTTACTACAATTTTTGTCATTGTAGGAGCATTCTTAGATACCTTTAGCATTTATGATAAAATTATTTTATGGGCAGGTGGAGGAGCTTTAGTTCCAATTACCAGTTTTGGGCATTTGCTTTCTCATGGAGCAATGGATATGGCAATGGATCAGGGATTAATGGCTCTTTTTATGGGCATGTTTAATTTAACAGCTTCTGGAATTACATCTGCAATTATCTTTTCCTTCTTTCTTTCTCTTATATTTAAGCCAAAAGATTAGAATTTATATTTTCTAATTTTTTTGTATTATAAAAATTAAAACATGATATAATGAATGTAAGGGTGATTGTATGAAGAAAATATTTGGTGTATTTATCTTTTTCATTACTTGCATTCTTATTCCTATGGGAGTAAAAGCAAGTGACTATGGAATTGAAAATTTTAATATGCATGTCACAGTTTTAGAAAATGGAGATTTATATGTAAGAGAGGCCTTTTTAATGAATGGCACATTTAATGGAATGGATCGTGATATTGATTTTGAGAACATTTTAGCGTCCAATTTCACTGGGGATAAAGAATCTTTTAATGGAAGTAATATTTATAATGGTACTGATATAAATTTAGTTCAAATAAGAGCCATTCCTTATACAGATTCTATTTCTTGGGCAGAAATGAAAACTCGTGGAACAAAATTTACAAAAACTTATCATGCATCGGCAGGAGAGTTTGGAGTTTATACAGAAAATAGAACAAGTTCGGGAGTAAGTTATCGAATTTATAACCCTTCTTCAAAAAAGCATTTCTTCTATTTAGAATACATAATTAAAAATATGGCAGTTGTTCATGAAGATGTCGCAGAAATAGGTTGGAATATATTTAATGACAACTTTAGAGAAAGCATACATCATTTTAAAGCAGACATTTATATTCCAAGTAATCAAAATTTATTAAAAGGATATGCTCATGGACCATTAGTTGGAAATATAGAATTAGATGGAACCGATCACATTATTATTACTGTTGATGACTTGTATGAGAATACAGCAATAGATACCCGTTTTGTATTTGATAGAGAAGCAGTGAAAGGTTCTACTAAGTTTTCTCATGTAGAAGCTCTTGATACAATTGTGGAAGTGGAAACTGAAAAAGCAGAAATTGCCAATCAAAAAAGAGAAGAAGCAAGAAAAAAAGTAGCGAGAGATAAAAAAATAACATTATTTATGACTGTTGTTTCTGGTATTTCTGGTGGAGCTTGGCTGATTGGATTGGGATTCTTAATTTTTAATGTATATAAAAAACATGATAAAGAGTATGATTCTACATTTAAAACGCAATATTTTAGGGATTTTCCAGCCGATTATAATCCTTCAACCGTTGGATATTTACTTCATCAGAATGTTAGTAATAATGACTTATCAGCTTGTTTATTAAATTTAATTTATAAAAAAGTAGTTACATTTGAACCATTAGATAAAAAGGACTATAAACTTGTTTATCATGAAAATGAAGCTTTAATGAGCGCTTCTGATCGCCAATTAATTAAACTGATTTTTAAAGATAATGAAATTACTTTAAAGGAACTTAAGAAAAAAGCAAGATCTGGTTATTCTTCCTTTATTAATAATTTCAATCAATGGAAGAATTTAGCAACAGAAGAAGCAAGACAAGAAAATTTTTATGAGAATAAAACTGGGATTAAGTTAAAATCTAGTCTTTATTCTATATTAGGATTTGTTCTTGCTGTATTAGCATTCAGATATATTTTTGTATTTGGAATTATTATTTTTATATTGGCCTTAGTTTCTTTAATTTACTTTTTATCATTTACGAAAAAAACGCCAAAAGGAAATGATCATTATTTGAAATGGAAAGCATTAAAGAAATTTATGGAAGATTTTGGTACAATGGATAAAAAAGATTTGCCAGAAATTGTGTTGTGGGAGAAATATTTGGTTTATGCTGTAAGTTTAGGATGTGCAGATAAACTTTCTAAGACGATGCAATTACGAGTGAGTGAATTTAATGATGTGGACTTTGTTGATATTCATTATAGTATGAGAACAATGAGAGATATGATGGTGTTTAATCGTATTATGTCTGGAGCTATGACAACTGCAATGAATAATGCTTATTCTGCACAATCAATAGCAAATTCTTCTAATTCTTCAGGAGGCGGATTTGGCGGAGGCTTCTCTGGAGGAGGAGGATCGTTTGGTGGCGGTTCCGGTGGAGGACGCTTTTAAGGAGGAGAAATATGGAAGAAATAAAAAAAACAGAATATGGATATGAATATCAGTTTGAAGAAATGAAAATTATTATTACAGAAGACGATGTAACGGATAGTTTGGTAGAATATGGAAAGCAACTTGTAAGTTTTTACAAAGAGAAAAAAGAAGAAATTGAAAATGCTTTATTTATAAAATTTGAAAAAGATGAGTGGTATATAAACGAATTATCTAGAGAACAAATTTTAGAAAAGATTGGAACTCCAACTATTTATGTAGAAGCAGAATCGTTGGCTAGCTTTTCTTATTTGGATAGTAAATTAGATCAGCATCTTATTACAGTAGAGTTATATAAAGGTTTTCAAATTGGTGATGTCATCATAGATGGATAAAAAGTGTTACTGTGTTAGCACTTTTTTTTATAATTGAAATTATTTTCTGTATGATATTTATTCGAGAGGAGAAATATTTATGGAAAATAAGAAGCAAGAAAAAATTTATTTGAGAAAGGATGGGAGATATTTTATAAAATATAAAAAAGGAATAAGAGAGGATGGTAAAACAAGTTATGGCTTCATTTATGCTAGAAGTAGAGAAGAGGTATTGAAAAAATATCAAAATCTATTAGTTCCAAAAATTCCTATTGATAAATTATTATTTAGTGGGGATATCTATAATTGGCTTAGAAGTGTTAAAATATCTTGTAAAAAATCATCTTATTCAAATTATGAATATATGGCTTATGCACATCTTATACCAGCATTTGGAAAATATAAACGAAAACAAATTAATAAAAATATTGTTAATGAATTTACTGAAAAATTGTTAAGTCAAGGATTAGCGCCAAAAACAGTAAAAGACATACTTATTATGCTACAACAAATATTAAAATATCATAATGTAGATATCAGAATTTCAATGCCTAAGATTCCGAAAAAGGAAATTCAAATACTTACCAAAGAACATCAATTGTTATTAGAACAAAAATTAAGTTGTTCTACAACAGAAGAAAGTATGGGAATTCTACTATGCTTATATACAGGTCTTAGAATTGGTGAGTTATGTGGTTTAAAATGGGAACACATTGACTTAGAAAACAATGTTATTCGGGTTGAGAAGACTTTGATACGTGTAAAAAATGATAATAAAAATGTCAGAAATAAAACAATTGTAATATTAGATGAGCCTAAATCTATATCATCTATTAGAAATATTCCTATTCCAAACTTTTTAATTTCAAAATTAGAAAAATTAAAAAAGGGAGAATTGTGCTTTTTTCTAACAGGAACAGAAGACTTTATTGAACCAAGAAGTTATACAAATCATTATAAAAATATTATGAAGTCAATTAATATTAATGAATATAATTTTCATGCATTAAGACATACCTTTGCAACTAGGTGTATAGAAAATGGTTGTGATCCAAAAACGTTAAGTGAAATTTTAGGTCATTCGAATGTGAAGATTACATTAGATCGATATGTACATCCAAGTTTTGATAACAAAATAAGATTGATGAATAGCTTAAATCCGATGTGTAATTTTAGGTAAAAATAAAATCCCAAAGTTTTTCACTTTGAGATTAAAAGACTTGTTGCATTCACAACTTAGACGTTATTCTATAACAAAAAAAATGATTTGTCAAATTTTACCATTTATATATTGTAGTCATATCTTTTTTAATACTTATAATTCTGACCATTTATAGAAAATTCTCAAAGTGAAAAACTTTAAGAAAGTTAAGGGGGAATTATGAATGGAAAAGACTACAAAAAAATATGTGGAGTATTTATATCCAGGTTTATTTATGGCAGAAACTAGCAGCGTAGAAATTGGACATAGCGATCCTATGAAAGTAGAATTGAAGAAACGTGCAATTGGTTTTCGATTCTATGAAAAAGATTTTATAGACACAGATGGAGAACAATTTGAAGGGAAAATTCATAATAGAACAAATTGGTTCTATATTGGAAAAAGATTAACTTTTGAAGAGGTTCAAAGTCGTTTTGGAAATATGCCAAAGTATGAGACATTAATCAGTAATATGGAATGCAATCAAATATCATCAGTATGTATGACTGAATATGGTAATTTTATGCCAATGGAAGAAGACGATATTACATTAGAAGAGTATGTAGCAGAACATAATAAAGAAGCTAATGCTTTTAAAATGTTTCAAGCATTAAAACAACATGTAGGAGAGAGAGTTTCTTATCGAGGATGGTGGTATGGAGCAGCACAAGAAGAAACTGATGTATTGAGAAATGTAAGTTTTTTTACAAATGTACAAATAGGATGTTATGGAATACCATTTATTGGATATGGTTCTGCTATTTCATCTATCAGATTAGAAGAAACAGGAGAAGAATTATATTCTAATCCATATATTGAATATGGATATGATAGAAGAGATCCCGAAAAAATAGAAGAAGCAAGAAGAAAAATGTTTGGGGATACCATTGTAGATAAACAAAGGAATCGTAGGATAAAAGCAGAAACCATTAGAAAGCAAGAGGAAGAACAGGCTGATTTAGAAGCTAAGAAAAAGAAATATACAATTATGAAAGATGGTTTGGCTTTCGTGAAAAAAGAAGATGCAGAAGAATGGATGCAATGTGTGGATCGTAATACAAATGATGCATATTCTTGTTGTATTGTGGAAACAGCCTTATTATGTTTGAGAAAATTACAAGAGGGGGCAACTTGTGAAGAGGTAGAAAAAATATATATAGAAATGGGATTGACAGGATATATGTCAGGTGCTGTTTCTAGTATGATTGCTCATTTTAGTGTAAGAGGAATAGAATTCAGACAATATTGGAATAAAAAATTTGGTATTACAGAAGAAGAAAAAAGGGTTGTAAATCCTGCTGTACTGGTATTATCATCAAAAAATTAAATAGTATTAAAAAAGTTCACAAAGCAGTATACTTTGTGAGCTTTTTATAAAATGTTTTCTTATAGTAAAATACTTTAGGATTTCCCTCTGAGTGGTTTTTATAATACCACTTTTTTTTCATTTGTCAAATTTTACTATTAATTAGAAAATTAGAAGTCAAATTTAACAATAGTTATTTTATATGCTGCTCTTAATAAAAACATTCCTAAAGTATTTTACTTTGAGAAATGGAAGGGGTTAGAATTATGAGCAGTGGAAAAATTTATGATGAAAATGCTAGAAAAAGATTAGAACAAAAAAGATTTTTACAACAAATGAAAAAAGATATAGAGAATTTGGAAAATAAAATAAAATTTTCAAATTTACAAATTGGAACTATAAGAAATTTAAAAATATCATTACGTGCTATGCAGTTAGTTGCACCTTATGTATTGATAGCAGGGTTAATCGCAGGTGGATTTAAACTTCTTGGAAGTTGTCCATTCTATCGTGATATAGGGCAACAAAATTTAAACATTATGAAAGAATTTGATAGTTTAGGAAACATTAGGTATGAAGAACAATATAATGAATTTTCTGGATCTTCAGATATATTATATTTTTATGGGAAATGGGAAAAGTCAAATGATGGTTTTTACACTAGAACTGTGGAAAAGTATAAATTAAAAGGATTAATTGAAGAAGAAATAAGAGGATTATTTGAAAAAGAGAAAATTACTTTACAGGATATATTAGGTGCACCCTTTTCTTCAATTCAAGAATCTAATAATAATGTTTCTGAGGAAGATATTGAAAAAGAAAATTATTTTCAAGCAACTATTTACCTTGAAGATAAAGAGGACTATATTTTAGTGAGAGAATCTTCTTCTGATAATATTTTAATAACTATATTATATATTTGTGTAACTGGTCTAGGAGAACTTTTGCCACTTTATATTAGAACTGAATGTTCAAGTTTTGATTTTGGAAATTGTGTATCAAGAATTAAAGAAAAATATCAACCACTTGATATTCCAGCTTTGACAAAAAAACTAGAAATCAAAAGAGAGAACTATGATAGATTAACGAGGTAATTGATATGTTAGGAAATATTAGAAAACCAAATGAAATTGTAGATGCACCTATTTTTAATTTTATAAAGCCTGAAACAAATGATTCTTTATCTAGTATGAGTGGAATAGATTTACAAGATTTATTATATTATATAGAAAATTGTTATTTAGAATTGCGAAATAGTTTAGGATTTGATGATGAAGTTACTTTTGGATTGGAATTAGAATTTGAAAATGCGGCTAGAAAGCGAATTGAACAAAAACTGGAAGAGTCTCGGTTAGATGAAATTTGGGAATTAAGGGAAGATGCCTCTTTACATAATGGTGTAGAAATTAATTCTCCTATATTAAAAGATGTATTTGATTCTTGGAGTCAACTCAAAAAAGTTTGTCAAATTGTTTGTAAGCATGCATCAATTGATAAACATTCAGGAGGGCATATTCATGTAGGAACCCAAGTTTTAGGAAATAAAACGGAATCTTGGAAGAATTTTATCAAGCTATGGTCTGTATATGAAAATATTATTTATCGATTTGTATATGGCGATTATTTAAGTGCAAGACCTAGTATGGCAAGGTATGCAGAACCGATGGCAAAAGAGTTTTGGAGAGATTATCAAGGTATGTTGAAATGTGATTCATTAACTTTAAATGATGTTATTAGAAAAGTTTCTCATCAAAGATATGAAGCTGTAAATTTTAATAATGTGAGTAATTTTGATCGTTTTCAAACAAAAAATACAATTGAATTTAGATGTCCTAATGGAACTTTAGAACCAGTCATTTGGCAAAACAATGTCAACTTATTTGTTCATTTATTACAATATTCTAAAAGTACAGGATATGATGATGATATGGTTCAGAAAAGAAGACGGATAAATGAAGACCGTTATTCAAGCTTGGATTTTTATGGTGAAATATATTTGCAGCAAGCTTTGGAATTATGTGATATGATTTTTACAAATAATTTTGATAAGGTATATTTCCTAAGACAGTATTTAAAATCTTTTGAAATTAGAAATAAAGAATTAGCGAAGCCTAAATTGTTTGTGAAAAAGTAAAATATAAAATCATGAAGAATATTTCTTGATGATTTTTTTATAACTCTTTTAAGAGTATAAAAAATAGTATATTCCATTTGAACATACTATTGATATTTTAACTAAATTTACATCATTTGATAATTTGATGCATTATATTTTGTATTGTAAGAAGTTGAACTATTATTCACCATATTCTCTAATCTTGTGATTCGACGCTCTAAATTATTAATTTGACTATTTAAATTATTGATTTGTCCTTCTACATTACTGTAATCATTATTTCCTGTGCTTGTTGCATAATTGTAACTTGGCATTGTAGGCATTGGCATAACATTAGGAATTCCTGGCATAATTCCTGGCATAGCAGGGCCTCCCATCATTGGGTAAGTTGGATAAGCAGGACCCACAGCAACATTTGCTCCACAATTTCTATCTTTTTTCATTTTAAACACTCCTTTATTTGTTCTAATTCATTATATGAGTTTATTTTCATTTCGTGACATGATATAATAATTATGGTGATTACATGAGATTAAAGCACGTAAAAGGAGCTCATGAAAGAATAGAGGCTTCTAATTATATTATTCATAATCCAGAAAAAGAAAGAGGAAATTATCAAAATTTATTTCATAATACCAATCCAATTTATATTGAAATAGGGACAGGAAAAGGGAATTTTATTGTAGAGAAAGCCAAAAGAAATCCAGATATTAATTTCATTGGAATTGAAAAATTTGATAGTGTTATGGTGAAAGTCGTAGAAAAAATAGAACAAGAAAAATTGTCTAATTTATTACTAATTCGAATGGATGCAACTGAAATCGAAAAAATATTTGATCATGAGATAGATTTATTGTATCTAAACTTTTCAGATCCTTGGCCTAAAAAAAGACATGCCCATAGGAGATTAACGAGTCCAATTTTTTTGAAACGCTATGAAGCAATTTTTAAAGGTCCTATGAAACTAGAAATGAAAACAGATAATCGTCATCTATTTGAATATTCTCTAATTTCTTTTAATGAGTTTGGATTTAAATTTGATGATATTTCTCTCAATTTACATCAAGATGATATAGAAGATAATGTCGAAACAGAATATGAAAAAAAATTCTCATCTATGGGATTTCCAATTTATAAAATTCATGTTACAAAAGAGATTTAACACATTTTTACACATCTCTTTCCTTTTTTCTTTTGTATTTCTTAAATTTTTGATATAATCATAGTAAGCAGGTGGAAAGATGAAAAAAGTAATCTTATTATTAGCTTTATTAACTTTATTAACTTGTGTATTTTTAGTAACAGGTTGTACAATGGTACGAATAGATACTGATAGTATTGACAATACTATAAATGTAATCTTATCCAAAGAAAATAAGCTTTATAACCGAGTTGGAAAAGGATATAAATATTATATTCCAAGAGGTGTTATTTATATTGATACCGATGAATTCAACGATAAATTATATTCCAATGGAAATTATTACTATTTATATATTGATGCTATTAGTTATTATTATCAAAAGAAAGTAACTTATCAGAAAAATGAACAAGCTTACTATTCAAAAGTCATTCATACAAAAGATAAAGATGGCTATGTAGAAATTATAGAACAAGACAAGAAATATTTGATTCGTTTTTCATACAACTATGCAAGAATAGAAACACTTGTTGATAAAAAAGATATTAACAATGTCATTTTAAATGCTTCTTATATTTTGTCAACTGTAAAATTTAATCATAATGTGATTAAATTAATGCTAGATGATGAATACTTTACAAATAAAGAAGAAAGTTATGATTTGTTTAATTCTACAGGTAGCGACTTTAATGATAAGAAAGTAGTAGAAGCAGAAAGTGATAATTAAGTAGAGGTGAATATAATGAAATTTCTAGAAAAAGTAAAAAATATGTTTACAGAAGAAGTAGAAGAAGAAATAACACCTGTTAAAACAGAAGTTCGAAAAGTAGAAATACCAGTTCCATTACCTGTTCAGAAAGAAGAGTCAAGTCCTTCTAATATTGAAACAGTTAATAAAACTGAAGCTGTTAAGCCAGAGGAAAAGCCAAAAGCACCAGTGTTTTTTGATGATAAAGACTTTGATAAATTGCCAACAGCATCTAATGTAGAAAAAAAAGAAGAAAAACAGGAGCCAATAAAGGCGCCTGCTCCGAAACCTTCTGTGAAACCAGAACGAAAAGAAGCCTATGGAGGAAAAAGTCCTGCTTATACAGCTTCTACTTTCAAAGAAGAAAAGAAAACGTTTAAACCAACTCCAATTATATCTCCTGTGTATGGAGTATTAGATAAAAATTACAAAAAAGATGATATTGCACCTAGAAAAAAAGTAACTCAAAATAGTAATTCCAAAGAGCTTACTGTAGATGATATAAGAAATAAAGCATTTGGAACATTAGAAGATGAATTGGAGACAACATTGTTTGGAAATATGCCTCCTATTACTGAAAATTTAGATACTGAAAATGATATGGATTTAGATTTATTTGATGAACTGGAAGTAAAAGAGGAAATTCCAAGTGAAATCGTAGAAAGCAACCCAACACCTTCTAGATTAGAACGTAATAGAGAATTAGAACTATTAGATGAAGTAGAAGATTTAGAACAAATGGTAATTAATGAAAGACCAGAACTTCCAACTGTTCAAGAAGAATCTTTTGTAGTAAATACCAATCAAAATATGATTGAAGATGAAATGGATAAGATTTGTAGTGAGCCAAGTGAGGAACTTGAAAATGATACAAATTTAACAGAGAGTGACTTATTTAATTTAATTGATTCTATGTATGAAAAGAAGGAAGGTGAAGAATAGTGGAAGCAATGGAATTATTACCAATCATATTATATATTCTTTTGATTATATTAGTAGTAGTGGCTATCGTATTTCTAGTACGCTTAATTAAGATTGTTGGCAAAGTAGATAGAGTAGTCGATGATGTTGAGATAAAAGTAAAAAAGTTAAATGGCCTATTTGAAATTGTAGATAGAACTGCAGATACATTAAATGTGGTAAGTGATAGAGTAATAAGTGGAATTGTAGGAGCAATAAACACTATATTTAGAAAGAGAAAAAAGAAAGGTGAGGATACTTATGAGTAAGAAAAAAAGTGGATTAGGAAAATTTTTATTAGGGGCAGGAATAGGAGCAGGACTTGGAATTTTGTTTGCGCCTAAAAGTGGAAGTGAAACAAGAAAAGAATTGAAGCAAAAATTTGATGATATGATTCGTAAATTAAAAGATATAGATGCCGAAGATGTAAAAGAGACAATTGAAAATAAAATTTTTGAAATTAAAGAAGCAATGGCTGATTTAGATAAAGAGAAAGTTTTGAAAGTTGCCAAAAAAAAAGCAAAACAAATAGGTGAAATGGCAGAAGAATTAGTTGATTATGCAGTAGAAAAAGGAACACCAGTTTTGGAAAATGCAGCAAATGCAATTAGAGAAAAAGCAATTGAAGTAACAAAAGATGTTTTAACAAAATTAGAAAAAAATGAGAAATAGAACTTTTAAAAGTTCTATTTTAATATAGGAGTAAATATGGAAATAGTAGTGGAAGGAAAAGGAAAACAGTTAGTAACTCCTGATTTAATTATGTTACATTTAAATTTTGTAACAAAGGGAGTTACTTATGAAGAAGTATTAGAAAAAGGAATTGAAAATGTACAACATTTTATAGAGTTGTTGGTTCAAAATCATTTTAATAAAGATGATATGAAAACTAGAAGTTTTGTAATTCGTGAAGATAATAAATATAATGAGGTAACGAGAACTTATGAAAAAGACGGTTTTTCATTTAATCAACAAGCGTTTCTAACGTTTGATTATAATAAAGATATTATGGCTGATCTAATGGTTAAGTTATCCAAAATAGAAAATGCTCCATTATGTCACTTATCTTTTGGAGTAAAAGAGGAAAAAAATATAAGACGAAATATATTGAAAGATGCTTATAAAGAGGCAGAGGAACAGGCTTTGGCAATCGCTTTAGCAGCTGGTAAGACTTTAAAAGTTTGCGAAAAAATAGACTTTAAGCCATTTTCAACATCATATATTTCTTCTTCTACATTAGATGGAACTATGATGAGACAGTCTGAAGTTTGTTATTCTGGAGCAGTAGAAAAAATTACAAATGTTTTTACACCAGAAGATATAGAATTAACAGAAACTATTTATTCTCTTTGGATTGCAGAGTAAAGTGTTAAAAATTTAACACTTTTTTTGATGCTTGTTTGGGTTTGGCTTTTATCCTTTGCATTTTTTATTGTGATACATGTAATAAAGAGAAAGGAGAATTGCTATGAAACAAGTATTTCAAATGTTCACAAGTTTTGCAGTTACTTTTTTTACCTATATATTTGGAAAAATGGATATGGCACTGATTACTTTATTAGTAGTAATAGGAGTAGATTTAATATCTGGACTTGCCAAAGCCTATATCACAGGGAATTTGAGTGCTAGTAAAGGAATGAAAGGGTTAGTAAAAAAAATCAGTTACTTATCTATAGTAGCTGTGGCAGTAATTGTAGACCAACTTTGTAAAAGTGGTGATGTGATTCGAACTTTTGTCATTTACTATTTTGTGATTAATGAGTGTCTTTCTATACTAGAAAATGCAGTTGCAATGAAACTTCCAATCCCCAAAATTTTAGTGGATAAACTTGAACAGTTAAAAGTAGATGCAGATAGTAAAACATAATATTTAAAATAAAAATGAAGTGCTGAATAAATTTTTGCACTTCATTTTTATTTTAATATTTTTCAAATCTAACAACGAATTATAGAATGTCTTGTAAATATTTTGTAAATAATTATAAAAAATGGTATAATAGAAACTGTGAAATAAAGGAGGAGAATTATGCAAGGATTAACGCGTGATGAAGTTGAACATGTAGCAGATTTAGCGAATCTTGTTTTAACAGAAGAAGAAAAACAAAAATTCTCTCGTCAATTGAGTGATATATTAGCAGATATTGAAAAAATTGGCGCTGCTGACATAGAAGATGAAAATAAAATTTTAATCGCTCCAACAGAAAATCATGATTTGTATCATGATGATGAAACTGTAGAAAGCTTAAAAAATGAAGAAATAGAAAAGAATGCAAACAAAACAAGTGGAGATTATATTTCAGTACCAAAGGCTTTAGATGACTAGTTATTTATCATTGTCTTTGAATGAAATTCATTCAAAACTAGTAAATAAAGAAATAAAGCCACTTGATTTGGTATTAGAAGCATTCGATAAAATTGAAAAAAATGAAAATTTAAATGCCTTTATAACACTTAATAAAGAAAGTGCAATAGAAGAAGCAAAAAGATTAGAACAAGAAGAAGTAAAGGGTCTTTTATTTGGAATGCCAATTGCAATAAAAGATAATATTGTGACTAAAAATTTAAAAACAACTTGTGCTTCTTATATGTTAGAAAATTTTGACCCAATTTATGATGCAACAGTAGTTGAAAAAATAAAAGCAAATCATATGATTATAATTGGAAAGACCAATATGGATGAATTTGCTATGGGATCAACAGGTGAAACAAGTTATTTTGGTAATATTTTAAATCCTTGGGATTTGACAAAAGTACCAGGTGGTAGTAGCAGTGGAAGCGCAGCAGCAGTAAGTGCTGGAATTACTCCATTTGCACTTGGTTCTGATACTGGTGGAAGCATTAGACAGCCATCTAGTTTTTGTGGTGTTGTTGGAATGAAGCCTACATATGGAAGAGTTTCTAGATATGGACTCATTGCATTTGCTTCCTCTTTAGATCATATTGGTCCAATCACAAGAACTGTATATGAAAATGCTGCACTTTTAGAAGCCATAAGTGGTGAGGATACTAATGATTTAACTTCTTCTAGTAGAGTAGTTCCACATTATATAGATTATTTAAACCAAGAAATAAAAGGACTAAAAATTGGAGTCCCAAATTATTATATGAGTGATGTTATTAATGAAGAAGTTCGAAATAAAATGAAAGAAATCATTATGTTATTGGAAAACTTGGGGTGCGAAATTGACTTTATTGATATAGATTATTTAGAGTATGCAATTCCACTTTATCAAGTAATTGCTTTGGCTGAAGCGAGCAGCAATTTGGCTCGTTATGATGGGATTAAATTTGGACATGCTACAAACTCTTATCAGTCTTTAGAAGAATTTTATAAAAAAACTCGTAGTGAAGGGTTTGGAGATGAAGTTAAGAGAAGACTTATGATAGGGTCTTATGTTTTGAGTGGAAAGAATGCAAATATTTATTATGAAAAAGCATTAAAAATAAGAAGAAAAATGGTAGATAGTTTTAAGGAAGCATTCACTAAATATGATTTGTTAATTGGTCCTACAAATACTGATGTAGCTTATTTATTAGGAACAAAGCAGGATGACGCTTTGAAAAGTTTTTATGATGATTTATTGACAATTCCTTTGAATATGGCAGGATTACCAGCCTTATCTCTTCCAGTTGGCTTCAATCATGATCACATGCCAATTGGAATGCAGATTATTGGAAACTATTTTAAAGAAGAGACAATTTATACTTTAGCATCTGCATTAGAAAAAACTTTAAATTTAGATTTGGAGAGTGGTAAAAAATGCTAGTACCAACAATTGGAATAGAAATCCATGTAGAATTAAAAAGTAAGGGAAAAGTGTTTTCAAAAGGGAAAAATGAATTTAGTACACGTCCAAATACAAACGTAACAGTTCTTGACTTGGGTTATCCAGGAACACTACCACAACTTAATAAAGAAGTTGTTAATATGGGAATTGCGGCCTCTTTAGCATTTCATGCAGAAATTGCTAGAGAAATGCATTTTGATAGAAAAAATTATTTTTATCCAGACCTTCCAAAAGGATATCAGATCACACAGCAAAAAACGCCAATTGGAAGTAATGGGTATATAGAAATAGAACAAAATGGAATAAAAAAACAAATTCGTATAGAACGGTTACATATTGAGGAAGATACTTGCAAAAGTATTCATACAGAACATGCAACTTTATTAAATTTTAATAGAGCAGGGGTTCCTCTTATTGAAATTGTAAGTCGTCCTGATATTGAAAGTGCAGAAGAAGCTGTTTTGTATGTTGAAAAATTAAGAGAGACCTTATTATATTTAGGAATAAGTGATGTTAAAATAGAAGAAGGAAGTATGCGTTGTGATGTCAATGTTTCATTACATGAAAAAGGAAAACCACTTGGGACAAAAGTAGAAATTAAAAACATTGGTTCTATTAGTAATGTAGGAGTAGCTATTAACTATGAAATAAAAAGGCAAACTGAAATGTTAGAAAATAATGTAAAAATAGTGGAAGAAACAAGACGCTTTGATGATAAATCGATGACAACAATTGCTATGCGAACAAAAGAGACTGGAAATGACTATCGTTATTTTCCAGAACCAGATTTGCCTTATATTCATGTAAGTGAAGAGTGGATAAAAGGGGTAGAAGTTAAAATGCCAGTTATGCCTGAAGTATTAAGAATAGAATATCAAAACTTGGGTGTAAATGAAAAAAACATAAACGCTATTGTGGCTAATAAAAAAATGTGTGATTTTTATGAAAAAATGAGAAAAACTATGAATCCTGTTATTTTATCTAACTTATTAACTGGGGATATTATTGGCTTTATGAATAAAAACTCTTTAGAATTCGAAGATATCAAATTAGATGAAAATAACTTGAAAGATTTTGTAGTGGCATTAGAAAATCGTGATATTTCTTCAAAACAAGGGAAAGAAATCTTACCAATATTAATGACCGAAGGCGGGGATTATGAAGCACTTATCAAAAAACTTGGAGTAAAACAGATTAGTGATAATGATTCTTTATTAGAACTGATTAATCAAGTAATTGCTCAGAATCCAGAATCAATAGTTGATTTTAAAGCAGGAAAAGATAGAGCTATAAAATATTTAATGGGACAAATTATGAAAGCTTCTAAAGGACAAGCAAATCCAGCTTTGGTTAATAAATTATTGGTAGAAGTTTTAGAAAATTTATAATTTGCGAGAAAAAAAGAAATATAGTATAATGAGAATACAAATGGGGTGATAAAATGGCATCTGTTTTAAAGTTTTTAAAACGTCATATTATAGCAATTATTATACTTATCATTTTTTTGATTATAGGAATTGTACTTTTTATTTTTGTACGCCAAATATTAGGATCAGGGAATGAAGGAACAATCTATGGTAATAGATTAGATGGAATTGAAAAAATAGGGCTTAAAAATGAAACATTAGATAAGATAAGTACTGAGATAAAAAAGAATGAATTTGTCAAAAAAGTGACTTATCGTGTTGAGGGAAGAACCATCAATTACACAGTTGATGTAGCACCAAATACAACTATAGAGAACTCTAAAAAAGTAGCAGAGCCAATTTTAGCTACTTTAAATAATGAAGAAAAAACTTTTTATGATATTCAAATTTTTGTTACATGTAATGAAGCAGAGAGTGAAGGATATCCAATAAATGGGTATAAACATAGAACGAGTTCTGAATTTGTATGGTAGGGGCTAAATGGAGGTTTTTATGAAAAAAAAGAATATTGTCATTATGAGTGTTCTTATTATGTTAGCGCTTTTCATTTTTGGAATAGGCTACTATGTTTTAAATAGACCCGATAAGGACACAACTTTAACGATATTGGAAAATCGTTGGATAGAAAGCAATAAAAATAAATTGATTGATTTATCAATAGTAAATCAAGTACCAGTGTTGAACTATAATGGTAGTGGGTTAATATTTGATTTTTTAAACTCTTTAGAAAAAGATACAGGACTTTCATTTAATAAAGTTTCAATTACAGCAACAGAAAAGCCAAAAACAGAATATTCTATTATGGCAACGAATCAGCTTATGAAAAATGATTTGCTATTTTATGAAGATTGTTATGCAATAATAACAAAGGAAAATGTAAAATATAATAAATTATCAGATGTGAAAGGAATTACTTTAGGGGTATTAAATTCTGATTTAGATAGTATTAATAAATATTTACAAGGAAGTGTTATTACATTAAAAACATATGATAAGGTAGAAGATTTGGTTGCAAGTGTAGGAACAGAAACAGAAGCTATTGCACTTCCAAAAACTACTTATTTAGAAACTATTATTAAAAATAATTTTATTATTTCTTATAACATTACAGAATATCCAATTTATTATGTATTAAGACTTGGGAAAACAGAACGATTAAATACCATTTTGAAAAAGTATTATCAAAAATGGCACAATGAAAATTATGAAGATTCTTATAATAATTATGTATCTTCAACTTACTTTAATTTTAAAGATATTGATGATAAAGAGAAAGCAAAATTTAAAGGGAAACGTTATGTATATGGATTTGTTAATGATGCTCCATATGATATTATGGTAGGATCAAAATTACGTGGTTATAACAGCAGCTTCTTAAAAAAATTATCTCTTTTAGCCGATATCGAAATATCATTCCAAGAATATAGTAATATTTCTAGTATGGTAAAAGATTTTAATGCCAACAAAATTGACTTAATGTTTGATAATTATGAGCCAATGAAATATAACTTAGATGTCATCAATACAGTGTCTACTTATGATGAAAAAGTAGTTATTGTATCTCATAATAGTGAATTATTAACAGTTAATTCATTAGCTTCTTTAGAAGGAAAAAAAGTAATGACTCTAAAGAATTCCATTATATCTTATTACTTAAAAGCAAGTAATGTAAAGGTTGATGAATATGATTCTTTAGATCAATTACTAAAAAAAGTTAAAAATGATAGTATAATAGCAATTGATTATGAGAATTATAAATACTATAAAGATAGCAAATTAAAAAAATATAAAATTGATTATATGGAGTCTTTAGAGGAAGATTACGGATTTGTTATTCGTGATATCAAGGATAATAAAGTATTTGGAGAACTATTTAACTTTTATTTATCTTTTGTAAATGAAAAAGATATATTAAATGATAGTTTTTATAGTTTATCAAAAGAAGATAAAGTATCTTTAGATGGAAGTCGCTTATTAATATTCTTTTCTGCATTCAGCATTTTTGCAATTGCAATTGTAGGATATTTAAAATTAGGAAAAGGAAAAAATAAAAACAAAAAAATCTCTAAAGAGGATAAATTGCGTTATATTGATTCCTTGACATCTTTAAAAAATCGTGTATATTTAAACGATAATATTGAAAAGTGGGATAGTTCAGAAGTATATCCACAAGCTATCATTATTGTTGATTTAAACAATGTTGCTTACATTAATGATAATTATGGCCATCAAGAAGGGGATAATGTTATTAAAGAGGCTGCAAATATTTTAATTCGTGGTCAAATAGAAAATAGTGATATTATTAGAACAAATGGAAACGAATTCTTAATTTATTTGGTAGGTTATGATGAAAAACAAGTGGTTGCTTATAATCGAAAATTAAATAAAGAATTAAAAGAGCTTTCTCATGGGTTTGGAGCAGCGAGTGGTTATAGTATGATCAATGATGCAATTAAAACAATTGATGATGCTGTAAATGAGGCAACATTAGATATGCGAAACAATAAAGAAGAACTTAACAATTAGGAGGTTCCAATGAAGCAGATAAAAACTCTTATTAAAAACTTATATCAAGTAACTATGAAACCAGAAATGAGAGTTTTACCAGGCAATTTGGCCTTCTTTTTTGTACTATCTATTGTTCCTATTATTACATTAATTGGTTTTATCGCTTCATATTTTTCTATTTCTATCGATTCTTTGGTTGATTTTTTGCTTTCTACACTTCCAAAGGAAGTTACCAAAGTGCTACTTCCATTTATTGAAGGAAAGGGAATTGATGGAAATATTATTTTTTATATGATTACAGGATTTATTGTAGCATCGAATGGAGCACATTCTCTTATTTTAACTTCTAATATTTTATATGAAATACCACATTCAGAATTTTTAAAAAGAAGAATAAAAGCTTTATTTTTAACGATTCTTATGGTTAGTTTATTTTTCTTTGTTGTTGTATTCTTGGCTTTTGGAAATATTATTGTTAAGTTTATATTAGATTTAGAATTTATGAGACAAGTTAGTAAGTCTGTATATTATTTGTTTGTATTTTTGAAGTGGCCAATTGCATTTTTCTGTATTTTCTTTTTGGTGAAAATGATTTATACAATGGCACCAGATGAACGAATTCCAAGCCGCTATGTAAATAATGGTGCTATTTTTACAACTTTAGCATGGTCACTTGTTACAGCAATTTATTCTTATTATGTAGCAAACTTTACAAATTATGACATTTTTTATGGAAGCTTATCTAATATTATTGTATTAATGATGTGGGTCTATATTCTCTCTTATATTTTAGTAGTTGGAATTGCAATTAATACAGAAGGTTATAAAAAAGATGCGAATAAAATAGTGTAGTTAGGACAAAATAGAAATGGCTACATATTTTTACTGATATGTACCATTACAGACTACATAGTAATAGTTATCGAACAATAAAATACTATGGGAAGAGTGATCAGCACTCTTTTTTTGTTAAATTTTTTTATGTTAGGAATTTGTACTTAATATGTAGAATAATACTATTGAAGCAGAAGATTATTATCTATTTGACAATAGTATGGATAACTATTATAATGTAGATAGTAGATCTTCCAAAGACGAGGAGGTAAAAATGGAAGATTTAGTACAAAAGATTAGAAATAATCTAGATATTAGTACAATTTATGGGCTTCGTTTTGATAGGAGTTTTAAGAATGTGTATAAAGATAAAAATCAGTTGAAGAATATGATACGAACATTGTTTCAAGAAGAAATATTTGATATTGAGTGTTTTAGAGATAAGGAACTAGTAAGAGATAATGTTAATTTAAAATGTGGAATCTGTGATTTGATTGCAGAAACAAAAGATAATATATTATTGATAGAAATGCAAAATAAAAATTTGAATGATTTTAAGAAAAGATTAAAACGATATGTGTCAATATTATATGCAACGCAAGAGTTTAAGGAAAGCTATTATGAGATAAAACCAATTAAAGTGTATTTAATTTTAAATTATGAAGATGGAGAAAAACAGGTTTTAAAAAAATATTCTGAAATAGAGAGAAAATTAAAAGAAGAATTTGACTATTTATCAGAAATAGTAGTGTGGAATATACAAGAGGCTTTAAAAGTAAAAAAAGGATATGATTATGACTGGGCGAAATTGTATGTATTGGACAAATATTCAAAAGAAGAAGCTTTAAATATATTAGAAAGTTTATATCAAGATGGAAAGTTTAAAGACGCAGTAGAAAAAATAGTGATATATAATTTAGATATAAAAACCTATCAGAAGTTAAAGGAGGAGAAATATATGATAGAAACTACTTTTGAATTTGAAACATCAGGGCTTAGAGAAGAAGCAAAAAGAATAGGATTAATGGAAGGTCGAGAGGAAGGAATAAGAGAAGGGAGAGAAGAAGGAAAAAAAGAAGGAATAAAAGAGGGAAAAAATATAATGTACCCATAAATCTGGACATTTAAAGAAGAAGGTATCCTAAAAAAAGGACATCATAAAAAGGTATAGAAGCCTTATAAATGGACATATAAATGGGTATTTTAATTATTACTATATTGGTATAATT
>JAAWCI010000063.1 GCA_022793145.1 Bacilli bacterium | reverse complement strand
ATATAAAGAACAAGCAAATGAAAATAGATATACGAAAATATGGAAAGATAATTATCCACTTAGGAAAGAGACAATAGAAAGAACGTTTGGAGATTGTAAAGAACAGCATGGTCTTCGATTTAGCAGGGTACGTGGAGTATTAAAAAATGAGCAAAATGCCACGATGATTTTTGCGTGTCATAATTTAAAGAAAATGGCAATTTGGAGATGGAAAAAGTCTCCAAATAATGACATTATTTCACTTGTTTTGTTAAAAATGGAAAAAATTATAAGAATCAAGATAAAAAAAGTAGCATATTCTTTTTGAATATACCACTTTGTCAACAGTCTGAACAGTAAAAACTGTTTCTTTTTATTTATACAAATATTTTCTTTAAACTAATTTTGTTTATCAAAACAAAATATAGTAAATTTAATTTACGTATAAAACTTCTGTTTCAGAAATACAACTACGTTATTTTTTAGGGACAAGAACTTCTTTTCCACCCATATATGGTCTTAAAGCTTCTGGAACTTTAATACTTCCATCTTCCATATAATTATTTTCTAATACAGCAATTAAACCTCTTGGAGTCGCTAAAACAGTATTGTTCAAAGTTGCAACTAAGTAGTTTCCATTTTCTCCTTTGGCACGAATGGAAAGTCTTCTTGCTTGAGCATCGCCTAACGTAGAACAAGAACCGACTTCAAAATATTTTTGTTGTCTTGGACTCCATGCTTCCACATCACAAGATTTTACTTTAAGATCTGCTAAATCTCCACTACAACATTCTAATGTTCTAACAGGAACATCTAGGCTTCTAAAAAATTCTACTGTATATGACCACATTTTATGATACCAGTTCATTGCATCTTCTGGTTTGCAAAGAACTACCATTTCTTGTTTTTCAAATTGATGAACGCGATATAAACCTCTTTCCTCTATACCATGAGAGCCAACTTCTTTTCTAAAACAAGGGCTATATGAAGTCATAGCTATTGGCAATTCTTCTTCTTTTACAATTTGATCTTTAAATTTACCAATCATAGAATGCTCAGAAGTACCAATCAAATACAAATCTTCATTTTCTATTTTGTACATCATATTTTCCATTTCTGTAAATGACATAACACCAGTTACAACGTCACTCCTAATCATAAATGGAGGAACACAATAAGTAAATCCTTTATCAATCATAAAGTCCCTTGCATAAGAAATCATAGCCGAATGAAGTCTAGCTACATCTCCCATCAAATAATAAAAACCATTCCCTGATGTCCTTCCAGCACTTTCTTTATCAATCCCATTAAGTTTTGCACATATATCCGCATGATGGGGTATTTCATAGCTTGGAATTACTGGCTCACCAAATTTTTCATTTTCTACATTTTCACTATCATCTTTTCCGATTGGCACAGATGCATCTATCATTTGTGGAATTACCATCATTATCTTTTTAATTTGAATATCCAATTCTTCTGCTTCTTTTTCTAAATCAACCAAAGAATTATTAATTTCTACAACACGTTTCTTTTTTCCATCTGCTTCTTCTTTCTTACCATCTTTCATTAATCCACCAATAAGCGAAGAAGTTTCATTTCTTTCTTTTCTTAAATCATCAATCTGTTGTTGTAAACTTCTTTTTCTGTCATACTTTTCACTTACTTCATCAACAAGTGGTAATTTTTCTTCTTGAAATTTCTTTTTTAAATTTTCTTTCACCGCTTCTTTATTATCTCTTAAAAATTTAATATCTAACATATTATCTCTCCTTTTTCTAATAAAAAAAGACCAACATTAGGAGCATTTGATGCGGTACCATCCTAATATAAGTCTAACTTAATTTTGATAACGGTCTTCCCGGAAATGTTTACATTTCTCTCTGAAGTAGATTCATAGTATTTCTTTTGTCCATTTTCACCTGCCATGAACTCTCTACAAAAAGATTTACTATTACTAGTCTTCATCCACGATTTATGAGTTCATTGTAGCACTTTCTAAAAAGTATTGTCAAGTCATTTTCTCATTTTTATTCTCTCTTCTGTTTCCTCTATTTTTTGAAATCCTAAATGTTGATATAAAGAAATCGCTATTTTGTTATTCTTATATACCCAAAGAATGATTTTTTTGTCTTTGTGCTCTTCCATAATCTGCTTCAAAATAGATGTTCCTATTTTACAATTTCGATAAGCTTCTTCTAAATAAAGTTCTTCAATTAAAATCGTTTCTAGATCTTCCTTATAATATCCAACCGTTCCTACTTTTTTCCCATCAACAATGATCATAAAATAATTATTCAAATGTTTTTTTAAGGTTTCTTTTATATATTTTTCAATTCTTTTTTGCTCTTCTATATCAGGATTTCCTTCTGTAATAATTGTTTTTAATCGATATTGGTTAATTTGTTCAAAATCGCTTTTTGTTGCTTTTACTAATTTATAATTCTGATATGGATTAATATGAATTGTTACATAAAGGATTCTAGGATCAAATATTCTAAGACGATTTTCTGCTTCATGAATATATTGATGCGCTTTCATAATAGAGAGATTTGGGTCTACACTGACTTCAGCTACCAATTTATAATAAGATCCATATTTTAAAACTAGCAAATCATCTATTTGATGAATATCTTTTTTTTCTAATATAATATTTTTTAAATGATCTAAATATTCAGAATTAGTTTCTCTCTCTTCTAGAATAATACTTACATTATCACTTAAAATATGATAACCAATTTTAATAATTAACAATCCTACAACAATACTAGCTATCATGTCAGCATATTTAAAAATTCCAAATATATTTGATAATTGCATTAATAATACAGATATAAATACTACAATAGAACTAATTACATCAGTACTACTTTCATATCCACTTGCAAGTAAGATATTATTTTTATATTCTTTTCCTTTTTTAATAAGATATCTAGATAATAGAAATTTTAAAGCAATTGTTAAAAAACTAATGATTGCTACCATCATACTAGGAATTACAATGTCTTTTTGAATTGAATTATAAATAATTGATCCTCCTAGGAATAATATCACCAAACTAATGATGATACTAGTAATATATTCTATTTTTCCATGTCCATATGGGTGTTTTTCATCGGCTGGTTTTCTAGATAAATAGTTTCCTATAATCGCAATAAAATCTGTTGATAAATCACTGAAAGAATGAATTCCATCTGCAATTAAGGCACTACTTTTTCCAATTAATCCTGTTATAATTTTTACAATAGAAAGAAAGATATTTGTAATAATACTAACTCCCATTACTTTTGTTACTTTATCCATTTATTTCACCTCATGAAAAAGTACTAACAAGTAGTACTTTAATATATGTCCATTCATTATAAAATAGTTCTAAAAATAAGTCAACTTTATTTGGCCTCATACCAATTATCTCCATATTCTATATCTACTTCTAGTGGAATTGATAAAGGATAAACTTGATCCATTTTTTCAGACACAATAGAAATCACTTTTTCTTTTTCTTCTAATAAGCAATCAAATACAAGCTCATCATGCACTTGTAATATCATTTTACTTTTGATATTTTGTTTTTCAAATTCTTTATAAATATCTACCATTGCTTTTTTTATTAAGTCTGCACTTGTTCCTTGAATCGGAGTATTTAAAGCCATTCTCTCCCCACTATTTCGTATCATATAATTTGGATTTTTCAGTTCTGGTAGTAATCTCTTTCTTCCCAATAAGGTTTTTACATATCCATCTTGATATGCTTGATCTACAATTTTATCCATATAATCTTTAATACCAGGATAAGTAAGCAAATAATTGTCTATAAATTCTTTGGCTTCTTTTGGAGGAATACTTAAATTTTCTGATAGTCCAAAACTGCTAATCCCATATATAATTCCAAAATTAACAGCTTTTGCCATTCTTCTCTGTTGATTTGTTACTTCTTCTAATGGAGTTTTAAATAAGTCACTTGCTGTTTTTGTATGAATATCAATATTTTCATGAAATGCCTTTTTTAAAGATTCTACATCTGCAATATGAGCTAACATTCTTAATTCTATTTGAGAGTAATCACTACTTAAAATAATAGAATCTTTACTTGGAATAAATGCTTTCCTAATAATTTTTCCATATTCATTTCTTGCTGGAATATTTTGAAGATTTGGTTCTATTGAAGATAATCTTCCTGTTCTAGTTGTTGCTTGCATATAAATTGTATGGATTTTTGAATCTCCCATGATTGAATTTTTAAGTCCTTCTACATAAGTTGTATATAATTTTGTTAATGTTCGAAATTCCATAATTGCATCAATAATTGGATGTGTCCCTTGAAGTTTCTTTAAAACATCTACTGCCGTTGAGTACCCTTTCTTTCCTTTTTTTCCATGTGGTAACTCTAATTTATCAAATAAAATCTCACCTAATTGATTTGGAGATGATATATTAAATTCACATCCTGCTTGCTTATAAATTTCTTCCTGTAATAAATCGATTTTGGCTTTTATTTCTTTTCCCATTTCTTCTATTGTTTCACGACTTACATATACTCCTGTATATTCCATATCTGCAAGTACAATGGAAAGTGGTAATTCAATGTCATAATATAAAGAACACATTTCTTCTTTTTCTAATTTATTTTGAAATAATTCTTTTGTCTCATAAATAAATTTTGCTTTCATAACAGCATGATATGCAATAATTTCTTCATTTGGTTTTTCCTGTTTTTTGTTTTTTCCAAAAATAGACTCATAGAAGAAAATATCATAATCAAATTGATTGGCTAAATAGGCAATATCTTCTTTTGCATTGTATTCTAGTAAATAGGCTGCAATCATCGTATCAAAAATACAATTTTCAAAATTAATTCCAACTTTTTTTAAAACAACAATATTTTTTTTAAAATCATATGTATATTTTGGATTATCTTTTAAAAATTCAGGATATTTTTTTAACGTATCAATTGAAATATAAAAGGCTTTATCTCTATTATATATTCCCAATCCTAATGGTTCTGCAGTGTGATAGTTAGTTCCAAAAAGTTCTAAATAAACAGCTACTTCTCCATTTAAATTCACATTTTCCAAATCTGTTAAAATTTCGATATCTAAAGATTTTTTATCTAATTCTTCTTTTTTATTTTTCTTTATAAAAGAATAGAATTCTAATTCTTCATATAAGTCATTTAAACCTTTTTGATTACCTCTATAAACAAGCTCTTCTGGGTTGAATGGAATTGGAACTTCTTTATATATCGTTGCCAAATCATAACTCATGTAAGCTTTTTCTTTTTCTTCTTCTAATTTTTGAGCTGTTTTGACTCCAATTTTATCTATGCTTTCATAAATTCCATCTAATGTTCCATATTCTTGTAATAATTTTAGAGCTGTTTTTTCTCCAATTCCTTTTACTCCTGGAATATTATCTGAACTATCTCCCATTAAAGATTTTAAATCTATCATTCGTTCTGGTACAATTCCATAATCTTCAAAAAATGATTCATAATTATAGCGGATATAATCTTTTTGTTTTAATAACTTCATATCTACATCATGACTAATTAATTGAAGTAAGTCTTTATCACTACTAATAATTGTTCCAATCCATTCTGGTTTTTCATCACAATAACGCGCAAACGTTCCTATGATATCATCGGCTTCATAATTATCAATTTCAAAAGATGTAATTCCCATTTCAGCTAGCAATTGTTTTGCCACTGGAAATTGCATTTTTAATTCGTTTGGAGTTTCAATTCTGCCACCTTTATAATCCGTATATTTTTCGTGTCTAAAGGTTTTCCCCTTGTCAAAAGCAACCATGATATGAGTTGGTTTTTCTTCTAAAATGATTTTGTTCATCATGTTTGTAAATCCAAATAAGGCATTTGTCGGAAAATCCTTGCTATTTTTCATAAAGTTTCCTGTATATGCTGTTGCATAATAACTTCTAAATAAAAGATTATTTCCATCCACTAATATTATTTTTGCCATTTTATCACCTAGTTTCATTATACAAGAAAAATAATTTAAATGCTAGCATATCTCCTATAACAAAAGAAACTTCTATTTTCTAGAAGTTTCTATCACATTTATAAATTCATTTTGGAGTTCCATTAATCGTTCTTCGGAAATCGCTTCAAAACGTATGGTTAAATTTGGTCCTGTGTTTGAGGCCCTTACTAAAGCCCAACCATCATCAAAAGAGACACGTACTCCATCTAATGTAATAATAGAATAATTTTTAGATAAGGCATATTCTTTTACTTTTTCTACAATATCAAATTTCGTTTCATCTGTTACTGCAATTTTTATTTCTTCTGTTGAGTAATACTCATGAATTCCTTCTAACAAATCACTAAAGTTTTTATCACTATAAGATAAAATTTCTATCATTCGAAGTCCTCCATAAATTCCATCATCAAATCCCGGAAATTTATCTCTAAAGAAAATATGTCCAGAGTATTCTCCTCCAAAATCAAAGTCCCCTTCTTGCATTTTCATATTCGTATAAGAATTTCCTGTTCGATACATAATGGGTTCTATTCCCTGTTCTTCTAAATCATCAATTAATGCTTTTGAACATTTGACATCAAATAAAGCTTTTTTATTTTTCATGTTTGGATATAAATATCTGTATATAATGGCCATTACCAAATCAGTAGGAATTACTTTTCCATTTTCATCAACAATTCCTACCCTATCAGCATCTCCATCTATTCCAATTCCAAAATCATATTTTAATTCTCGAACTTTATTTCCTAAATCTACCATATTGGAAGCTACACTTGGATCAGGATGATGATTCGGAAAATTGCCATCACTTTCTGAATATAACAGTTCATATTCAATCGGTAGCATTTCCAAAACATCCTTAATAATAATAGAACCTGTTCCATTTCCACAATCTACAACAACTTTTATTTTTCTGCTTCCAAAATCAACAGAATTTTTTAAAAGTTTTAAGTAACTATTTTTTAAATCAAGTTTGACCTCAGTTCCTTTTCCTTCGTCAAAATTTAGAGCGTGTGTAAATTCACGAAATGCTTGAATTTGCTCTCCATAAGCATTTCCTACTTTTGAAAAGGACATTTTAAAACCATTGTATTCTTTTGGATTATGACTAGCAGTAATCATAATACCAGAGTATATTTCCAAATGATATTTTGCAAAATAATACATTGGAGTAGTTACAAGTCCTAGATTAATAACGTCTATGCCAGTTTCTAAAATTCCTTTTATTAAAGCTTCTGACAAGGATGGTGATGACAATCGATTGTCATGCCCAACAACTGTTTTCTCATGCCCAAACTGCTTAATGTAAGTTCCAAAACTTTTTCCTAAAGTATATGCTACATCTTCTGTTATATCTTCTGGATAAATTCCCCTTAAATCGTATTCCCTAAATATATTAGGATTAATATCTTTCACAAGATTCATCTATTTCACCTCTATTTTTATTATACTAAAAAATAATTATATTAAAAAGAGAAATCATTAAAATATAATTTACTATACAAAAAGAATGTCATAAAGACATTCTAAAATAAGCTTAATTGACTAGATTCATCCATTCCATCAAAAATTCCCATCATTTTCATTTTATCCATTAAAGTTGCTGATACTTTTCCTCTCTTAGCTACATCCTCAATATTCATAAATGGATGTTTCTTCCTTTCTTCTACAAGTGTTTTAGCAACTGTATCTCCAAGACCGTCAATCGTAGAGAATGGAGGGATCATTGTATCCTCCCCTTCTACTACAAATGTAGTTGCTTCACTTTTGTTTAAGTCTATTGGAGCAAACTTCATACCACGAGCTGTTGCTTCAAGCGCTATTTTCAAAGTTTCTAGTACTGCTGCATCCTTATTTGTTGCATCATATCCTTTATTTGCTATTTCTTGCATTTTTCGTTTAATGGCATCATACCCTTCAATCATTGCGTCAATATCATAATCTGTAATTCGTGCTGAAAGATAAGTTGCATAATAAATAACAGGCATGTGTACTTTAAACCATGCAATACGAAAAGCGCTAATAACATAAGCTGCTGCGTGTGCTTTTGGGAACATGTATTTTATCTTTCCACAGGATCCAATAAACCAATCTGCTATTCCAGCATTTTTCATGGTTTCTACATGTCCTGCCCATGTATCAGGATCTTTACTTGCTTTTCCTTTACGAACAAACTCCATAATTTTAAAAGCCTTAATTGGTTCAACACCATTATACATCAAATAAACCATGATATCATCACGACACCCAATAACATCTTTAAATGGTACAACTTTATTTCGAATTAATTCTTGAGCATTTCCAAGCCATACATCAGTACCATGAGAAAGACCTGAAATTTTGATTAATTCTGAGAAAGTTTTTGGCTTTGTATCCACTAACATTCCAATTGTAAATGGAGTTCCAAATTCCGGAATTCCAAGTGTTCCTGTTGGACACATGATTTTATCTTCTGTTACGCCTAATGGTTCTGGTGACAAGAAAATCGCCATTGTTTCTTTATCATCTAATGGTACTTTTGTAATGTCCATTCCAGTTAAATCCTGAATCATACGAAGTTGAGTTGGATCTGAATGTCCTAAAATATCTAGTTTCAATACATCTTGATCAATCGCGTGATAATCAAAATGTGTTGTTCTCCAAGCTGCAGTAACATCATCTGCTGGGTATTGGAATGGGGTAAAATCAAACACATCCATATATCCAGGAATAACAACGATTCCACCTGGATGTTGACCTGTTGTCCTTTTTACTCCAGTACATCCCATTGCAATACGTTCTATTTCTGCGCCTCTCATAATCAAATTTTTCTCTTCTAAATATCCTTTTACAAAACCAAAAGCTGTTTTTTCTGCTACTGTACCGATAGTTCCAGCACGATATACATTATCTACCCCAAATAGGACTTTGGTATAATCATGAGCTGAAGCTTGATTTAAATCAGAAAAATTTAAGTCTATATCAGGTACTTTGTCTGCATTAAATCCTAAGAATGTCGCAAATGGCATATCCTGGCCGTCTTTATACATGTTTTCACCACAATTTGGACAAACCTTATCGGGCAAATCAAATCCACTAGAATAACTAGCACCCAACGCTTTTCCTTCTTCATCCTCAAAAATACTACATTTACAATTCAAACATCTATAATGTGCTGGCAAAGGATTTACTTCTGTAATTCCCATCATAGTTGCAACAAAGGATGAACCTACTGATCCACGTGAGCCAACTAAATATCCATCATCATTTGAATGTTTTACAAGTTTCTGAGCAATTAAATAAATTACGTCGAAACCTCCTCCAATAATTCCACCTAAACTTTTTTTCACTTTTTTTTCTAAATCTTCAGGCGTTAATTCTTCTTCACTACTTTCTTTAATATTTTCTCGAAGTAAACTTTTTATTGGTTCAAATCCTTCTAGAATAATATCATGAAGTCTTTTTAAAGCTTCTTTCGTAAATGCTTCTCCTTCTTCTATTCCCTCTTTTTTCATATTTTCTTTAATTGCTTTTAATACTCCATCTCCATAAAGCTCTGTTGCAATACGTTCTTCTATATTTTGCGGAAGTGGATCTCCATACCAGTCACCTGCTCTTGTATAAACGAGTTCTGTAGCAGTTTCTACTGATTTATCAATTTTTGGGGAAAATGGAACCCCCCCTGTTTCTATAATTACTTCTATAATCTCACACATATCCGCTATTCTATTAGGATTATCAATAACAATTCTTTTTATTGTTTCATCATCTAAGAAAGAAAAATCTTCTACCATTTCGCGAGTTGTTCTAAAATGTTGACATGGAATTTCTTTGATATTATTACGAGCTAGAGGATGTCTTCCTCCTCCTGGAACTTTTTGATTTACAATAATACTTCTATAGATTTTATCATCTCTATTTAAATGATGCACATCTCCTGTTGCTACTACTAGTTTTCCAGCTTCTTCTGTAACACGAATTACCTTTTTTAAATGTTCTAGGAGTTCTGCTTCATTCGCAAAATCATTCATTTGTAATAAGTGACTATAGACTTCAGGAGGCTGTACTTCTACGTAGTCATAGAATTTTATGATGTTGCTTAATTCTTCATCACTTTTACTTCTTCCTTCTGTAAAAACTTCACTTTCATAACAACCACTTCCCACTAAGATTCCTTCTCGAAGTCTCGCAATTTCACTTCTTAGAATTCTAGGGGTTTTATATAAATATTTCGTATTGGCAAGACTCACAATTTTAAATAAATTTTTTAATCCAACTTTATTTTGTGCAATTAAATTAATATGGTATGTTCGTCCATATTTATGAATTTCATCTTTGGATACAAGTTTATCTAAATCAGAGATTTTTTCAAAATTCATCCCTTCTAATTTTTTCATCATTTTATGAAATACATAAGCTGTTGCTTCAGCATCATAATCTCCTCTATGGTGAGATTCTTCATCAAAAGGAACATCATAACGTTTTACTAATGCTGAAAGACTGTGTCTTCCAAAAGAGCTATCCATAGTACGAGATAATTCTAATGTATCAATAACAGTATTTGTATATTCACCTAAATTATATTTCTGATAAGCCATTTCTAGGAAGGAAACATCAAATTTCGCATTATGAGCTACCATTGGAAGATCTCCATACCACTCTATAAATCGTTTCATTGCATTTTCTTCATTGTCTTTATCTTGTAACATATCATCTGTAATGCTTGTTACTTCTGTAATTTTTTTAGGAAGTGGTCTTCCTGGATTAATTAATTCATCATATTTATCAATAATTTCTCCATTTAATATTTTGACAGCTCCTATTTCAATAACAGTGTCTCCTCCACCAGCATTAAATCCAGTCGTTTCAAAGTCAAAAACAACATAAGTATTATCTAATAAACGACTATCATTTGGTCTTACTACAATTTTTACTTCATCATCAACCATTGTAAGTTCTGTTCCATATAAAGCTTTAAATTTTTCATTATCTTCTTTTCCTTTGTTATAATCTCTTACCATATTATAAACATGTGGAAATGCTTGAACACCATTATGATCTGTGATTGCAATTGCTTTATGGCCCCATTCTATTGCCTGCTTTACTAATTTAGATTCGTCTACTAATCCATCCATTTGACTCATAAAAGTATGCGCATGAAGTTCTACCCTTTTAGTAGGAGCATCGTCAATTCTTTTTGAAACTTCTTTTTTTAATACGTTAATATCCTTAATAGAAAATGTGAGCTCTTTACTGTAAACATCATTTTTGATAGCCCCTTTAAATTTAAACCATTTTCCAGCTTTTATTTGTTTTGAAATTATTTTAAATTCCTCTTCATCATTTACAAATATTTTTCCATAAATACTATCAGTATAGTCTGTAATCTTTAAAGTAATAATTTTAAGCTCAGTTTTTGTTTCACGAACTTCTATCCCAAAGATATAACCTTCTATTGTAACGTTTGCTACTTCTCCTGCAATTTGTCTTAATTCTGTAACTTCAGTTTCAATCAATGTACCCATAATTACATCTGGATTATCTGGTTCTTGAATTAAAGGTTTTCTTTTAAAATCTTTTGGAATAAATTTCTTTTTTGGTTCTTCTGCTTGTTCTACTGCTGGTTCTGGTCTATTTAATAATTCTTCATTAATAGAAGCTAGCCTTTCTGCTTCTATTTCTTTTTCTACTTCACTATTAATATCACTATTTACATTAATTACTATAGATATATTTATCCCAACTTTTCCTAAATCTTCTAGAAAATAAGGTTCTAGTCCTTCTAGTTTCATTTGTTCTACTTTATTTCCAACTACAATTGTTAAAATATCATTTTGATATTCTGGATTATAGTCTTTTAAAACTTCTAAGCTAGCAGCATTCTCACTATATTTTTCTAATAAATAACTATAATATTCTTTCACTTTTTCAGCTTCTATTTCTTCTATTTTAAATGTTGCAGCTACTTTTCCAATATTTTCAAATGTTTGATGCAAGCGGTCTAGGAAAAAATAAGCCAATTCTGGAGGCAATAACTTTTTTAGTGTTATTTCAAAACTATAACTCATAATTTGCTTATTACATTTGATCCTCTCTAACATTCCTCCTTCAAAAAAAGTTTTGCTTTCCTCATTTATTTCTAATTGCTCTAATAATATTTTCAATTTATCCTGCATTTTACCACCTCTATACCTTCCATTTGTTTTATAATTGACTTGTCAATTATGGTTCTAAGTTTTCCTTTTTTCTCTTTACCAATTCGTCATGATAAAAATAATTTACATAATGGATATTGTTATTCTTACAGTATTCATCGATCTCTTTTGCTAAGTTTTCCCAATATTCATTCTTCTTTTTTATGTAAATTTCTATATATCTGTCATAGTAGTTAGGATATTTTTCTGCTATATAATCCATTATATCTTTTTTGTATTGTCCTCTTAAGTTGAGATTTTCAAACCAATATTGATCTACATAGTTTTTTGACTTTTCTATAATTTCTCTCCATTCTGTAATATAAGGAAAAATTGGAGACATAAATAAAACTGTATGGATTCCGTTTTTATGTAATTCTTTTAAGGTTTCAAACCGTTCCTTTATTGTACTAGCATTATCCATATCCTTTTTAAATTCTTCGTTTAATGTATTTATGGAAACACTTACTGTTACATTTTTTATTTTTTGTAACAAATCAATATCCCTTAAAATCAACTTTGATTTTGTGGAAATTGATAAATAACAATCTGAGTTAACTAATTGTTCTAAAATTTTTCTTGTTATTTTATATTCTTCTTCTATTGGATTGTAACAATCTGTAACTGATGATAAAAAAACAGACTTCTTGCTTATCTTATCTAAATTAATTTTTTTATCACTTTTTTTAATATCAATAAATGTTCCCCAGTCTTCTTTATGTCCTGTAAATCTTTTCATAAAAGATGCATAACAATATTTGCACCCATGAAGACAACCAATATAAGGATTAATAACATAATCACTAGAAGGAAGGTTCGATTTGGTTAAATAATCATTTACTATTACTTCTTTGATGATCATAATGCACCTCCTATTAGTATAACAAAAAAAGAATGAATATTTAAACTTATTTGTTCTAATTTCTTTCTACTTCTAGTATACCAATCTATACATTTGTTCGTCAACATAATTCTTCTTTAAATCAAAAAAAATTCTATTTTATAGAATTTTCTTACGATTCATTGCTCTCTTCTAAATGATGATATAGATTTTCTAATTTATACCCTTTTCCTTTAATATATTCAATTATAATTGGCAATTCTTTTTCTACTGTTTGATTGATTGGGAGAGCAATAATACTACCTGCTTTTAAGTTTTCCTTTATTTCTGACAATGGAGATTTAGAAACTACTATTGTTGGTCTAACTGTGTAATTTTTATTCATTGCACATATTTTTAATGCTTCTTTGTTTGGTTTTTCATTATAACAGAAACTAACTTGCTGATTGCCTACTCTTTTGATAATTGTATCCATCCATACAAAAGAACTATTTGTATAATCCATATGATAGCTTAAATTTCCTACAGTATGGTCTTTGTTAATCCATTCATATATTTTATCATTATGGTTTTCAAACCAGTTTCCATCAACAAAAAAACTTGCTTTTACATTTTTTTGTTTTAATATATTTTCTATTTTGGTTGTATCATCATTGTCTTTGACTAAAAAAAGTAATGTAGCCATATTCTTTTTTGGATTTCCTGAAATAATATATTTATCAAAATTCTTTTCGATTGATATAGATGGCATTATTTTTTTATATACCAGTAAATTTTCTTGATAAGAACCTACTCGTTTCATTTTTTCATAGCTTTTTCCTTCATCAATAACGCCACCATAAATACCAGGAATGATTGTATCCTCTTTTATAACTGCATCTATACTTTTATTGATATGGGTTTCTGATGCTTTTTTGATTTCAACCATAATTTCATCGGTTTCTTTTACTACACGTGCTGTTTTCTCTGTAAAAAAGAAACTGACACAAACGAGACTAATCATTCCTATGCATTCAAAAAACTTCTTCATGATATCACCTAATAGAGTATATGAAGAAGTTTTGATTCCTAGACTATTTTAAATCATAATTTAAATGTTCTAATTCTGGTAATACAAAAATTCCATTTTTTCTCACTAATTTATCATCAAAATATAGCTCTCCTCCACCATATTCTTCTCTTTCTATTAAAACCATGTCCCAATGAATTGCCGATTTATTTCCATTGAAAGCATCTTTATATGCTCTTCCTGGAGTAAAATGAATGCTGCCAATAATTTTTTCATCGAATAAAATATCCCCCATAGGATCTAAAATCATAGGATTAAGTCCGATTGCAAATTCTCCTATATATCTAGCTCCTTCATCAGTGTCAAAAATTTCTTCTAATTTTTGATTATCACCATTACAATTGCATTTTACTATTTTTCCATTTTCGAAAGTTAATGATACATTATTGAAAACATTCCCTTGATATGGAGAAGGTGTATTATAGGTAATAATACCATTCACGCTGTCTTTCACAGGCGCTGTATAAATTTCTCCATCTGGTATATTTGCTGTTCCGCAGCATGGAATTACTGGAATATCTCTGATTGAAAATGTGATATCAGTATTAGGTGCAACTATTCTCACTTTGTCTGTTTTTTCCATTAATTCCTTTAATGGTTTTACCATTTCTCTCATAGCAGCATAATCTACATTCATTACATCAAATGCATAATTTTCAAATTCTTCATTGGTCATTTTTGCTTTATAGGCATCTAAATGGGATGGATAATTTAGTAATACCCAGCGGCGGTTATTAATTCTAATATCATCGATTTCTTCTGTTGCTTCTCCTATTTTTTTTCTAATTGTTGATGGCACATTTTTACTCACATAATCATTTGTTAAATAACGGATATTAATAAAGCAATCATAATGATCTACATCAAATTGTTTATGCTTTTTCATTTCTTCAATTCTATTTTGATCGGTTAATTCTGTTAATAAGGAGTCAATATCTGCATCTACATAACGAACAAATGGAATTCCCTTTTCTTCTACTATTTGTTTGATTAATTCTTTTACCAATTCATTTGTCCGAGTGCTTCCTGATGTAATCAATACTTTATCATTCTCTTTTACTTTTAAAGAATACTTCACTATCGTTTCACTTAAATTCTTAATTTTTGAACACATTGTGTAAAATCACCCTTTTCTTTCTTTTTACATACTATAATATGAAAGGAGAATTCATATGTATCAAGAATATTATAGTATTCCTACAAATAATTATCAGACACGTAATACTTCTATGTCTAGTATGCCTACTTCTAGTACTGTTTACGGAAGTGGAGATGACAGATTGATTGCTGGAGGTTTTGCATTTCCATTTTTACTTGGCGGGGTAACTGGTGCTGCTTTAGCTCCTGCATTCTGGAGACCAGCTTATCAACCATATCCTAGACCATATCCTCCATATTATCCACCACGTCCACCATATCCTTATTATCGACCATTTTAAATAATTTTATTCTAGTACAGTTCTTATGAACTGTATTTTTATATACATTTTTCTAATCAAGATGAATAGTAAAAGAATAAGCTATATAATGGCTTTTAAATCTTAACTTTCCTATATTCATATCTTTCAATTTCCATATTTCTTTTTCCATACTTTCTTCTTAGCACAAAAAAAGATCGATTCTCAAAATCAATCTTTTCTTAAGTAACAATATTACCTATTTTGCTTCTTCTGTTGCTCTTGTTTCTCTTATAACAGTCACTTTAATCGTTCCAGGATATTGCATCTCTTCTTCAATCTTATTTTTTACATCTCTTGCTATTTTATGACTTCCTAAATCATCTACCTCTTCTGGTTTTACAATTACTCGAAGTTCTCTACCAGCTTGAACAGCATATGTTTTATCAACACCTGGCATTACATTTGCAATATTCTCTAAATCTTGTAAACGTTTAATGTAATTTTCTAAGGAATCATTTCTTGCCCCTGGACGTGATGCAGATAATGTATCTGCTATCGCAACTATAATAGAAATAACACTAGTTGGTTCTGTATCTCCATGATGAGATTCTATCGCATTGACCACAATTTCATTTTCCTTATATTTTTGAGCTAAATTACTACCTAACTCTACGTGGCTTCCTTCTACTTCATGATCAATAGATTTCCCAATATCATGTAATAAACCAGCACGTTTTGCTAATGTAATATTTTCACCTATCTCTGCTGCCAAAATTCCTGATAATTCAGCAACCTCTATAGAATGCTGCAATGCGTTTTGACCATAACTAGTTCTAAAATGTAATTTACCAATTAATTCTACTAGTTCAGGATCCATTTTCGTTAGTCCTAATTCAAATAAAGCTGATTCTCCATATTCTAAAATTTTAGTCCTCATATCTGCACTTGTTTTTTCATAAAGTTCTTCAATTCTAGTTGGATGAATTCTTCCATCTTTAATTAATGTTTCAATTGTAACTCTAGCAATTTCTCTACGTAGTGGATCAAAACTAGAAAGAACTATTGCTTCTGGTGTATCATCAATAATTAAGTCTACACCAGTTACTGCCTCTATAGTTCTAATATTTCTACCTTCTCTACCAATAATGCGACCTTTCATATCATCATTTGGTAAATTTACAACTGTTACAGTTTGATCATTTGCTACATCGCTTGCATACTTCTGCATTGATGAAACAAGCAATGATTTTGCTTTCTTATCTACCTCTAGTTTAGCCTCTGCCTCTGCATCTTTGATATAAGCTGCAATTTCTAAACTCATCATTTCTTCGACTTTTTTCATTACCATTTCTTTTGCTTGATTTTTAGAAAAACCAGCAATTTTTTCTAACATTTCTATTTGTTCTTTTTTTAAGTCTTCCACTTTTACTTGTTCATTTTGGATTTCTTTTTGTTTATTAATTAAATTATTTTCTTTTTCTTCTAGCATTTGTTCACGATTTTGAAGCGTCTGATCGCGTCTATCCATACTATTTTCACGATTTATTAAGCGTTCTTCTGCTTCTTTTACTTCTTGTTTTTTTTCTTTGATTTCTTTATCCGTTTCTATTTTCAATTTATGAGCTTCTTCTTTTGCTTCTAGCAAGTAATCTCTTTTTACTTTTTCCGCTTCTTTTTTAGCTTTTTCAAGCATGCTTTCTATTTTTTTTGCTGCTTGATTTCCCCTTATATAATTAAAAACAACTATGGCAATTATGCCAACAAAAATTCCAATTAAGACGAGTAAAATGGAGAAAATAACATCATTCATATATTACCTCCATTTCTTATATATAAATCTATGTAAAGTAAAATACATTATTTCACTCTACTTTTATTTTAATGTTTCTAGAGAGAGAAGTCAAGCTATTATTTTTTTTTAAAGATGTTAAAATCATTTTCATAAAAAAAAGAAACATTTCTTGTCTCTATTTCTTTTCTTCTAAATTTGGACGAGCTATATCATAATATTCTCTTACTTTTATTTCTAATTCTTCTTTTAGCTCTGGCTTATTTTTCAAAAGTTCTTTTACATTTTCTTTTCCTTGCCCTAATTTTTCTCCGTTATAAGCATACCAAGCACCACTTTTTTCTATGATACCAGCATCTGATGCAAGATCTACAATTTCTCCACTGGCAGATATTCCTTCTCCATACATAATATCAATTGTACAAGTTTTAAATGGAGGAGCCATTTTATTTTTTACTACTTTTATATTCGTTTTATTTCCAACAATATCGCTTCCTAATTTAAGCTGTTCTGAGCGTCTAATTTCTAAACGAATAGAAGAATAGAATTTAAGTGCTCTTCCACCAGGCGTTACTTCTGGATTTCCAAACATAACACCTACTTTTTCTCTTAATTGATTAATAAAAATTGCTACTGTATTTGTTTTATTGATTATTCCAGAGAGTTTTCTAAGTGCCTGGCTCATAAGTCTTGCTTGTAATCCTACATGAGAATCCCCCATTTCTCCTTCTATTTCAGCTTGTGGAACAAGTGCAGCTACAGAGTCAATTACAATTACACTGATGGCACCACTCCTTACTAGCGCTTCGCAAATCTCTAAAGCTTGTTCTCCATTATCTGGCTGCGATAATAAAAGATCATTAATATTGACACCTAATGCTGCTGCATATTGAGGATCTAAAGAATGTTCAGCATCTATAAAAGCTGCTCTTCCGCCTTTTTTCTGCGCTTCTGCAATTGCATGCAATGCAAATGTTGTTTTTCCGCTTGACTCAGGACCATAGATTTCAATAATTCTTCCTTTTGGATATCCACCTATTCCAAGAGCTATATCTAATGAAAGTGAACCACTAGGGATGACATCTATTTTTTGATGATCATTTTCCCCTAACTTCATGACAGCTCCCTTTCCAAATTGTTTTTCTATATCAGCTAGTACTTGATCTAATGTTTTATCATTTGATGATTTTACCATGTTTTTTCCTCCTCATCTAACATAATCATTTTATAATAGTTTTTTTTCTTTGTCAATACTAAAAGCAAACATTTGTTTACTTTTAGCTTTTTAATACAAATCAAATAGATTTGCCGTATTAATATGTAAAATTTGTATAAAAAAAGAACCAGATTTTTATTTTCCTGATTCCATAATGTATTCTTGATTCATTTTATAGTATTGGACTCCTGAAATCACAGATAATACACATGCTATAATGAGTAATATATCTGAAATTTGAAAATTCCATAATTCAAATGGCAAATTATAAAATAAGGTAAGTGTGATCCCTAGCATCATACAAGCTGTTTTCCATTTTCCAGTATTAATAGCGCCTACCACAGCACCTTTATTTCCTGCAATCATTTTAATAGAATCTACTACAGTATCTCTAAAAATAATAATCACTGGAATAATTGGGTGAATAAATCCACTAGCAGCTAAAATTACTAAAATACAATTTACGAGCACTTTATCTGCTATTGCATCTAGCATTTTTCCAAAATCTGTCACAATATCTAATTTACGTGCTAAGTATCCATCTAGAAAATCAGTTAACGATGCAATAATAAATAAAATACCAGCTACAATATATTTAATATCAATTACAATCGACTCATTTACAAATAGTTTTGGAATTGCTATTCCTGTTGCTTCAAATGGAAAAATCAAAATAATAATGATAAATAATGTTAAAAAAATCCTAGATAAAGTAATTTTATTTGGTAAATTCATAAAAAGCCTCCTATTTAATCATATTCATCGCTATTACATTACTTGGTTTCTTTGTATCATCTTTTTTTGGACGATTTGCAATTACAATTATCATAATTGCAAATAAAATTACAAGTATCGTAATAACAATGAATGGTATGAGCGGAAATTTACTTTCATATTCTATGGTATATGGAGAAGTAACTTTATTTGGTTCTTCTACTTTTTTCTTATTATTTTCTTTTTGTGCTTTCTTTATATCGTCTAATGAAATTTTAGATGTATAATCAAATAAATATTCGTTGAAATCATCTACCATATCTTCATAACTTAAGCCAAGATATTTTGCATAATCACGAATAAAATATTTTAAGTAAAAAATATCTTTAAAAGCATCCATATTTCCTTCTTCAATATTTTCAATTTGAGAAGGTCGTAACTTCAAATCTTCTGCTACTTCTTCTACGGAAACTCCCATATCTTCACGAGCCATTTTCAACTTCGCTCCGATTTCTTTCACTTTCACACCTACTTTCATATATAAGCAAAAAAATAATACTTTATAAGCCATGTTCTGTACCTATTTCTAGGTGGCAAACATCTATCTATTGATTACTCAATCCCATAAGAAATTCTAATTCTCTCTTATTAGGTTCCCCTACCAAAATTTGGGTTTCTCACTCGTGGGGTTTACCCGTTCCACTACTATCATTTCTAATAGTCTCGTCACTATGGCACTTTATGCTTCGCTTCCATATATTTCTACTTAGGATTAAAAGCGCCGTTAGTATTGCTACTACCATAGGTTATTGTTTCCCTATGCACGAACATTATAGTCATCACAGACTATGTGAGCATGGACTTTCCTCTATATGACTTTGCATATAGCGTTTGCCCAAGTACTATTCTTTTCCATAAATGATTTTTTCTAAGTTTGATAATCTTCTCAAAACATCTGCATTTGATGGAATTACTTTGTCTCCACCTTCATCACGAATCACTTCTAATTTAGTTCTCAAATTTCTCACATCTTGTTTTAATCTCAAGTTGTCTTCCATTAATTCTTTTTTTTCTTTTTCAAGTGCTTTTATGATGGAATTCATCTCTTCATAATCTCGGATGATAATATCAAGAAACTTATCTACTTCTTGAGGACGATATCCACGTGTATCTATTTTAAATTCTTTTTCTAAAATATCATTTACAGTTAATAAAATCCTTTCCTGGTACATAACCCACCTCTTCACTCATTTATATGTTTCTATTGTCTCAAAAAAAGAGATATTTGTCAATTTCCTTTCCAATCCAGTAACTTAAAAGATTTACTTTATTAAGCAATTTTTTTTCCTTTTTCTTTTTCATATTCTATAAAAAAATTGGGATAGTTTTTTACAATCTCTAAAAAATAGTTGAGGCGTTCTCTTGGATAAACAGCTAAACATTGCTCTTTTACGCTGCTATCATCTGGAAAATGAATTTTAAAATTCTCATCATTTTGTAATAAATTATGAATATTTTTATCATTAGTAAAACAAGTCAAATCAATATTATACCAAATTCCATTGATACAGACTTGGTTCCAAGCATGTCCCACATTTTTCCCTTCATATGGAACTGTACCTAATATAATATGACAAGGAATTTTTAATTCTGTTAAAATTTTCCAAAAAGCCATAGAATATCCAACACAAACAGCTTCTCCTCTTCCGATAGACGCATAAAAATCTGATACAGGAGTAAGTTCTAAATCACTCAATCCTTTTATAGATGGATATTTAATAAAATTCGCTAATTGATTTATAACAAAAAAAACTTTTTCCTCTTCTGTTTGACAAAATTCTTCTACTTTCATTTTAAAATATTTTACTTTCCTTATAATTTCTTGATAATGTTCTAAGGAATATTCCATTTCAAAATTGTAAGCTGACTGATAAGATTCTAGCATATATCTAAGACATACTCTAAAATTAACATTCTGATTTGCTAATGCTAATAATAAATCATCATCAAATATTCTTTTAAATTCTGTTACAGTTACATCTTTACCCCTTTGATTTAAAAAATTGATAATTTCAATTAACCTTTTCTTTTCCTTTTCATTTTTAGGATGATACTGAATTGTAATATTTTGACTATTTAATGCAGTACATAACTCTGAAGGTCTTCTTAATATATAACTGCTATTAGAATCTAGCTTTCTTTTTCCACATAAATAACTTTTTAAGGTAGGAAGTATTAAATAAGGACTCATTTTCTTCAACTCTTTTCTGGGTATTTTTTACCACTATAATTATATAAAAAATTATTCTATAAATCAATTCCTCTTATGATATAAAAAACTACCTATTTTTTTCTAAAATAAGTAGCTCGTTTTAAAGATTTTATATCTTCTATCATAGTGTTAAAGATTTGTTCTATATGATGTTCTCGCATGTTATCACCTCTAGAATATAATTTAACACAAAGATTTCATTTATTCTTTTCTTTCGACAAAACTAGAAAATCTTTTTAAAAGTGACATTTTTTTCATATATATAGAAAGACGTAGAAAAAAATTTAAATTTATAGTATAATAGCTTTGGTGATCAAAAGTGAATTACCCAACTGGAACGAAAAAAAAATATGAAAAGCAAGTTTATCATGGAAATCGTGGAATGGACTTAGAAGATGATATTAATCAAACAAATGAATATTATTTAAATAATGATATTGCTATCATTCATAAAAAGCCTACTCCAATTACTATTCGAAAAGTAGATTATCCATCTAGACTAGAAGCAGTGATAAAAGAAGCATATTTCAAAATTCCATCTACAACTGATTACAATGGAATTTATCATGGAAAATATATCGACTTTGAAGCGAAAGAAACAAGACATCTTTATTTTCCACTCGCTAATATACACAAACATCAAATTGAACATTTAAGAAAAATAGTAAATCATGGGGGAATCGGTTTTATCATTGTTCGCTTTTCTTCACTTGGAGAAACATATTATTTAAGCGCACAAAAACTATTCTCTTTTTTAGAATCCTCTTCTAGAAAATCTATTCCAAGAGAATATTTTATAGATGAAGGTCATCTATTAAAAGAGAAATACAATCCAAGATTAGATTATTTGGCTATTGTTAACAAAATTTACCTTGAAGGAGAATAAATATGGATAAAAAGAAATTGAAACAATTTATTATACGAAATCAAATGAATTTGGCGATTGGCGGCATCAGTTTTCTTGCTTTGATCGTAGGAATTTTTGCAATTGGGTTTTTAAAATCATTACTCATTATTGGAATTATTGATTTATGCCTTTTTGCGCCCACAATTTTAAAAATAATAAAGAAAAAGGTAAATGTAAAAAAACCTAATAAGACAAAAACAACTACTGCTAATACTAATAAGAAAAACAAAACTAAAATGAATGCTAACAAAGCAAATGGTTCAAAAAAAGTTGAAAAAAAGCCAAAAGAAAAAAAGAAAAAAAGAAAAAAGAAAATCATTAAAAGAATATTTATTGGACTTTTTATTCTTTGCATTCTTATTGGTATTGCTGGATGTATCGTCGCTGGATTATTTCTAAAACAAATTGCTGATAATGCACCAAAATTTGATCCTCATAAATTAGATCGTCAAGAATCCTCTATCTTTTATGATGTAACAGGAAAAGAAATCGCCAAAGTAGGTGCACAAAAACGTGAAAAGATAACTTATGATCAAATGTCTGAAAATTTAATCAATGCGATTATTGCAACAGAAGATTCTAGATTCTTTAAACATAATGGTTTTGACCTACCTCGTTTCTTAAAAGCTTCCATTAATCAATTATTAGGTCGTGGTGGTGGTGGTGCTTCCACACTCACCATGCAAGTTTCTAAAAATAACTATACAAGCACAGAAAGTAAAGGTTGGGATGGAATCAAACGTAAATTCACTGACATTTATATGGCGATGTACCAACTTGAAAAAACATACACAAAAAAAGAAATTATAGAATTTTATGTAAACGATAATTATTTAGGTGGAAGTTCTTATGGGGTAGAACAAGCTTCTTTAACATATTTCAGTAAACATGCCAAAGACTTAAATCTTGCTGAAGCTGCTATGATTGCTGGATTATTTCAATCTCCTGCTGGATATGATCCATTTATTAATCCTGAAGCCTGTGAAAAAAGAAGACAAACTGTATTATACTTAATGGAAAGACATGGATATATTACTTCAGAAGAAAGAGAAATCGCTTCTTCTATGACTGTAGAAAAGATTTTAAATCCATTTACAGAAACAAGTGATACTGGAAATGAGTATATGAGTTTTATCAATTTAGTTATCGAAGAAATTAGAGATGATTTAAAATTAGATCCTTATACAACACCTATGAAAGTCTATATGACTTTAGATACCACAAAACAAGATGAAATCAACAAAATCTTAACTGGAGAGAACTTTAAATGGCAAAACCCAGCTGTTGATGCAGGTGTTGCTGTTATTGATAATCATACTGGTGCAATTGCTGCGATTAGTGGCGGAAGGCACAATATGTATGATATAAAAGTTCTAAATTATGCGAGAGAAACACATCAAATAGGTTCAACCGCAAAACCACTCTATGACTATGGTCCTGCAATTGAATATTTGAATTGGAGTACAAAACAACCAATCGTCGATGATGAGCATGGATATTCTAGTGGTGGAACTGTTAATAACTGGGATTTAAAATATATGGGGATGATGACAGCACAAGAAGCACTTCGATTATCTAGAAATATTCCTGCAATTAAAGCATTCCAAGCAGTAGATAACAAGGATATTCAAAAATTTGTTAGCAACTTACATTTGAATCCAGAAATGAGTGATGGCATTATACATGAGGCTCATTCTATTGGTGGATATAATGGGGAATCTCCTATTACACTAGGAGCTGCTTATAGTGCTTTTGCAAATGGTGGATATTATATCACTCCACACAGTTATACTAAAGTTGAATTCCGTGAAACAGGAGAAGTTCATAACAAGAAAATTGAAAAAACGCAAGCGATGAGTCCAGAAACTGCATATATGATTACTCATATGCTTCTTGAAACGCCTTCTTATGCATTGGGAAATTATTCTAAAATACCAGGAGTTACCTATGGCGCTAAAACTGGAACTACAAATTTTCCTGATTCCGCATTCAAACTTTATAACTTACCTAATGGTTCAATTAATGATTATTGGGTTGTTGGATCTAGTCCTAACTATACTATTTCTTTATGGTATGGATATGGTGGCGGAATTAAAAAAGAAAATGTTCAGGCTGGCTATGTTAATAAAATAGGACAATATCATCACTTAAGATTATTTCAAAGTTTAGGAAAAGCACTTTTTGAAAAAGGAACAAAATTTACTAAGCCAAATGGAGTAATTGAAATCGAAATTGAAAAAGATAGTTACCCAATTGCTTTACCAAGTGAAAATACTCCTAGCGATATGATTACAACTGCTTTATTTAAAAAAGGAACTGAGCCTACAGAAGTATCTACTAGATTTACTGCTTTAAACAATGTTTCTAATTTAAAAGGAAGCACTTCAGGAAATAAAGTTACAATTTCTTGGAATGGAATTACTCCTCCAAATCATATGACTGCTGAAGGTATTCGTAATATTTATAAAGATTTATTTAAAAAAGATAGTTATTTAGAAGACTATATTAACGCTCAATTAAACTATAATAATAGCATTTTTGGACAAATAGAATATCATATATATAGAAAGAACAAAGATGGCTCTTTGGTGCTAATGGCAAAATCTTCTGAAAATGAAGTAACATTTACAGAAACTTCAAATGGTAAAAATACATATATTATAAAAACAAGTTATTCCATTTTAACACAAGCAGCAAGTAGCGGAGTAGAAATCGTTCTGTCTGTGGATGGAGGCTCTATACCAGATGAAAAACCAGATGAAGACAAAGAAGAAATTTCAATCCTTGTTAATGGTAGTAAAAATATAAAAATATCTGAAAAAAATCAATTTGATGAAACTGGCTTCTCTTACATTATGGTTACAGAGCGTATCAATGGAGTTTTAACAGATGTTACAAATAAAGCCACTATAGATGTTTCTCATGAGACATTTGATTATACGAAACCAGGAAGTACTTATAAAGCCACTTTAAAAGTATCTTATAAAAATAAAAATAGAACCATTGAATTAAATATTACAGTAGAATAAAAGAAGGAATATTAAAAATCCTTCTTTTTGTCTTTACAAATATTTTTTAATTGGCATATTTCACATTCTGGATTCAAAGCTTTACAATGGTATCTACCAAACAACACAAGTTGATGGTGCAACTTCCCTAATTTTTCTTTTGGGAACTTTTTCGTTAACTTTCTTTCAATTGTCATGACATCATCATTCTTCTTTGATAACCCTAATCTCTTACTAACCCTACTTACATGTGTATCCACAGCAATCACATTTGTTCCATACAAATTACTAAGCACAACATTTGTTGTTTTTCTACCTACACCACTTAACGATTCTAAAAAACTTCTATCATTTGGAACAACTCCATCAGCATCTTCTAACAGTCTTTCAGCAATGAGTTTTATATTCTTTGCTTTCCTTTGAAAAGTTCCAATAGGTCTTATAATTTGAATCAAATCATCAAGAGATGCATTTTTCAAATCTTCTAATGTTGGATATTTTTGAAATAAGACATTAGTTACCATATTAACTCTTTTATCTGTTGTCTGTGCACTCAACATTACAGCGATTAGTAACTCATAATCTTTGGTATAATTTAATTCACATTTAGGATCTGGGAAGAGGATATCTAAGTATTCCATAATCTCATTCATTGCTATCATTCAACCAATCATAATTATCCAAGATTTCTAAAGACTTTATTTTTCTAGTTTGAAAAGTTTTCTTATCTCTCTCTACATCTTGAATAGTCTTAATTCCTTTTTTATACCAATTATGAAGAATTCGATCAATATAACGAAGATTTGTTGTTCCATTATAAATAGCTTCCTTTAGGGCCAGTAGGATAAGCTCTTCTGTATAATCACCATCTAGCCAAGCATTAATAATCTCATATTCCATAGGAGATAAAGTCCTTCCGAATTCATGTTCAAAAGTTGTGAAAATATCTGTTGATACTTCCTTCTTTGGCTCTTCTACTGTACCATTCACAATGATATAAACAAATTTCTGATATAAGCCATCTAAATTCACAAATTCATCTCTTACATTTCCAACTTTTTTTACCTCTAACTTTACTAATCCTAAAGATGTTAAAATTGTTATTTCTTCCATTACCTCCTCTAATGTCAAATGAAGATCGATCCCAATTTGTTTTGGATTAAAAGAAACATCTTGAATATCTAATAAATAAATAAGTAAAATAAGTTCTCTATCAGTCAATTTTAAATCATGATATTTTAAAAGTAATAACTTGGGAATTACAATATCTCTCGCTTTTATAATTTTCCACAATTCTTCTGTCATATGACACCACCTTACGTGTGTTATCTATTATATAATATTTTCTTTTTTTCGTCCACCATAATTTTCTAAGATATAACGTTTAATGAATATTTTAAAATTCTCTAATTCTCCTGATAAAATCTTTTTTTCTATATCTGCATATATTTGCTCAATCATATCTTTTTCAACTAACAATGATAGTTCTTTTGCTGAAAAAGCAACTTCATCTCGATGATGAATTGGAAGTTTCTGATAAGCTTCAATGACCTGGCTTTTTGGAATATTCTTTATCTCTGCAACAATTCCACAATAATAAGGTCCATACTGATATAAAGTAAAAGAATCTAATAAATCTTGATTCAATAATTGTTTTATTTTTTCAATTTCTTTTCTTTCACTTTTAGAAAATTCATATTTAGAAGAAAAATTTAATTGTGCCCATATTCCTAATATCGACGTATGTGGATTTACTTCTTTAAAACCAGATATTTCTAATTCTTCTTCTAAATCGATTAATAATTCTATTCCATACTCTATATTTTCACTGGAAAAAATGCGATTTAACTCTTCCTGCTTTCTAAAATAAGATAACTCTTTTATATTCTTTTTATATAATAGAATTGCTTCTCTCAAAGAATTTTCTAGCTTAAAATTTAATCGAGTGGCAAATCGAATTGCTCGTAAAATTCTAAGTGCATCTTCTTCTATTTTTCTTTTGGCATCTCCTACTGCTCGAATTATTTTATTATCAATATCTTGTCTGGCGCCCAATAAATCAATAAAATTTCCATTTTTATCAATACACAAAGTATTTATAATGAAATCTCTTCTTTTCAAATCTATAGATAATTCTTTTGCATAACTAATTATTGGCTGCCTATGTTTCTCATAAGCGGTTTCTATACGATATGTTGTAATTTCTGCTACAATGTTTTTAATCTTAACTGTCACTCTTCCATATCTAGAATCTTTATCATCAAGATCAGGAAATATTTTCTTCAATTCCTCTGGAGTAGCACTTGTTGTAATATCATAATCACATGTATTGATTCCTAGATATAAATCTCTTGGATATCCTCCAACTAAATATGCTTCATATCCATTTTCCTCTATTTTATTTAACAATTCTAATAATTCTATGTTCATAGTGCTTTTTCATCCCTCTTTTATAGAAAAAAAGACTTTCGTCTTTTAGTTTAAAGCATCTTTTAATTTAGTTCCAGCTTTGATTGTTGCAGCAATTCTTGCAGGTATTTTAACTGTTTCTCCAGTTCTTGGATTACGACCTTCTTTTGCTTCTTTTTTCTTAGCAGTAAAAGTACAGAAACCAGTTAAAGTTACTTTTCCATCTTCTTTTAATCCTTTAATAACTCCGCTCATCATAGCTTCTAAAGCTCTTGCTGAATCTGCTTTTGTTAATCCTGTTTCTTCTGCAATAAAATTAATTAAATCTGTTTTTGTCATCATTTTACCTCCCTATGTGTTAAGCTATTTTGCTTACATTCTAAGAATATCATCTTTTCCTTATAAAAGCAATATATTTCATTACTTTTTCCTTATTTTCTTTTTCATATTATAAGGAATATAGTAGAAGACGTAACATTAGAAAAAATATTACTCCACTTACCATTCCTACCAAAAAAGCTAAATAAAGTGTATCTACAAAGGCTGCCATTTTTCCTCTTTTTTGTGGATATTTTAATACCATTTGCTTTGGTTTTTCCAAAGTTTGATTCTTCTCTGCCTCTTTTTTATTTGCTTTGGCTTCTTCTAAAGACAACAAAATCATCATTATTTGACTAGGATTTTTTCCATGTATTCTCAAATACTCTACAATTTCTTCTTCTGTCATTCCTTCTGTAATCTTTTCAAGTTCTTCAATTGAGTTCTCTTGTTTTCCTTCATTTGGTCTTTCTATATCCACCTCAGAAGCATTATTTTCTTGTCTTTCTTCTTTTACCCCATAGCTTGATTCTTCTATTTGCCTCAAAAAATAATGTCCATCTTTTTCCATTACCTCTACTGTGATATCTGGATTTCCCTTAATCACGAAAATATTTTCAACTACTGAAGCAAATACTTGATTATTTGGAAAATTCATCTGAACAAAATTTAACTTAACCTGCTCAGTCTTTTCTAATTTATCTTGATTCACAAACATTGTATTATCTATTGATACTTCTCTATAATCCTTCAATAGTTCTTGAAAAGCAGCTTCTGCGTTCATTGATCCATTTAAATTATTTAATGCTTTAAGGCGTTGAACATCTTCAAAAATTTTTCTAGTGTCTTTCCCACTTCTATTTTCTATGATCTGGACTTTCCCATCCTTATAAGTAATTTTAATATATGTTTTTCCATCTTTACTAAAATCTGTAACTTCGCTCATGTTTAAGGCTTGTTGAACTTTAGGCTCTGCTTTTTCTACAACTACTTCTTGAGCTTTTAATTGATATTTAAATAATAACCCTTCTAGTTTTGTTTGATTTTGAAAAGCCATACTCAATTCTCTAGAAAGGCTTGCAAAATCCTGATTGCTATTTAACATTTTTTGCATTAATTCTAATGAGGTTGCTTCATTTACAATTGATGGATATAATGTTTTCAAACGTTCTATTAATATTCCAATTTGATATTTCTCCAATTCATCTAAGCCCATTTGTTATCACCCTTATTATAATAAAGTATAACACTAGATATCATTTTTGTAAATATGAACTAATTTCTAATAGATTTAAAATTTTAATAAAAATAACATCCTCTCGTTGGATGTTATTTAATATAGAATTTTTTATTTCACATTAAAAGTTTTTTGATATACTTTGTTTTTTTCCCTAAAATTCCATTCAAAAGTTTCTCCTTCATATATAGAGCAATTTTTATCACTATCTAAAGTAGTAATCTCCATATTTTTTGGCAGACCACTTTCATAATTGATAGAAACAATGTATGCTACTGTTCCGCCTAAATTTATGCTGCTTGTTGAGGGAACACCAAGATATATGATATCATCTTTTGAATATTTTAAATGATCTGCACTATAAATAAATCCACAATGTAAATGCCCAGAAACCAAAAATCGATAATCTGGATTCATCCATTTTTTTTCTTCTCCTATTTCTTCCAACTTGTATAATCGTTTTTCTGGATAAATCCAACTAATATATAATTGATGGCTAAATAACGTACTAATATCTCCAAAATTGGTTTGCCACTTTTTTCTTTGAAAGGTATAAAAACTTGGAATATATCTAGACAAGCACCGGAAATCATAATAATATGCCTGCCCATATTTAAATATATGATTAACAGAGCCTCGAATCCATTCATCATGATTTCCAAGCAATGCATATGTCATCATTTCTGATTGGTCAGGATTTGGATAATGTTCTATAAATGCTTCTATTTGCTTTTCTATTTGCTCATCAGAATAATCTCCATATTTACCTGTAAATATATCACCTAAATGAAAACACTTGCTGGCTCCCAATTCTATTCCTTTTTCATATACCTTTCTTAATACTCTAAAATTTTCAAACTCTGGGTTTCCAATATGAGTATCAGCAATCAATAGAATTTTTTTATTTTGACAATGATTTGCTTCAAATGAGTAATAACTTTTTGTATAAGTAGAGTCTTGCCGATATGATTCTACATAATGATATCTTGGTTCTCCATCCCAATAATCATCTTTTATAATTACACCATACCTTACTAGCAAATTATACAAACATTCTTTTATCATGTCTTCATTGTAATCTTCTTTAGATAAAGATAAAAGCGCTTTTATTTCTGATAAAGTTAAAGAAGAATATCTTTCAAAAAATCTCCTGATTTCAAATTCTATGGGATAGTGATTGCCATACCAAGGAAGCATATCTTCTTGAAATCTCATTTTATTACCCCCCCCTTATTATTTTTGTAAAAGTTCTAAAAATTTCTTTGCTGTTTTAGAAAGCGCCCTGTTTTTCATATATATTAAACCAATATAACGGCTTTCAATTTTTTCCTTTAATCGAATTTCAAATAGTGTTCCATCTTCTAATTCATTTTCTAAGTATTCTTTTGTCACAAATCCGATTCCCAATCCAATTTTGGTGAACTGTGTTACCAATGAATGACTTGTTAGCTCCATTTCTGGTTTTAATACTACTTCATTTTCCAGACTAACTTTATCTAAAAAATATCTTGTATTAGATCCCTGTGATATTAAAATCAATGGATAGTCATTCAATTCTTGCAAAGATATTTTTTTATTTTTTAAATGCTTAAAATTTTGATTGGCCACAAAACAATCATGAATTTCTCTTAAATGATACTCTACAAAATCATTTGGGATTTGATAAGGCAAATTTAAAATAATAAAATCTAATAATCCATTTCTTGCTTTATCAATTAATGAAAATGTTGGATTTGTAATAATTTTTATTTTTATTTTTGGATATAGTTTATGAAACTGTTCTATAAATGGTAATAAATATTTTTGTGTTAATGTATTGCTAATTCCTATTGTTAATACGCCTGTTTCCATATTAATCATTTCAGCAATCGCATCTTCTGCATGCTCAATAAATTCCATTGCTTTTTCTATTTGCTCATAAAAAACTTTCCCTTCTTCAGTGAGAACAACCCCATATTTATTTCTAATAAATAAAGTGCAGCCTAATTGCCCTTCTAAATTTTTAATGCTTTTACTAACACCTGGTTGACTGATTCTAAGTTCCATTGAAGCTTTTGTTATGTTTCTATTTTTAGCAACACTATAGAAAACTCTATACAATTCTAAATCAATATTCATACAGATTCTCCTTAAAATAACTTCTAGTTATATTTGACATATCAAAAAAGTATTTGTATTATACCTCCTTTTTTCTTATAATACAAGTGCAAAATGACAAAGGAGGTATTTTATGGCGTCATTCGTAATTCATCACATTGCTGGTGAACAATTTCTAACAGAATTAGAACAAAAATGTGGAATCACTTTAAAAGAAGAAGAAAGAAATCTTTTCTTACTTGGAAATTTAATCGTTGATTCTACAAAATTAAAAAAGGAGATTCCAGAAGGCTTATCAGAAGAAGAACGAAAAACTTGGAAACGAGAATTCCAAAAATTGATACAAGAAGAAAAAATAGCAACACATTTTCGTGACAAAGAAGATTATAGACTCTGCATTCAAGTTCCAAATTTACAAGCTTTCTTGGCAAAATATCAAAACTTGTTAGCTCAAGATTTTAGTGCACTTGGTTATTTCTATCATTTGTTTACAGATAAATTATTTTTCAATGATTTATTTTGTGCAGCATTTGATCTACTAGATCAAAATCTCAATCATACTGACTACGCAGACCAACTTCATTTTATGTTCCTAAAAAAAAGTGGGAAAATAGAAAAACAAGAAGATGTTTGGTCTCACGATAGCAATGTTAGTATTTACCAAGATTATACAGTTATGAATCGTTTATTATTAGAATACTACAAGATTTCTTTTGACTCTGATGGCTTATTAGAAAGTTCCAAACAGTTCCATAATCCAGGAATAACTGAAGTTGATTATGAAAATATTACTTCTGTTATTCGTCAAACAAAAAGTTATATTGAGGAATCAGATCAGTCAAAAGGAAACTTACATGTTTTTACAGAAGAGCAAGTGAAAGCCTTTATTCAATTAGTAGCTAAAAGTTTTATAGAAAGCTATTATCCTTTATTTGAAGGATTAGTAAATCCATCCAAGGGAGAAAAACAGAAAATTTATAGAGGTGACTCATTATGCTAGAAATTTTTAGTGCTTTTTGTGGCTTAATACAAAGTATTTTAATTATGTTTAACAAAAAAGAAAACTGGATATTTTATATGTTAAACATTATTACTTTGACCATATTTTCTTTTTGCGCAAAACTTTATGGAGATGTTGTAGAGAATCTTATCTATGTCATATTTGGATTGTTAGGACTTCTTACTTGGTATTCTACTTTTATCTCTAAAAAAATTTTTGGTAGTGAAAATAAAATTCGTTATACCAATTTAAAAGAACGCTGCTTTTACTTTTTCATGTTTTTAATGATTAGTATTGGAATGTTTTTCTGGTTAAGTCATACTGATGACCCATCTCCATTATTAGATGCAGTTACAACAGGTATGGGATTTACCGCTACATTAATGATGGCCTTCAAACGTGTAGATGCATGGTTTTATTGGCTTATTGATGACATTTTAATGGCATATATTTATTACATGTTACCAGATCGCGGTTTTTGGCTAATGAGTCTCAATATTATTTGGATTTTCCTAGCGATTGGAACCTGGTATACATGGCATAAGGAAGCAAAAAAAAATGGATTTGTTAATGAATGAATATGAAAAATTAATGCAAGCAGGGTATCAACAAACTGAAATTGAACAATTACTGTTTCTATATGGGTATACTATTAAAACAAATTGCTTAAATACTTATATACAATTTCTAGCACAAATCAAACACAATTTTAATTATAAACAAATAGAACAGCTTATAAAATGTATTACCCATAATACTCCATATCAATTATTATTACATGCTCAATATTCTATTTTTGTAATGAATGAAGTTAGAAGATTTTTAGAAGACACTCTTCAAGAAAAAGGAATTCAGACTAAGGAAGAACAACAATATTATGAATTAGGAGAAAAAATGTTACAGTACAAATGGAATGAAGATATGATTTATCAATTTCGAAGATTCGTAAAAGGGAAAAAAATTGCTTCTATTAAAATTCTTAATATGATTTTCGAACTATTATTCCAATACAAAATCAAAGATTGGATATTTCTCAATATTATTTATGAAAATTTTCTAAAGAAAAATTTAGAAGAATTTGAAAACTGGCTTTTATACGACTTTTTAAACTCTTTAAAAAATTATATTCAATTGAAAAATACAACTCAAAAAAATAAATTTAAAATTGAGTTGTTTGTTTCACTATTTAGATAGGATGGTTTTATGATTATTAAAAATGAAAAAAAATTCAAAGAATTAGAAATTATATTAAGTGACTTTTTATGTGATAAAAATTGTCCTTATTGTACAGCAAAAATCACAACTTGGCCTAAAGTAGAAGATGATATTCATAAATTAAGTCTTTATGTTGGCCAAATGAAAAAATTAGGATATAAGTTTCACTATGTTACAATTGGTGGCAATGGAGAACCTACAAAGCATTCTTATCAGAAATTAAAAACAATTGTTGAAATGTTTGATGATTATAACATTCCCATCAAACGAGTTTTAACCTCAGGAAACATTTTTCGTCCTGAAGAAAGGGATAAATATGAGTTATTTAAAAATCATAATTGGATGTTTGAAATAACAACAACTAGTATTGATAATGATTTAGATAGAAAGGTCTTAGGTTATGATCACAACTATTTTGAAACTAAAGCTTTTAAGAATGCCAGAATAAGATTAAACTATGTTCTTTTAAAAGATAATTTAAATTCTTTTGTTGATGAAATCAATCTTTTTAGTCAAAAATATCCTAATATTGAAACGTTTTCTTTAAAATTATTAAATGTAAATACAAAAACAAATAAAGTGGATAATCCTTTATCTGAATGGATTATAAAAAATGCGATTCCAAAAAGTGATAGACAAATGATAGCTGATATTTTAAATCAAAATTTTGAATATTTAGGAGAAGCCTATGATACTTTTTCTTGGAAATCAAAACAAAATAAAGAAATTTATTTTTCATGGAAAAAAGTGGAATATGGTCTATTTGATTTAGTATACTACGGAAATAAGTTTGTAAGTTATCAATTAGAGGAAATAAAGCTTGATTCTTTCGTTCCCATGCTTTATTTTGCTTCTCGCTTCAAAAAAGAAATGATTAATGAAATTGAGTTCACTTTAAAAAATGATTTTAGAACTACTTTAATAGGAAATGAAAAAGATTTTACGGATTTTAATAGTCACAGTTTCATTGAAAATGAAAATAAAATCCATTATCAATATTTAGGACCTTTTTACAATGAGCAAGCTAGTGATGGCAAATTAACTTCTACTGTTTGTGAAGAAGTTGTTAAAACGGAAAATGCATTGATCGATAAATGTGATACTTTTATGGTGTATTTCGATCATGAGCCAAGTCCTGGAAGCATTACAGAACTTACCTATGCTTCTTTTCAAAAAAAGGATATTATCATTTTTTATCAAATTGAAGAAACAACAAGTTATGAACTAAAATCTTCCAATTGGTATCCAATTGTTTCTGCGATTATGATTGCTGGAAAAGAAAAAGTAAAACTTGTACCAGTAAATAATGAAAATGATATTTTAAACTATTTCAAACATTTATAAAAAATATGAGATTCTCTCTCATATTTTTTTAAAATTCACAGTTTTTTGGAGTTCTTGGATATGGAATCACATCTCTAATATTATCCACACCAGTTAGATAAATTAATAATCTTTCAAAGCCCATACCAAATCCTGAATGAACACATCCACCATATCTTCTCAAGTTCAAATACCAATCAAGTCCTTCTTCACCAACATTCATGTCTTTCATTCTTTCTTTCAACTTCTCGTAATCTTCTTCTCTTTGAGATCCACCCATAAGTTCTCCTGCGCCTGGGACTTCTAAGTCTACTGCAGCCACTGTTTTTCCATCTTCATTTAGTTTCATATAAAACGCTTTAATATCTTTTGGCCAGTTTTTAATAAATACAGGTCCATGAAAATATTCTGTAATATATTTTTCATGTTCTTTGGCAATATCTTCTCCATATTCGGGAGCAAATTCCCATTTCACATCTGCCTCTTTTAATATTTTAATAACTTCCTCATGATCAATTCTTGTGAAATGACTATTTACTAATTTCTCTAATTTTTCTATTAAACCATTTTCTACAAATTGATCAAAAAATTTCATTTCATCTGGGCAATTATCAAGTACATATTTTACAACATACTTTAACATTCCTTCCATGATGTCCATATCACCTTCTAAATCACAGAATGCAATTTCTGGTTCAATCATCCAAAATTCTGAAGCATGTGTTTTTGTATTTGAATTTTCAGCTCTAAATGTCGGTCCAAAAGTATAAGTTTTTTTATAAGTAAGAGCGAATGTTTCTGCTTGAAGTTGTCCACTTACAGTTAATGCCGTTTGCTTTCCAAAGAAATCTTTACTATAATCCACACTTCCCGATTTTGCCACTTTTTCTAAATCTAAAGTTGTTAATTGGAACATCTCTCCTGCACCTTCACAGTCACTTGCTGTAATAATTGGTGCATGAAAATAAACGTAGCCATTATCCTGAAAGTACTTATGAATTGCATATGCTGCAACACTCCTTACTCGAAATACAGCACCAAATAAATTGGTTCTTGGTCTTAAATAAGCAACTTCTCTTAAAAACTCTCTTGTATGTCTTTTTGGCTGAATAGGATAATCTTCTGGACAAGCACCTTCTAATTTAATTGAAGTTAATTGAAGTTCAAAATCCTGTTTTCCCTCTGAATCTTTAACAATACCTACTACTGTTACCGCACTTCCAACTGATATTTTTGCTATTTCTTCAAAATCTTTTAAAGAACTATCATACACAATTTGAACAGTTTTAAAACAAGTTCCATCTGAAAAATCTAAAAAGCCAAAATCCTTTTGCTTTCTATGATTGCGAATCCATCCTTGCAATGTTACTTCTTTGCCTTTGTATTCTTCAATTTTTTTATATAACTCTTTTACATCCATGTTATCTCTCCTTTTCATAAAATAAAAATAAGCCCTATTATACTAGGACTTATTAATTATCAAAACTGGCGCCTGATGTAGGACTCGGACCTACGACCTGCCGGTTAACAGCCGGATGCTCTACCAACTGAGCTAATCAGGCATCATATGGCGCTCAATGTAGGACTCGGACCTACGACCTGCCGGTTAACAGCCGGATGCTCTACCAACTGAGCTAATTGAGCAGTTTCATTTTTCGTCCTATATGGGACGAATCTATTCCGCGGTGCCACCCAAATTATCATAAATGATCTCTCTATGTAATGATAACGGATTACAACCGATTTAACCTACTAAAATATTGTTCGGAAAAATTGCTCCTGGGTGTTATTCATAATAACCTTTAACTATCTGCTTTCACCATTCCAGACTCGCTTTTGCCAGTATTATTATTACTTCTCCCTCTCATCGCACATATAGATTATATGATAGTTTATGCAATTTGTCAATAAAATTTTCACTTTTCTAAAAAACTAATTTTCTTTTTTTAATCTGTAACATTGACTAACAGAAGTCTTTTATATTATAATCATATCAGTATAGGAAAATAGGAGGGATATTATGGCCAGTTCTGAAGCTAAAAAAATTACTGAACTATCAAAACCAAAAGCAACTCCTTCCCTTTTAAGTTATGAAGAATATTACGACGCTCTTATGTTAGCTAAAAAAATACGTTTAGAAAATGCAAATGAATTAAGTAATGCTAAAACACCTAAGGAAAAAACCAATATACTAGAACAATTATTTATTCAATATAATATTCCTTCGAGTTCTTCTAGTCCCAAAGATAAAGAGCTTGCTACTTTATTAAAAATTAACATTTTTATTCCTGATAATGGACAGTTTATCATGGATTATACAAAATTCAAGAAAAATGTTCGTCTTATTGCTGAAGATTATCAAATCCCTGCTCCTTTTGTATTTCAAAAAGTTGCCGAAATCGGAAAGTATGAACAATATTTAGAACAAATAAAAAAAGAAGGAGGGTTAAAAGAGCCACAGCTTGAAGACAATTCTACACTAGGTATTATTTCAACATTAGCTAGCTCTGGAACTTTAAAACCATTATATGATCCTACTACTCCTAAAACAACAGAAGAGAAAAAAAAGAAAAAGAAAAGAACAACTACAAGTGACCATAAATCTTCTGTAGCTAAACAAGAATCAGCTTCTGTTGAAGCTGCACAAATCCAACCAACTATTTATAACCCAGCAACACTTCCCACGGCTATTGGTGGCATTGTAAGCGAAGAACTTCTACATCATTTAGATTCTATGCAACGCTATTGTACTAGACTATTAGATCAAAATGAGCAACTGGGTTCTAATAATGAAACTCTAAAAAAATTAAATAAAGATTTAGAAGATCTTCTTAGAAGACTGAAACTTGAAAATGGTGGATTAAAAGATCAACTTGCTTCGGCTACTTCTGAAAAAAAAGACTTAGAGGCGAAAATAACTGCTTTGACAGAGGAAAAGCTTGCATTAACTACTCAAGCTGTTGAAACTACTAGTCGTAGTAGAACACTCGCTGATGAGACTGTAATAGAAAGAGAATTGAGACAAGAAATTGCAGAATTGAGATGTACAAATCAAGAGTTAAGTGATCAGCTTGAAGCTGAAAAAGATAAAAAATACAATTATAGAAACCGTGCTGTTGTTGCCGAAGCACAATTAGAGCAATTGCAACATGGAATGCAAGGAATTTTCCAAGAAGTGGATGCATTAGATATAAGCTTTACTGAATCTACAACAAAAAGAAGCTGATTTTTCAGCTTTTTTATAATACAATTGCAAATAAGTTCCCAGAACCTTTATTTACTAATTTTGTCAATGTCTGTTGAAGTTTATATCTGACATTTTCTGGCATTAAAGATAATTTTGCTTGAATTCCTTCTTTTACAATCACATCTAAACTTCTTCCAAATATTTCGCTCTTCCAAATATTATCTGGATTTGTATCATAGTCCCTCATTAAATAATCAATTAATTCTTTGCTTTGAAGTTCAGAACCGATTATTGGTTCGAAAGTCGATTCTACATCAATTCGTATCATATGAATAGAAGGAGCTACTGCTTTAAGTTTAATTCCATAACGGCTTCCTTGTTTAATAATCTCTGGAGTATCCAATTTCATATCCGTAAGAGTTGGACATGCTACTCCATATCCCGTCGTTTTTACTGTTTTAAGAGCTACCTTGATCTGATCATATTCTAATTTTGCCTCATTATATTCTTGGAACAGATTCAAAAGTTGAGCTTTACTAGTAATATCTATTCCAATAATATCTTTAAGTACTTGATCATACAAGTTTGCTGGAGCCTCTAATGTAATTGTAACTTCCCCTGTTGCTGTATCTACATTTGATAAGTACGCTTTACTAATATATTCTGAATCACTAAAATGTCCTGTAATTGTATCAATATCTCTTAATTTATCTATTTCTACTACACTTTCTCTAATCTTTTCTATATATATTTTCTTTAACCAATTATTTGGTGATAAAAGAGCAATCCATTCAGGCATATCTACTTTTACCTCTAGTACTGGAAATTCATATAAAGCCTCTCTTAATATAGAATAAATATCTCGTTCAGTCATATTTTCAATACTAATAGGCATAACTGGAACTCCATAACTTTCATGTAATTTTTCAGCCATTCTTTCTGTTTCAGGAAGCATCGGATGAGTGGAATTTAAAAGAACAATAAAAGGCTTTCCTATTTCTTTTAACTCACTGACAACTCTTTCTTCTGCCTCAATATAGTTATTTCTTGTAATCTCTCCTATTGATCCATCCGTTGTTACTACTACTCCAATACTAGAATGGTCTCTAATTACTTTTTCCGTTCCTATTTCGGCGGCTTCTACAAATGGAATTGGTTCATCATACCAAGGACTTTTTACTAATCTTGGCCCATTTTCATCTTCATAGCCTTTTGCTCCTGGAATGACATATCCAACACAATCAACCAATCTAATATTCGCTGTGAAATCATCTATTTTTATAGAAGCTGCATTACTTGGTACAAATTTAGGTTCTGTTGTCATAATTGTTTTCCCTTGAGCACTTTGTGGAATCTCATCTAAAGCACGTTTTCTTTCATACTCATCTTCGATATTTGGAACAACTAAATTTTCGATTACCTTTTTTATGAATGTTGATTTTCCTGTTCGTACTGCTCCTACTACTCCAAGATAGATATCTCCACCTGTTCGTTCAGTAATACTTTTAATAATATCTATTTTTTCCATATATTCCCTACTTTCCTTAATTCATTTAAACTATATGAATTGATCTTTCTAGTTAGAACAAAATAAGGAAAAAAGTATAAAACTATACAAACTTATCCAAATCTTTTGGAACTTTATCATTAACTACAGCAGAAATAATTTTATCTTCCTTTTCTTTACTGACTTCTTTTCCTGTCATTTTTCCAAGTTCTCTTATAATCTCTCTTAATGTCCCCTCATCTTTCATATCCCCTTGCTGTAACTTGCTAGCAAGTTCTAAAATGGTATCTTTACCAACATTCGTTTTTTTCTCAATTTTATTAAAAAAGTTATCTGAAAAGTTAAACATAATATACCCTCCTAAGTTACAATATGATAATTCTATTTTTTTGTGCCTTATTATATTTTTAAACTTTTAAAACCGATATATCATTTTATAACTAAAAAAACGCCTAACGCGTTTATATTTCTTGCTCCCCCTTATTTTTAAATTGGATTACGATTGGAGTTCCTTCAAAGTCAAAAGACTCTCTAATTTTGTTTTCTAAATATCTTTCGTAAGAAAAATGAACAAGTCCTTTATTATTTACTTGAATATTAAATGTTGGTGGGCAAACAGAAGCTTGATGACTAAAATAAATCTTCAAACGTTTTCCTTTATAGGATGGTGGCAAATTTAGAGCATAAGCATCATTGATGACATCATTTAGTAAATTTGTTTTTATCTCACGCTTACTATTTTCATATACTCTTTTAATTTCTGGCATTAATGTATGAATTCTTTTTTTAGTGAGTGCTGACAGAAATACAATGGGAGCATATGTCATAAACTGAAATTCACTTTTAAGTTCCTTATTAAAACTTTTCATAGCACTATCTTTATCTTCTATGGTATCCCACTTATTCACTACCAAAATAACCGCTTTTCCAGCTTCTAACGCATACCCTGCAATATGTTTGTCATGAGTAGTAATACCAGTGCTTGCATCTAAAACAATTAAGCAAACATCAGAACGGTCGATTGCTTTCATAGAACGAAGTAAACTATATTTCTCTACCGTTTCATATACTTTTCCTTTTTTTCTCATTCCAGCTGTATCAATAACAACAAAATCTTCCCCATGATAAGTAAATGGTGTATCGATAGCGTCTCTTGTTGTTCCTGCTACATTAGAGACAATGACTCTCTCCTCATTTAATAATGCATTGACCAAACTGCTTTTTCCTACATTTGGTCTTCCTATTACAGAAAAATGAATGGCTTTCTCATCTGTTTCTTCTTCTACATTATGAAAGTTCTTTGTTATCTCTTCTAACAAATCGTAAATACCCAAATTCTGCTCTCCACTAACTGGAAAATAATTTTCAAATCCAAGCTCATAAAAATCAAATTCATGCTCTTTATAAAATTTACTATCTGTTTTATTAATTACTACATAAACTGGTTTTTTTGCTCGTCTTAGCATATCTCGAACAACCAAATCATTAGAAGTAAGACCTTCTTTTCCATCTACTACAAATAAAATGATATCTGCTTCATCTATCGCAAGTTCAGCTTGACTTTTGATATTTACATTAAATCCATCTTCATTATCCTCAATACCCCCTGTATCAATTAAATGAAAACTGGTATTATTATGATTCACTGTTCCATAAATACGGTCTCTGGTAATCCCAGGAGTATCTTCTATAATAGAAATTTTCTTTCCTACTAATCGATTAAATATTGTTGATTTTCCTACATTTGGTCTTCCCAATAAAGCCACAACCGTTTTTTTCATAGTCTCACCTCACTTGCTACATTATAACACACATTTATTTATTCACAAAATAAACAAGAAAATAGCTTTCCTGATCTTTGAACCTTTTTTACTTTTTCTCCATAAATTAATTCTCCATATTCTAATAATTGTAAATAGTTTTTCTTTTGAACTTCTCTTTTTAATTCTATATAAAATCTATTTTGATAATAATAAAGATTAGACGCTTTTAAAATTTCTATATCTAAATCTAAAATATCTTCTAATTGATACATAAAACTTGTATCTTTTGGAATATGAATATTCATTTCTACTTCATTATCTATATAATCTAAATATGGCAAATCTTCCTCTTCTATTTCTAAAATTGCACCATAATAAGAATCTTTATAAACATAAATTTGATAAAATCCACAGTGGTCTATTCCATAGCGGTCTTCTAATTTTAAAAAGAGAGTCTTAAAATAATCTTCTAATTCTTCTCTTTTCAATCTATCTAAAAATATATTGGAAGCAGGCAAAAAAATAACCACGTCTTTTCCATCATTTTTTAATACCTTCATCTTATCACCTAAAGTATTATATGAAAAGAATAGTTTCGTGGTAAACATTAAATTGTTCTACTTACTTTTTCGCTAATTTCTTCTGAGCCTTCTTTTGTTACACTAGAAAATAATACAAAATCATCTCCTACTACAAGTTCTAACTCATCTAAGATCGCACTTCTCTGTCGTTGATGTAATGTAATTCCTACTTTATCAATTTTGGTTGCTACAATAGTCACAGGAAGTTTATAATATTTTAAAAAATTATACATCATGATATCATCACTGGTTGGTTTATGTCTAAAATCAACGAGCATAAATACTTGCTTCAAATTCGGTCTATTTTTCAAATAATCTTCCATCATTAACCCAAATTTTTTTTGTTTCGCTTTATTTAAGGCTGCATATCCATATCCTGGAGCATCTACCAAATAGAATTCATCATTAACCAAATAAAAGTTAATTGTTTGTGTCTTTCCAGGAGTAGCTGATGTTCTTGCATAATTTTTTCTGTGAATAATCGTATTGATAAAACTACTTTTCCCTACATTTGATCTACCTACTAATAAAAATTCTGGCTTTTCATCCGTTGGATATTGACTACGTCTTACTGCACTAATCACCAAATTAACAGAATTTACTTTCATAATATACATCCTCTCTAAAAGATTCTTAAGTTATTTTATTATAACATGGAGACTGATTGATTGTCAAAGCTTTGATTGCTTATGAAGGGCTAAAACAAGGGCATTTGCATATTTCGTTTCTTCATTTATTTCAGCTAATTTAACATACATTTCATCTTTTTCTGTTTCACATACTATGGTTCCTTCCATTAACCGAGAAAATGTGTCAAGATCAAAAACACTTGCATGTGCAATATCAATAATATTTCCACCTGTTTCTTCAATGACAGTATGATAACCAGTTCCTTTTCCAAAATAACGTGGCATCAACAATGTTTGTAATGTTCCACTTTTCAAATGCTCCATCAAATTCCAAGAAGCATTGTGACAATTATTTTCATATGGTTCAAATTTTAAGAATGTACTGATTTTATGTGATGCTTCAAAATATTTTTTGATTGGGGTAAAATCATATTTTCCTAATTTATCACTATAAACTGTAATTCTACCTTTTTGACACTCTATTTCGTCTACGATTGGAACTCTTAATAGAGCTTCATAGACATAATCAGGAACGGTATCTATTGTATAAGATGCTAATGTTCTGATGTAAGAACATAATCCTTTTTTAAAATTAAAACCAAATTGTTCTAATAATTCAAAAAATAACTGCATTTCACAACTAGGATGATTTATTAAATAACTATGTAATGCCCAAAATGATCGTTCTTTATCACTTAGAGAAATTCCAGCCTGACAAATAATTGTTAGAACATCAAGTTTACTATTTTTTTGAAAAGCCTCTACGATTTTTCCAAACATAATCTCTTCTAATTCATTATATTGATTTTCATTTTTATATAAGATTTCCTGATAACTCATAGTAACACTTCCTGAGCGTTTATTATATAAAAAGAATTTTTTCATGTCAACCTTTTCAAAAATATGATAAAATAAAAAGAAATAGGAGGTTTTCTTATGGGGTTACTAGAAGTAACAAAAGAATTTGAAAAAATTGGTTATCAAGATAAAATTATTATATTAAAAGAAAAAACGGCGACAGTTTTAGAAGCAGCAGAAGCGTTACATGTTGATCCAGATATGATAGCTAAAACATTAACATTTAAAACAGAGGAGAGCTGTTTATTAATCGTTGTTGCAGGAATGAGAAAAATTGACAACGCTAAATTTAAACAAACATTTAAAAGAAAAGCTAGAATGCTCACTCCTGATGAAGCTTTAGAATATACTGGTCATGCTGTTGGTGGTATTTGTCCTTTTGGACTTAAAAATACGCTTCCTGTTTATTTAGATATTTCTTTAAAAGATCATATAACCGTTTATCCCGCTTGTGGAAACGCACACTCTGCTATTGCACTTTCTACGTCTGAATTAGAAAAACTAAGTCATTTCATTAAATGGGTTGATGTAACAAAAAAAGATCAATAAGATCTTTTTTTCATATATTGATAAACAGGTTCTGGAACTAGTTCTTTAATATCCTCACCCTTTTCTATCAAATTTCTTACTAATGTTGAGCTAATATTTCCAACTTTTCCTGCTCTTAAATAAATTGTATCAATTCCACTATGTTCTTCATTAAAAGCGGCGATTTCTTCTTCATATTGATAATCTGTTTGATCTCGAAGGCCTCTAATAAAGGCACTCGCATGGCGTTTTTGAGCTTCTACAAACGTATATCCTGAATAGATAATGACTTCTGCACAAATGCCAATTCTTTTGAGAGAATAAGAAATTGCTTCTCTCATTTCCTCCTCTTGATAATGTCTTTTTTTATCTGGATTTTTTCCAATTCCTACTATAACTTTATCAAATAAACAACTTGCTTTTTTAATAACTTCTAAATGACCATTTGTAAAAGGATCAAAGCTACCAGCATAAAAACCAATTGTTAGAATCTGTCTTATGATATCATCTGCGTAACTGCTTAAATCAGTACCATCATTTACAATAACTTCATCAAATTTCGTATCCTCATATTCTAACATAAACTTTTCACGTTTTTCTTTATAATCTGCTGATATTTGATCTCTTTTTCCTATACGTTCCATTCTTATTTCTAATGGTGCTTTCACTAAGATCTTTTTATCACACATTTCAAAATATTTTGTAATCGGTAATTGCATCCAATCAATAATAATTGGCTTTTTACTTCTTGCAATAATAGCATCTATTTTTTCTTCAATAAAGGGCCAAATAAATTCATTATATTCATCCATTATTTCACTTGATGAAAATAGATACTGTCCTAATTTCTTTCGATCAATCCCATTTTCCCCCATAAAACCAATGCCATATTTGGTTACAAAAGCTTTCCCAAATTTCTCTTCTTTTAAAATTTCATGAACAATTTCATCTACATGTATTACTGTAAATTCATCATTTTTATTTAGCAAATTAGAAAAATAAGTTTTTCCAGAACCACTTTTTCCTACTACTCCAATCATCATTTTCTCTTCCTCAATTCTTCTACTAAAGAAAGATATTTTACTTTTTCTTTGTTTTTTGTTACTGTTCCTAATACTCTTCCTTTTCTGTCTGCACCATGATAATCGCTTCCTCCACTTTCTAATAAATGATATTCTGAAGCTAAGTCATGATATCGCCTTACATCTCCTTTTTCATGTATGCTGTGGAAAACTTCAATCCCATCTATTCCTAAATCGATTAATTCTTCTATAATCGATTTAAATTCAATATGACTTTCATTTTCTATTTCTTTAGGGTGAGCAATTAATAATAATGCTTTTGCTTTTTTTAAACTTTCTATCGCCCATTTCAAGTCTGCTCTATAAGAGATTTTAGAAGCACATCGTTTTTCTATTCGGTCCATAACTTCTGACGATTCTCCACACCCCTGTTCTACTAAATATCTCATCAAATGTGGTCGAACTAAAATAGTCCCTTTTTCTTCCAATTGTTCAAATGGAGTAGATGGTATTTCCACACAAAACTCTTGTTCTGCATTTTTTACCATATCATAGAACCTTAAACGCCTCTGATTTTTAACCCATGTTAATAATTTTTCTAATTCTGAATTATGATAATCAAATCCATAACCTAATAAATGAATTTTATGTGTTTTATAAATTGTACTTACTTCTACTCCAGGATACCACTCTAATGATGGTTTTATAGTTTCTAATTCCTTGATTCCTTCTATGCTATCATGATCCGTAATTGCAAAAGTTCCTATATTTTTTTGACTTAGTTGTTCTAGCAAAGATGGAATACCTTCACTTCCATCTGAATGTGTACTATGAATATGCATATCTTTATAAGTTTCCATAAAATCATCCCCTAATTGCATTATACCGTAATATATGGTATAAGTATAATATATATTTGTTATATTTATCATAAGGGGAAGTTATCATATGGAAAATGTCAATTTTGAACTATACAAAGTTTTTTATCATGTCGCCAAACATAAAAATTTAACAAGAGCTGCTGAAGAATTATTTATTTCTCAGCCAGCTATTACACAATCTATTAAAAAATTGGAAGAACAAATTGGATTTTCATTATTTTATAGAACAAAACATGGTATGAATTTAACCAAAGAAGGAGAAATATTACTAGATTACTTAAAGAATCCCATTGAATGTTTGCAAAGCGGAAAAAGCAAAATTGAAGAGTTGCTTGATGAAAAAAATATGATCATTCGCTTGGGAGGTGGAACCACTGTACTCCAGCACAATCTATTAGGACCGCTTCAAAAATTTCGCAATAGGCATACACAAATTCAATTTATCATCAAACATGATATATCTAAAAAACTATTAGAAATGTTAGTGAATGATCAATTAGATTTGGTTATTTTAACTAGTTTAGTTCCAACTACAGAAGATATTTTATTTATTCCAATTGAAGAAATGCACGATCGTTTCGTTGCTAGCATTAAAGACTTCGGTAATGATCAAGAAACTGTTTTTAGTATGAAAGATCTAAATAAACTACCGCTTGTACTACAAGAAAGTTCTTCTTCTACAAGAGCATTTTTAGATAGTATTGCAGCGAATGAAAGAGTTGTATTAAATGCAACTTATGAATTAGTCAGTTATGGGCTAGTACTAGAATTTGTGAAAGCAGGATTAGGTGTTGGATTTATTAATACCAATAGAATTGATAAAGAAATAAAAACTAAGAAATTATTTGAACTAAAAACAGATTTTGAAATTCCATCTAGGCACGTATATGTAGCCATTCATAAAAAAAATACTAACAATAAACTTTTACAAGAATTTATTCAGTACTTAAAAAAGGAATCCTAAGATTCCTTTTCATATAATGATTTCATCAGAATAGCACCTGTATCTTGTGTATTATGAGCTTCACAAATCGTGATTGGAGTTAATCCCTTTTCTTTTATCGCAGCAATATAATCTTCTGCTTTTGGATAATAATCTAAATCTTCTTCAAATAAGGATAATTGCGCTATTTCTTTATGATCTCCAAAGGCTTTATGAATTTTTTCTCCTTTTTCTGTATAGTCAACAGGATAAACATGAAAATGAGCTTTATGTAGTTTTTCTGTTCCTAATTCTTTTTCTATTTTATCAAATACTTTTAAAATATCCTCTTTTGTTTTCATAGATCCCAATTCTCTAGCATGAAGATGAGCAAAATCAATACAGGGATATGCAATATCTACTCGTTTACAAATTTCAATAATTTCATCTAAGCTTCCTAGCTGAGCGACCTTTCCACCTATTTCTGGATACAAATGAATGGTAGGATCTAAACTGGGCGTAATTTCATTAAGTGTATGAATTAGTTGTTCCAATCCATCTTTTCTATTTTGATAGCCACCACCTGGATGAAAAATAATCCTTGTTACTCCAAGCAACCTTGCTAATTCATATGCTTTTTTTATTTCTAACTTAGAACGTTCTACTGTTTCTTTTTTTATAGATCCAAGGCATATATAATATGGAGCATGAATCGTCATCATAATATGATGTTTATCTGCTAGTTCCTTATAAAGTAATGCTTGTTCTTCCTTCATTCTAATTCCGTAAGTACATTGCAATTCAATAACATCTAAGTTTAAATTTTCTAACCATTCAAATATTTTTTCTCTTTTTTTGTTTTGCTCGAAAAAATGAACTGGGAACCCTGCTACTCCAAATTTTGCTTTTTCCATATCACACTTCCTTTTTTCTATTATAGAATAGATTCAAGAAAAAAGAAAGCGATTCAAACTATTCATGGTATGTAATATCATAATTACTAGGCCCAATGATTACTTTTCCATCTAAATCAAATCTCGAACCATGACAAGGACAATCCCAAGTTTTTTCCACAGAGTTAAATAAAAGACTGCACTTAAGATGTGGACAAGTATTATAGACAATATGTTCTTTTTTTAATTTATCCACATAAATTGCGACATTCTTGCCATTCCTTGTTTCAAAATAAACATTTTCTGGATACCAATTTTTATTTTTCCACATTTTATTTTCTATCATTGGTTTTATTCCACCATAAATTGTTTCTGGTAATGATAGTTTTTTTAATTTTCTCTTTGGAGAAAATAAAGTTTCATAAGGACTATAAATATCCATTATCATATCTGAAATGATTTTTCCTGCTAGATTGCTATTTGTCATTCCCCATGTATTATAACCAGTTGCTAAATAAAGATTTGTTTTTAATAATCCAATAAATGGAAGTTTATCAAATGTCATAATATCATGATTGCTCCATAAATATTTCGGATTAAGTTCTAATCTTTCTAAACATTTCCTTAATTCTTCAAAATGCTTTTGATCATCATATTCTTTATATAGTGAATGAGAATTTGTTAAATAAATAAGATAATTTTCTTCTGCCTCATGATATCTTAAAGAAATAATTGGTTTTTCTATACTTATAGCAGAGTAAGATTCTGTTTTTTTAACAGGTGTGGCAGAAATATATGATTTTTCTAATGTACATTTCAAAGGCATCAAAAATGGGAACAGAAAATAAGGATAATGACATGCAAGTACAACTTTTTTAGCTTTAATCTTTATAAATTCATTTCCACAAATATATCCTCTGTCTTCTTCTTTTATAAAATTGATATCTGTATGTTCATAAAATTGAATTCCATCTTTTTTACAAATATCTTTTAAAGCCTGTATATATTTTATAGGATGAAAGACATAAGTATCTTCTACTCCAATTGCATAATATCCTTTCATATTTGCTTCTACTACGGATACTCCAAATTGTTTTAACAATTTTTTTTCTTTTTGCAAACTTTCTTTTTCCTTTGAAAAAATATAAGATGATACTTTCTTCATATTACAATCTATTTTTTCTTGGTTTACAATGCTACTAATCAATTCTATTGCATCTTTTTGTGAATAAAAATATTTTTTAGCGATTGTTTCTGAATAAGTATTTGTTAAGTCAGAATATATGGTATCTTGTAAATATGTAACTTTTCCAGTCGTTCTTGCGCTAATTCCTCTCCCTATCTGTTTTTTTTCAACTACTACAATTTTCAAATTGCTATTTTTTAAATGATAAGCGGTACTAAGGCCAGTCATTCCGCCCCCCACAATTAATACATCACAATCAATATCTTCTTTCAAAATGGGTTCTTTTTCATATGAAATATTATCTAACCATAAACTATATTTTCCCATAACAACCTCCTATTATTGTTATGGTCAAAAAATCTATTTTATAAACAAAAAAGAAGTCCAAGACTTCTAATAAATTAATACAAAAATAAATTGAATGCCTATACATATAAATGAGACAATTCCTAGCCAGAACCCTGCTGTATTAAATCCATTTTCATTATCCATACGCTCTGCTACTGCTAAGCAAAACCCTGGAACTGAAAACACTGTTTGAATTAAAATAAAACCAACTGCATAAGCAATTCTTTGTGTTCCATCATAACCTAGTAATGAATATTCTAGACCATCAAATGCAGCAAAACCAGCAAGACAAAAATATATAGCTAAAATTCCTAGAACTAAACTTGCAATTCCTTTTCCTATTTTTGGAGAAGCAGTTGAATTTCTCTGATTATCTTTTTTCAAGAACACTCCACATTTAAGACAAATATCAGCATTTTCATCTACTTTATTTCCACAATTTACACAATACATAACACAATCCTCCTATTTTCATTATAGATTATTTATAGTAAAAAATCAACTGATGGAAATTTATCCTTTCTTAGGATTCAAAGAATATACAATTTGTTTTATCAATTCTTCCTCCCTATAATAAGGGAATGGATCTTTCAAACATTCTACAAGCGTTTCTACTTCCGCTAGTGCATGACCTTTCATAAAAACTTCTAATAAATCGGGAACTTGCCAAAGCCAATGTAACCAAGCATTTTGAAAATCTTTAATTTCTGAATAAATAATTTTAGAAAATTGATCTTTTGCATTACTTTGTAGTAAATTATAATCTCTAGCAGTATTTAAAATTTCATTCTGCTTTATTCTGATACTTTGATCTAAAATCTCAATCTTAGCTCTTTTAATTTTTGCAATTTCCTCAATTTTAACAATTATATCAGTTAATTCCCTTTTAGATAAAGCAAACAAATCAGTGATTTCAATTCCAAAGAAAGATAACACTTCATCTTTTCCATAACTTCTTACAACAGCTTCTAAGAATTCTTGTTCTTTTTTTCGCTTTCTTTTTGTTGCAAAATTTTTAAAGAAACCTCTCTTTTCTCCTGACTGAAGCAGATATTTAATGGATGCTCTTTCTTCTGGGAATTCTGAGATAACTCTTTCCATATGTGCTTCTATAAATTGTTTTGGTAATCCTTCACTATCAACATGATGTAAGTAAAAAGCGATATCTTTGATTGTCTCTATAGAATAATCACTATAAAAAATTTTCATCGTTTGTTCCAATTTTGTGCTATAAGCTGCTAATCTCTTTTTTATATGATCAATTTCATAGAAACATAATGGTCTTGTTTTTCCTGAAGACTCAAATACTTGATAAGCCACAGGATAACACAATTCTATTGGAATTAAAAGTTCTCTTTGTAAATCTCTTTTTTGTTGTTCATAATTTCCATTTTTCTTTTGAATAGTGATCAACCTCATTATGGTTTCATAATCACTAATTTGCTCAAGACAAGAAAGATCAGAATGCTTAATTAATGAAGGAATTTCATGAAGTTTCAATTTTTCCATTAGATAAGCTCTTGTCTCTTCTAATGATAATCCTAATTTTCCAATAGAACTTCTTATACTTCTAAGTTGTTCACTTGATAATTCATTCACTACTAAATAAAAAGGTAAACCTTTTATCTTTTCTAAATACTGAATTTTATAATTTAAAAATTTCTTTTTCATTTCTAATATTTTTATTTTTTTATCATTTTTCTCCTTTTTTGCCATAGATAATTCTAATTCTGTTTTTTCTAGCTCATTTTTTAATTCTGTAATACGGTCCATGACAAGAGAAAAATATTGTCTTTTTTCCATATTATCCCCCTCTTTTTTTATTGGCCTTTATTATACACAAAATTAAAAAAAGTGCAAATTCATCATCTATATAAAAAAAAGCTATTATTTTTATAGCTTTTTACTAAATTTATTTTGTACATTTTAGTCCTAAGTTTTCATAATATGACTTAACACTATTAATATTTTGATTATATTCTAAATCGACAAATACTTGTCCTTCTTCTTGATCCTCATCTTTATTCACAGCTTCCATATCTACTTTTGCATAATCTGTAACTAAATTATAAGTAAATATAGTATCTGTTAAATCTGATTTTACGTTAAATCCATTTAATGATTGATATGTTTTCTCAGTAATATCATATAGAGATTTCCTAATTGGAAGCTCTTCTTTTGCAATATCACTAAGTGCTGTCATTGTCATTTTATAATCTTCTTTTTTTAATTGATTATCAACATAATAAATAACCGTTTTTATTTCTGTTTTGTATTCGTTATCTTGTACTGTTTGGGTGCAGGTCATTGTAAGTGTTTTTCCTGCGTTTGGATCCTTAGTTTCTCCATTTGGCTTTTTTTCTTCCTGATTCGTTTTAGATCCAAAACGAAATCCATGGTCTCTAAAATTTACCCATCCCTTATATAAATTTGGCATTAGAGAAACAAATGCGAATACAAATATTATAATAATAATTAGTGTTCTTTTCTCAGAATCAATTTTTCTCCAACTATTTATAATAGTTTTAATTGGGTTTCCTTTTTTCTTCATTTTAAGCCTCCTTTGGTGCTTGACAAATATATCCTGCTTCCCCTAAAAATTCTGTAATTGTTTCTAGACTATCATTTGCACGAATATCATTATAAAATAAAATTCTATCTTTATCATTAAAATCAATATTGGAATAGTCTACTTTTTTATAGTCTGTTTTTATGCTAAATACAACCTTATCTCCTGATTGAGTCGTAGTAATCGTAATTCCTTTTATTTTTTTTAATTCTGCCATCCATTTTTTATAAGCTTCTATTGTAGCAGTCCCTGACCCATCAGTTGCACGCATTGTTACAATAACTTCATCAGATTGCAAACCATTTTCAATATGATATTTTAAATTGAGACTATCCACAATCTCTACTCCAGAAGTATTTGTTGTTCTTCTACAAGAATAAATGCGAAGCTTTTTAACTACTGGAGTTGTTGTTCCTCCTTGATTATTATCTCCAGAACCGTTTGGATTGTCATTCTTATCATCAGAATTATTATCACCATTATTTTCTGTATTATTTTCATTATCTGTATTATCTTTATCATCTGTATTGTTATTGTCACTATTTGGCTTATTATTTTCTCCTGATTGGTTTGGCCTATTATTTGGCTCATTCTGTTTATTGTTAGGTTTCATAAAAATTAAAATACATGCTATTATTGCAATTATAAGAACTATAATTATAGAAATTAAAATAATTGTTTTTTTTCTTTTATTTTCCATTTATATCCTCCCTATTCTATTTATTAGTATATCAACTTTTCTTTCTTTTGAAAAGAAAAAATCTAAAATTTGACATTAAAAAAAGAGATTATTTTTCTCTTTTGACAAATTCATATTGCGATATCAAATCTGCTATTACCTCTTCTACTGATTTTATGTTATGAATGAGCCCTGCTATTTGGCCAGACATCATAGAACCAGAATTCACATCACCTTCTACAGCCTTTTTTAATGCACCCAAGGTTAACTTATCCAATTCTTCTTTTGGAGCACCATTATATTCTAGTTCCAAATACTTTTCTGTCATTTCATTTTTTAAATTTCTAATAGGAGAAGCGATTGATAAGCCAAGAACTCTAGTATCTGTATCATTCGCTTTTATTACTTCTTCTTTATAAGCTTGCGCAATTTTACACTCTTTAGTAGCTAAAAAACGTGTCCCAATTTGTACTCCAGCAGCTCCTAATATTTCTACAGCTCTCATACCTCTTCCATCTGCTATACCTCCTGCAGCAATTACTGGAATGGATACTGCATCTACAACCTGTGGAATCAAACACATTGTTGTTGTACTCCCAATATGGCCACCTGCTTCTGTTCCTTCTGCCACTACTGCGTCTACGCCTAAAGCTTCCATTTTTTTTGCGTGTTTTACGCTGGCAATAACTGGTATCACCTTAATTCCTGCTTCTTTCCACATTTTTATGTACGCTTCAGGACTCCCTGCTCCTGTTGTTACTACAGAAACCTTTTCTTCTATTAAAAGATTTGCTAACTCATCTTTATTTGACGCCATCAGCATAATGTTAACTCCAAATGGATTAGAAGTTAGCTCTTTACATTTTCTAATTTCAGCCTTTAATTCTTCTTTACTAAGTCCGCCTCCAGCAATAATTCCTAATCCACCTGCATTTGAAACAGCTGCTGCCAATGTTGCATCTGCGATTCTGGCCATTGCCCCACATATAATCGGATATTTTATTCCTAATAATTTCTCAATATTCATTTTTATCCTCCTATGACCTTTGCCTCTATTTTATTCACTCATTCATCTAAAAATAACCTTACATCAAACATTCTCTTTTAGTCTCACATCACTTTTTATCTAAAAAAAATCATCCCATTCTTTTTCTTTAAATCCTATTAAAATTCCTTGTTCTGCTATTACAAGTGGTCTACGTACAAGCATTCCACTTGTGCTAAGTAACTTTAATTGTTCTTCTTCTGTCATTTTTGGTAGTTTATCTTTTAAATTCATTTCCTTATATAAATTTCCGCTTGTATTAAAAAATCTTTTCAATTCATAAATATTATTTTGATACCATAAACTAAGCTCTTCATATGTTGGTGGATTTTCTACAATATGTCGCTCTACATAAGTTATATGATGTTCCTCTAGCCACTCCTTTGCCTTTTTACAAGT
>JAAWCI010000062.1 GCA_022793145.1 Bacilli bacterium | reverse complement strand
TTGTACAATAATTTTTATGTTTAAAAATTTTTTTCAAAAAATTATTGACTATTCATAGTTGGTCTCCTTATTGTATCTATTATAGCACGTATAATGTAAATTAGTAAATTATTCACTTGTACGAATTATGTTTAGAAAGATTATCCAAATGTGAGTAAAAGATTTTAATATAGTATATATCGGTGGAAGAAATCTTATAAAGAGAAACAGGAATGATAAATTTAGTACAAGAATATAATTTTTCTTTGTTTTTACCGAGAACAGGTATTCCATAACTTTTTCTAAGATAAAAACTACAAAATTTTTGAATATAATCGGCTTTTTTAATCCTATTCAACTTGAGTTTGTAATAATGTCTTGTGAAGCAAATAAAGTATTTTTAGAAACATTGTAGAATATAAGACTTTTTGGTATAATAGTTGCGATTGGAAGTGTGAAAAGGTGGAAAAAAAGGCAATTGTTTTATCAGGTGGAGGATCAAAAGGTGCATATCAAGCAGGTGTTTGGAAAGCATTAAGAAGACTGCATTATCATTATAAAATTGTAACAGGAACTTCAGTTGGTGCTTTAAATGGAGCATTGATGGTACAAAGAGATTATAAAAAATGTTTAAGAATGTGGGAAAATATGGATTTTGAGAAAATCTTTGTAGATCCTTTTCCGAAGAAAATAGAAGGAATTAGTGGAAAGGCAAATGTCTATAAAAGATATGCCTCTAGTTTTATTAAAAATGGCGGTATCAATACCAGTCGTTTTGAACAAATGGTTCAAAAAATGTTTAGCTCATTTCGTTTTTTTCGCTCTTCTGTTGATTATGGTTTGGTAGTTTATAATTTTACAACTAAAAAACCTTTAGAAATTACAAAAGCAGAAATGACGGAGAAAACGGCCCCTCTTTATATTATCGGTTCTGCCTCTTGTTTTCCAGCTTTTCCTATGAAAAAAATAGAAGGAAATCAATATATTGATGGTGGATATAGTGATAATATGCCAATCAATTTAGCAATCGCATTAGGAGCAACAGAAATTGTGGCAGTAGATTTGCATGCAGTAGGTAAAAAGAAAAAAGTAACGAATACCAATGTCAAAATTACGATGATAGAGCCAAGGAATCAAATTGTTTCATTTTTAGTGTTTCAGAAAGAATTATCTAGAAAAGCAATTTGTTATGGCTATAATGATACAATGAAAGCTTTTCATAAACTAGAAGGAAATATTTATACATTTCGATTAGGTGAATTAAAAAAACAATATCAAAAAATGGAACTTCCTTTAAAAATTGCTTTAGAGAAACGACTAAAGAATCGAAAACAATTTGTAGAAGAAAAATTATTGAAACGTTCAATTTTTCATAAATTATTGGAGGGTGAAAAACGAGAACAATTATTTTATGAAATCATAGAATTGATTGGAAAAAGTTTAAAAATAGACGATTCAAAGGTCTATCGAATGAGAGAATTTTCAAGAGAAGCTTTGTATCAATTGTTACTAATTGATCATATTGATTTCAAAACAGTAGAGGGAAAAATATTGGAAGGAAAGCTCCGATCTTTGTTTGGAACAGCAACTATTTTAAGATTTTTATATGATAAAATAGAAATGGGAACAAAAAATAAGAAAACGGAATATTGCAAGTACGCCTTATTATTTCCAAAGGAGTTTATAGCAGCAACTTATTTATTTTTAATCAATTTAGAATATCGTATTATTTAGGGGGGAAAATGGAGAAAAATTTCAAGCAGATTTTAAAAGAACAAGTAATTTTAGAATTTCATCAAAAAGGTTTAGATGATTTAATAACCTTTTTTGTAGCTAAATATCCTAATTTCACTTATACAGATTTGGATGTAGAACATCTTATTCCAGAATATTTAAGAGTGTATGATATTCATTTTTTGGCAAGTTATATTCGTTATAGTGATTTAAGTTTATTAGGAAGTGGAATGCGCGATTTAGCTGTTAAAGAAAAATTATATTATCTTCACTATCATATTGGAACAATATTTCATGCATATCGCAGATTTATTTGGTCAGATGATATTACATTGGAGGATTTAAAAAGATGGCTTCCTTTATTGAGCAATTTTAGACTCAAAAATAGAATTATGAGATGTACTAAAATATCAGAAAGCTTTAAAAGATTTGTAGATTTATGTTTAGAGGAGAACTCTTTTGCTTATCAAAATTTGATATTATTGGATGACCTTTATTCAACTGCTATTATTGAGTTAGAAAGAATTGCTTATATCTCTAATCAAGAAACCTTTTATAAATTATTAAAAATTATTATGGAAAGTGGACTTTCTATTTCCGTTGATCAACTATTACAATGTTTTTATAAATTAGAAAAGTTATTAGAATTAATTCCGATTCAGTTTCTATCACAATACAGTTTTATGATTGAAGAATATTTAAGAGAATTTCGTTATTTTCCGGCCATTCATAATATAGAAGAATTTCAAGCTTTTCGAAATTCTAAAGAAAAGGCTCATTTAGCATTTCTAGAAAATGAAACGGATCTTTCCTCACTAAAGGAATTTTATAGTTTGTTGTTCTTGGGTATGCCTTATCAAAAATTTCAAAAAGTTTTTATGGCTCTTTCAAGTGATTCTAGTAAGCAATATCAGTTATTGAAAATACTATATGAATCGATATTTCCTTTTTTGTTAAAGAAAGATTTATATTATCAGTTTATGAATTATGGAAGCTTAAGATCTTATTTAGAAGATCAAATTAAATTGGAAGATATTAATCATTTAAATTTAATGCTTACTTCTATTGATGAAGAACGCTCATTAATAACCATGGATCATTCTTCTTTCCATTTTATAATATCTTCTACTTCTAGTTATAAAAGCTCGAAAGGAACAATGAGAGCAACGATACAAAACGATACGAATTTTGTTTATCAAAAAGATTGTTTATTTGGTTATTCTACTCCTGTTATATTATCTTGTGATGAGTATACTTGTGTATTGAAAAGAAATGGATTAAAACCGGATTTTTTAATTGCGTTTGATCAGGTATCATTTAAACATTTAATTTATCAAAAAGTAATGGGAATACCAATTGTAGTAATTGATACAGATTCTTATGTTCAAAAACTGATACACAGCTTAGAAGAAAAGTTTGCAAGTCAAGATTGGATTTCTTATATAAGACTTAAAAAGAATCTCTTTTTCGCGATTCAAAAACATCCATGGCTGCTTGTAAAATATTTTACTTCTGAAACTTTATATGAAGATGTTAGATGTTTAGAAAAAAATTTAGAAATATGGATATTAGAAAAAGTGCCTTCTGCCTTTTTTAAAAATCAATTAGAGATTTTAGAACAATTAATTTTAGTAAATGAAGAATTAGAAGAAATATTAGTCAGTGGAAAGAAAACTTCTTTTCAATATCGTAAAAAAATGTTACAATATGAGCCAATTGCTGAATTATAATAGGAGGAAACATTATGAAAAATTTAGGGTTAGGATATGTAAAAACATCAACTGTAGAAAATTTTACGACAGAAAGTGGAATTAAAATTAGAAGATATATGAGTCCGATTGTTCGAAAAGCGTTAAAATTAGCTACCAAAAGAACGGTATATTTAGAGTCGTATCCCAATTTAGAATCAAATACTCCATATATTTTTGCTTCTACACATTCTTTTGATGAAGATATTATAGCGGCCTTGTCGATAATAGACCGTAATGCTTATGTACTACTTGGAACAACAGATCAAATTGACCATAATCCTCAAATGTATGCAGCTTGGTTAAATGGAATGATTTATGTAGATCGATTAGATGCAGATAGTAGAAAAGAAGCTACAAAAAAAATGGAGCGAATATTAAATAGTGGAACTAGTGTTCTATTATTTCCTGAAGGGGGTTGGAATAATACAGAGAATTTATTGTGTCAGCCATTATTTGCAGGTCCTTATATTTTAGCTCAAAAAACAAAAGCGAAAGTAGTTCCAATTGCATCTTTTAATGAACCAAATTCGAATGATATTTTTATTAAAGTTGGAGAACCAATGGATTTTACTGGAAAAGAAAAAAAAGAAGCCTTAAGAGAATTACGGGATAGCTTAGCAACTATGATGTTTGAACATATAGAACATCATTCTACTCCTATTGTAAGAAGTCAATTAGGAGAGGACCAGCATTTAGACTTTATGGAAGTACGTAGAAAAGAATATATGAGAGTAAAGTGGACACGAGATGTTTGGGATGAAGAATTAGCATTTTATCATGATAAAGACCAACCATTGCCAATTAAGATTCGAGAAAGTTTTGATAAAGTTGTAATAACAAGACATAATGCATATATTATGGCACCTATAATCGAAAGACGATTAGAGGATGAAAAGTATAATTTTAAAATTTATATGAAGAAAAAGACAAAACAGTAATTTATTTTTTGATGTTTTATGATATGATTATTTATAATAAGGGAGGGCTTTTATGACATTAGAATTTGAATTACCTTTATTCTCATTAATTTTTAGTATTCTTTTAATTTTTACTTATTTTTCTAAGCCTACAATT
>JAAWCI010000103.1 GCA_022793145.1 Bacilli bacterium | reverse complement strand
CGACTGATGCTTTGTGCTTCCCTAACACTTCGTCGATACCTACGCGTGTAGTGGATTTTCACCACCTAGATATATGCCATGCACGGCACACTCAAAAAACAACATCGTGAAATGTTGTCATTTTTGAACAGAAGTAAGTTTAAAAAAATCATATAGTTTTTGAAGCATTGTGTAATTTCCTCGCTTCATTTGTGAGTAAAATTGATTTAAAATTGTATCTATAGAATGTTCATTTTTTCCAAAACACTCAAAATATAAATATTCTAATTTTTCATTGGCATTCTGTTTCCTACTTTTGTATAATTCATCTTTTACATATTTTTCCATTTTTTGTTCTTTTCTTGTTTTTAGGGGAATATATTTTTCTTCTGATATTACTTCTATAGAAAATTCAAATTCTTTGATCTTTTTGCTAACATCCAAAACTTCCATATCTTCATCAACTAAAAGCATACTTTTTCCAATGTTTTCTCCATTCTGATTACATTTGAGCGCTAAAACACTGCTACCATCAGTTAATAGAAATGCATATTCTAAAAAATCTACATCTTTATTTGTAAATACTTCAGTTTTGTTTTTTACTTTATCTAGAAACTCTTGTTCAAATTTTATTCTATTGTCTCTAATTGTTAGCAACAATTTTGTGCCCACTTTATAAAGCGGAATTTTTCGGATATGAATAATATTATCATTAATATCCCATTCAAAGAAATCATACAACTGACGATTGAAATTCAATAAAATGTCATATATGTAATTCATATTTTCTCCCTCCTGGTGTATAAATCGATAAAAAGATTAAACATAATCCAATTAGAAAATATTGGCATTCTAATCTTCTAATTATAAATTGTACATATTCATGAAAATTATACCCAACTGTCATCAAATTGCAATAACTGATAATATACACCGCTCCAATTGTTGAAAATCCAAAGCCAATTAAAAAAGTGAAAACGCGCTTCAATTTGGCATCACCTAATTTCATTTTATTAAAAATTTTCAGAAATAGTACGATTGACACAAAATATAAGCTATGATACGATACTTTTTGTTAGGTGATTAAATTGAAAAAATTTACAATGATTGATGAATCTTTTATTTGTGAGAATTGTGGAAAAAATGTAGAAAAACTAAATTATACAGCAAGGGATCATTGCCCCTATTGTCTCTATTCTAAACATGTCGATATTCTTCCAGGTGACAGAGAAAATCTTTGCCATGGTCTTTTAAAACCAGTCGGTATTGAAAAATTTAAAAATAGCTATAAAATTATTTATCGATGCGATAAATGTAAAAATTTGCATAAAAATATTATGGCTTTAGATGACGATATGAATTTAGTTATTGAACTTTCCAAAAATACTACTTATTAAAAAAGCACTTCAATATGAAGTGCTTTCAGACTGTTGACAAAGTGGTATATTCAAAAAGAATATGCTACTTTTTTTGTCTTGATTCTTATAATTTTTTCTATTTTTGCTAAAATAAGTGAAATAATGCCATTATTTGAAGACTTTTTCCATCTCCAATTAGCCAT
>JAAWCI010000102.1 GCA_022793145.1 Bacilli bacterium | reverse complement strand
ATTAAACCACTTCACTTTTCCTGTCACACTAACATCTCCCTTCCCTTAAATCTCCCCTACAATTTAACTATAATCCTTTTTGCAGACGATTTCAAGTGTTTTCAATTTGCAAATTTCGACAAAATTCGACATCATCGCCTACCAAGGACAAAACTATTATAGCACTTATAAATTTTGTTTCGCATTTCATTTCCCGAATGCCTAACATTTTTGCACGAATGCAAAAAAAATATATATTTCGTTATAATATTGTAATTTTCATATTGCATTTTTACAAGAAGTTAAAATTTCATCTATTTTTTTATTTTCTGTGTGCTAAAATGATAGCGAAATAGGAGGAAACTATTCAATGAAGGAGTATGTTGTAAAAAATTCATTATGTCTAATAAAGAAATATAATCCTACCATCGATCAAATTTCTTTATCAGAGATAGAATATGGATTAGTTGGAATTTATTTAACTATTACAAAGACAATTGTAATACTCTTATTAGCATGTATTCTAAAAATTATCCCTGAAGTAATTATATTTATAATAGTCTTCAACATTATTCGGACATGTTCTTTTGGATTACATGCTACTAAAAGCTGGATTTGTTTAATATCATCTATTCTGATATTTATACCAGTCCCTATTGTGTGTCAGTATGCTAATTTATCAAATAATATAAAATTTCTAATTGGTATTATTACAATTTTCTTTATTTATAAAAATAGTCCTGCTGATACTTACAAACGACCTATCGTTGATCCAGAAAGAAGAAAAATATATAAACTTCTTTCGACTATTATTACGATCATGTTCACAATACTAGCTTTATGTATTAATAGTAATTTTCTTTCCAACTGTTTCATCTTCGCACCTATTGTTCAATGTTTTTTGATTTCACCTATGGTATATAAATTTTTTCATCTACCATATGACAATTACAAAACATACCTTGCAAGTACAAATATTTCATAGGAAGGAGTATACAATATGAGATTTTTTGCTTCAATTTTAAAAGCATTAGGACTTAATGCAGCTAACGCTGGTAGTCAAGCTTGCATTTTCTGGGCTGTTGATGAACCAGAATGTCCAAAAAGTTTAATAAAATAATGACTTAAAAAACTATAAGCATATAGTTGATAACAAATAGAATTTGAATCTATTTGTTTTTTTTACATTATATTTTACTAATGTTTTTAATTTAATGGCATAACTAAAACGTTATTGTCTACTTGACAAGATAACCGTGTATCTATTATAATGTAGATAACATTCCTACAGAAAAAATTTACCTAATAAAAAATATATAATAAATTATAAATAATTAAAAAAGCTATGACTTTTCCATTCATAGCTCTTTTCCTATTTTAGTTTGGAAACATCAACTATCAAGCGTTGCATAAATTCCTCGCTTGACACTCCCTTCTCATTTTTTAATAATGGATTTTCATCTACTAATTTTTTTACCAAAGATAAACCATATCCATGACCTTCCCCTTTAGTTGTATACCCATGATTTTCAATCTCTTCCATTGGTATTGTTCCTTCATAATTATTAGATACAGAAATATATAGCTTTTTATTTTCTATACTCATTTCTAAATCAATAAATTTTTCATTTAAAGAACTGACTGCTTCTATCGCATTATCTAAAAATACTCCTATTATTTTACAAATATCTAAAACAGTATTATCACCTAGTCCAATTAATTGAACTGTTCTAATTGCTTTATCTACACTTAAGTCAAAATCAATATTCTGTTCCTTCATCAATAGCATTTTTGAATAAACCAAACCTCTAAGTCCACCTTCTGGTATAACAGTCGTTTGTCCCATCAAATGTTCATTATCTTTTAATTGATTCTCCACTATCTTATCAATGTAATCTGTAATATTCTTTTCTTTATTTTTTACCATATTACGAATTGTTAATAACTGATTTTTGTTTTCATGATTACTTACTCTATACTGATTCAAAATATCCTCATATTCTTTCAAATTCGATAATGTTGTATTATATTTATCAAATACTTTTAAATAATTATTTCGATTAT
>JAAWCI010000101.1 GCA_022793145.1 Bacilli bacterium | reverse complement strand
TGAAGAACATAATCCTCATTTTTATAATGATAATTTAACTGAACCGTATTCAATTTAATTGTAATACCACGTTCTCTTTCAATATCCATACTATCTAACAGTTGGTCCTGTTTTTCTCTTTCTGTTATTGCACCAGTTACTTCCAAAATTCTGTCTGCTAAAGTACTCTTTCCATGGTCTATATGAGCAATAATAGAAAAGTTTCTAATGTTTTCTTGCTTCATGCTTTCTCACCGCTTTTTATTATACAGGAATTCTTTTTCAAAGTAAAATAAAAAGCTATTTATAGCTTTTCACTTTTTCTTTGACACTCTCATTATAATCCATTACTTTTGCATCATTATCAGCTAAAGAAAGAGATTATAACAATTATTTATAGATAAACAATTATCTAGTAATGACTATCAGGAAATGATTAAGAATATTGATAGAACAAAAGAAACAATTAATAATTCTATAAACAACTTACAAGAAATACCAATTGATGATATAAAAGATATAATCGTTGATTTAAGAAAAAACTGAGATAATTTAGATATTAGTTCTCACAATTCTTTTATTAACCAATTTATCAAATATATTGATTTAGATGTTTATGATGACAAAGCCAATATAAAAGAAATCCAATTCATATAAGATTTCTTTTCGTATGATATAATATTTACTATGTGGGAGCGAAATATGAAAAAGAAAGAATTTATAAAAATATTTGGAAACGAAGTTGCCTGGAATAGTGCTATGAAGTTTGATAAAAATATTCGTAATCTTGTAAAAACCCTTAACAATATTTTAGTAATTGAAATATTTGATAAATTTTTTGCTGATTATAATAATAAGTCAGATATTGAACTTAATGATATAAGGGATGAATTTATAGAAATAAATAAGTTATTTTATAATAGAAATTTAGTTAAAGGTTGCAGACAAGCAAAAGGATTTATGGAAGATTGTTTAAGTTTTATTTGTCAAAACTATGATTATAGTGCAATTAATATTAATTCCAAAAATTACCCTAGTGATTTTAGAAAATATTTAATCACTAATAATGAAAGGATTTTTTCTATAGTAAATGAAGAAATATCAAAAGAAAACGACTTTTTAACACAAATTTATAATTATGTTGCTAAAATTGATCACCATACTTCTATCAAAGTGTTAACAAAAAATATTGAACAGAATAAGGAATTTAGAAATATTCAATATTCATACTGTAGTATTACAAATTTTATAATTTTCTTACTGTTCGATTTTTTATATACCAAGCAAAATAAGAAAATAGATGACGATTTACTATTTATTGTCAAAACAATTGATATATTAAATATTATTTTAACAATTTCATTTATCTATAATTATAATGAGGAAGACTATTTAAATTTAATAACAACTAGTAAGCTAAATAATCCTACTGATGAAAAATACCTTAATAATTTATCAGAATGGAATAAAAAAGTTATTAAATTTAAATAGTC
>JAAWCI010000061.1 GCA_022793145.1 Bacilli bacterium | reverse complement strand
TTTATTCGGATTTAGACTACATAATCCTAATACTAAAGTATCATTTTCTACAAATAATGTCGTTGAATGTTCATCTTTACTCAGCTTCTCAAAAATAGGCTTTTCAAATCCACAAATTAGAGAGTCTTGTCCTTTGGTTTCCACTTCTACTACATATAGACGAATTAAGGCCGGAGATTTATTTGATGAATAATTTTTAATTATGCAATTAAATTCTAATGGCTCGTTATTTTGCTTCACCTCAAAATTCCCAAATGGAGTAGAAATCACATTTCTCATACAAAACACCCTTCCCATGACATAATAATTGTTTACTATTCTATCATATTGTTGTTTTCTTTGCTACAGTAAATTTTATCCTTTTTTAAAATAATTAGACCTCTGCTTTTCATCAATTGCTTTTTAGAGAGAAGAAACTTCGGTAATGTATTATTTTTTATTTATAAAAAATGTGCTATAATATGGTTGAATGATAAAGGAGGAATTTGCGTGAAAATTGCTGTCCTAGGTACTGGAGCTTATGGAATCGCTCTTGCAAGTGTTTTAGAATATAATAAAAATGAAGTGACAATGTGGTCAAAGTTTCCCACAGAAATAGAAGAATTAGATAAAAAAAGAACAAGTTCAAAATTACCAAACTACACAATTCCTGTGGATATTTCTTTTACAACCAATATGAAAGAAGCTATCCTAGATAAAGAATTAATTGTAATTGCTGTACCAGCTGCTTTTGTAGACGATGTTGCAAAAGAATTGACTTCCATTTTAAAACCTCATCAACACTTATGCATTGCTAGCAAAGGAATTGAAAATGATACCTGTTTATTTGTCGATGATGTTATAAAAAAATATATAAATACAAATAAGTTAGCAGTTATTTCTGGTCCATCTTTCGCGATTGACATTGTAAAAAAAATACCAATTGGACTTTCTTTAGGAACAACAAATAGTGATACGGCTTCTATCATTATTCAAGCGTTTCAAAATGAATACTTTAAGTTTAGAGTAACAGAAGATATAAAAGGGATCGAAATCTGTGGATCTATTAAAAATGTGATTGCAATTGCAGCTGGAATATTAGATGGAATGCAATTACCTGAATCAACTAAAGCTATGTTTATTACAGAATCTCTACATGATATTAAAAAATTAATATATAAACTTGGTGGAGATAAAAAAACAATTCTTTCTTTTGCTGGTTTTGGGGATTTACTTCTTACCTGTACAAGTCCTAAATCAAGAAACTTTTCTTTTGGACAACTGATTGGGAAAAAAATACCAAAAGATGAAATTGAAGATTACAAATGTTCTACTACAATTGAAGGGCTCTATACTTTAAAGTCTATTTATCAACTTACAAAAGACCAAAATGTAGATATGCCCATTATTGATTTGATTTTTGACATTGTAGAAAACGGAAAAGATCCTGAAACATTAAAACAATTTTTGATTGAAAAAGATTAAAAAGAACATACTTACGAAATATGTTCTTTTCTTTAGTAAATATTTTTCCAAAAACAAAAAGACCAAATTGGTCTATTTTACAAAAGGTATTAAACCCATAAAACGTGCTTTTTTAACTTCATTAGCAATATGTCTTTGATGTTTTGCGCATGCTCCTGTAATTCTTCTTGGTAATATTTTGCCTTTATCATTACTAATATATTTTTTTATAATTTCTGCATCTTTATAATCTACGCTTTTTCCAGCACACATTTGACAGATCTTTTTCTTTTTTCTATAAAATTCAGCCATGTTTTTTCCTCCTTTTAGTCTAAGAAGTTATCATCAATTGAAACACTATCTCCAAAGTCTGCAAATGGATCATTATCTATATTGATATCATTCATTGGCTCGCTTTGATAGTCATATGGAGTTGGTTCATTTGAACTATTTGAACTCCTATTTTGACTTTGTGATTTTGACTCTAAAAATTGAACAGCATCTGCTACAACATCTGTTGTATAACGCTTATTTCCATCTTTATCATCATAACTTCCTGTTTGTATTCTACCTTCTACAGATACAAGACTTCCTTTGTCCAAGAAATTGCACACATTTTCTGCTTGCTTTCTCCAAACGATAATATTGATAAAGTCTGTATCTCTTTGACCTTGCGCATTACTAAAACTTCTATTAACAGCTAACGAAAAACGTGCATAAGGTAAATTTGATCCTGTATAACGTAATTCTGGCTTTCCTGTTAATCTTCCGATAAGTACAACACGATTCATATAATACCTCTTTTCTACTTTTCAATTTTTGTAATCAAATGACGAACAATATCATTGCTGATAAGTGATAAACGATCAAATTCTTTAATCGCTTTATCATCATTTGCTTCTACATCAAAAACAAAGTAGTAACCGCTTTTAAAATTTTTGATTTCATAAGCTAATTCACGTTGACCCATTTCTTTTGTTTCAATAACTTTAGCTCCATTAGAAGTCAAAATACTAGCAAAGTTTTCTACAACTTTCTTAATTTCATCTTCTCCTAATGTTGGTCTAACAATAAACATAATTTCATAGTTTCTCATTTTCCACACCTCCTTATGGTCTATTGGCTTTTAATAAAGCAAGGAGTAAATTAATACTCGCTATAGATTATAACAAAAAGGAACACATTTGTAAAGACTTCACTTTTATTCTATGAAAAAAGAAGCTTCTAAATGAAAACTTCTTATACATTAAATCTAAAATGGCAGATATCTCCATCTTGCATTATATATTCCTTGCCCTCTAAACGCATCTTCCCTGCTTCTCTTACCGCTTTTTCACTTCCACATGCTTTTAAGTCTTCATAGCTCATAATTTCAGCTCTAATAAAGCCTCGCTCAAAATCACTGTGAATAATTCCCGCACACTCTGGTGCTTTCATTCCTTTTTTAAAAGTCCAAGCTCTACATTCATCACTTCCTGCTGTAAAATACGTAGCTAAACCTAATAAAGAATAAGTAGCTTTAATAAGTTGATCTAGACCACTTTCCTCTATTCCTAATTCTTTTAGGAATTCTTTTTTTTCTTCTTCTTCCAATTCGCTTAATTCAGATTCTACTTTAGCACTTACTGTAATAACTTCAGATCCTTCTTTTCTTGCATATTCTTTTACCTGTTTTACATATTCATTATCTTCTGCAGCTAAATCTTTTTCACTAATGTTTGCCATATAAATGATTGGTTTTCCAGTCAATAAATTAAATGGTCTTAAAATTTTATTTTCTTCTTCTGTAAATTCCATTTTTCGAACTGGTTCATTCTTTTCCAATTGTTCTTTTATTCTATTTAATAAATTATATTCTGCAATCGTTTCCTTATCTTTTGACATGCCTGCTTTTTTTCCTATTCTTCCAATTCGATTATCTATTACTTCTAAATCTGCAAGCAAAAGTTCTACATTAATAATTTCAATATCGCGAATCGGATCTACACTATTTTCAACATGAATAATATTGGAATCACTAAAACATCTCACAACTTCTACAATAGCATCTACCTCTCTAATATGAGATAAAAATTTGTTACCTAATCCTTCTCCATTCGAAGCTCCCTTTACTAACCCTGCTATATCTGTAAATTCAAAAGCTGTTGGAACCAAGCTATCAGGCACATATAGATTTTGAAGAAATTCTAATCGTGTATCTGGGACTGTCACAACGCCAACGTTTGGATCAATTGTCGCAAATGGATAGTTAGCCGCTAAAATGTTCTTTTTTGTAATTGCATTAAATAAAGTTGATTTTCCTACATTTGGTAATCCTACAATTCCTGCTGTTAAACTCATATTTATACCTCTTTCCTACAAACTATTATACTATATATTACTTTATTATCAAAGAAAAATCAGCTCATATTGAACTGATTAAAGTGTTGAATAGCCACTTATTCCTAGTGGTAAGCCTGCCATATACCAACATATTAGAATCAAAATCCATAAACCTGTTATCATTAATGTAATAGGCATGATCAATTTCATAGTTCCAAATATTGTTACTTCTTCACTTGTTTTATTATCTTTTTGTAAAAAAGCAATCATAACAATGAAATAAATAAATAATGGTGTCATTGCTTTTCCTATTCCATCAGATACTTTAAATATAAATTGAGTAAAATCTGGAGTAATATTCGCTCTCATGAACAGTGGAATAATAATAGGCGATGCCAAACTCCATTTTGTAACATTGGATGGAATTAAGATACTCATTAATATAATTGCTATCATAAAACTAATAATCAAGGGAATTCCAGAGAACTGAAAAGAACTTAATACCTCTATAATATTTGTTGCAATCACTTCTCCTAAATTTGTCCATTCTAATATACCTGTCATTACGGATGTAAAAAACATTAATACAAATACATATCCAATATTATCAAAACTTTTTGACAAGTTAAAACTGTATTCATGAGTATTTTTAATATTTCCAGAAAAATATCCATATACTCCACCACAGAGCATTGCAATGATTAAAAATATAAACATGATACCATCTCTAAACGGTGCAGTTTCACTAAATAATTTTGCTATATAAGTTTCCTGTGTGTTATCTAATAATAATCCTGATCCAGGAAATCCTGGAATTATCATATATATGCTTATGGCAATCATGAGAAAGAAAAGAAAGTTGCTTGCCATTAAAGCTTTTTTTGATATGATCAAATCATCATCTTCCTCCATTGGCTTCTTAAATTTTGGCTCTAGAAATTTATGAATTAATAAACTACCAACAAAAGCCAAAATAATTGTACTTGCTAACATAATATAAATATTTGATAATAATTGAAATTGATAATTTTTGTCTACATCGATTGTTGCTGCTGCTTGTGTTAATTGGCCTAATTGATAAGCATTAAAATTATAATAAATTCCTGTACCATATCCTAATGTAATTCCTAAAAATATAGTTAACACTCCAAGCATTTGATTCTTCCCTAAATACTTGTACATGGCACTTACTAAAGGAATTAAAATAATATAACTATATTCTCCAATAATAGAAGAAATTATACCAAGCAAAAAAATTATAAAAGTTGTTGTTGTTGCATTTAATTTTTTAAAAGGCGAAAAAATAGCTTTGAATAACCCACTTGAATCTCCAATACCAACTGCAATAAAAGACATAATAATGAGTACTAGTGGTTCAAAGGAACGAAAATTAATAACAATATTGCTAAAAATATATTTTATTCCTTCTACTGTAAAAATATTTTTTACAGTTACAAGAGAAGATTCTAAAGTCCCATTTACAATAGCTGTTTTATGACCTTGTATTCCTACAATAGCAAAGATAGAGCTTAAAAACATAATTAAAAAAGTTAATAAAATGATCGTTATTACTGGCCCTAGCATAAATTTCTTTTTATTTTTTTTCTTCATAGTTCCTCCTACTCACTGACTACTTTTTTCATTTTTTTATTAAATTCTATTCTTGGAAGCATAATGCATCTTCCACATCCATTACATTTTATTTTAATATCAGCGCCAACTCTAGTAATTTCCCATTCGTTGGTACCACATGGATGACCTTTTTTCATAATTACAATACTTCCTACTTTATATTCTTTCATTATGTATCACCACCTGTAGATAAGGAATTATAATATGATTCTTATCCAATGCTAGTTTTATTGCCTTTCTAAGCAATCTCTCTACACCATATTGTTCCATTGCTTTACAAGGAGCAACAATTCGATATACTATTCCATTTTCTCCTAAAGATTGGACTCCTAACAATTCTATTTTCCCTTTTAACATAGGAATTTTCTCTTGTTCCTCTACACAAACAGTAGATAATACTTTTTCAACTTTCTGAAGATTAGATTCATAAGCTACTTGTACATCAACAATCGCCATAGAACTATGCATATTAAAATTAGTTACTTCTGTTAATGTTCGATTAGAAATAATCTTTGTTTCCCCTGTATATGCTTTTATTCTTGTGGTTTTTAGACCTAAAGAAATAACTTCTCCTTTAAAGCCACCCACTTCAATCCAATCTCCTACCCGGAATTGGTCTTCAAATAAAATAGAAATACCTGCAATAATATCTTTTAATAGATCTTGCATAGCAAGTCCTAATACTGCTCCTATTACCCCAAATGAGGCTAATATAGCTTTTGTATCAATCCCATACACATTTAATATTAATAGAATATCAATTGATAAAATAATATATTTTATAATACTTTTCAATACGGTCAATATGGTTTGTCGTTTTTTGTGATCCAATCGCTTCACTGGCATTTTAGAAAAACGCTTTATTATTTTTCCAATAAATATATAAATTAGAACACTACAAAGAATAATTAATGAAGGTTCTATAACTTCTTTGATCAATAGAGCCTCTTTTAAAGTTTCCATACATTACTCCTTTACATTTAAAATTTCTAAAATTCTATTCAAATCTGCAACGTTACTAAAATGTATTTCTACTTTTTTATCTTTTATTTTTACTTTTGTATCTAATTTTTCTCTCAATAAATCTTCTACATATTTATAGTCATTATTACTTTCTTTTTGCCTATGAATTTTTACTTTTTTTTCTACACTCTTATCTGAAGCTATTGATTCTATTTCTCGAACTGGCAATTTTTCTTCAATAATTTGGTGCGCAAGTTCAATAATTCGTTCCTCAGATTCTAATTTACTTAATACTCTAGCATGTCCCATACTAATCGTTCCATTCGCTACTTCTGTTTGAACTTCTTTTGGTAATCTTAATAATCCTAAGATATTTGTAATATGGCTTCTACTTTTTCCTATTCTTCTTGATAATTCTTCTTGCGTAATATCTAAGCTTTCTATCATTCTTCTATATGCTTCAGCTTCCTCTATCGCACTTAAATTTTCTCTTTGTAGATTTTCTAAAAGAGCTATTTCCATCATTTGCTCATCTGTAAATTGTCTAATGATTGCTGGAATTTTATCTAATCCAGCCATTTTGCTAGCACGATATCTTCTTTCTCCAGCTACGATTTCATAACCTTTAATGCTTTTTTTAACAATAATAGGTTGGAACACACCATGTTCTTTAATTGAATTAGCAAGTTCTGCTAAACTTTCATCTTTAAATACTTTACGAGGCTGATATGGATTTGGACGAAGTTCAGAAATATCAAGTTCCATAATTTCTTCTTTTGAAGTTGTCTCATAAATTTGTCTTTCCATACTTTCAATATCTAAATTATCACTATTGAAAAGTTGTTCAAGACCTCTACCCAATGCTCTTCTATTTTCCATTTCTTTCTAATACCTCCTTTGCTAAATTAAGATATGCTTCTGTTCCTCGACTATTTGGATCATAAGCAATAATTGGTTTCCCATGACTTGGAGCTTCTGATAAACGAACTAGTCTAGGAATAATAGTATCATAAACTCGTTCTTTAAAATAGCTTTTGATATCCTCTACTACTTCTAATCCTAAATTAGTACGATTGTCTAACATAGTTAATAATACGCCTTCTATATCCAATGTTGGATTCAGATTTTTTTGTGCTAGCATAATTGTATTTAATAACTGCATAATTCCCTCTAGGGCAAAAAATTCACACTGTACAGGAATTATAACTGAGTCTGAAGCAGTCAAAGCATTTAATGTCAAGGTTTCTAAAGATGGTGGACAGTCAATAATAACATAATCAAACATAGATTTTGCCTCATCTAAATATTTTTTCAATTGCGCATTTTTTTGAAATCCTGGTTCTACTATACTTCTTTGTAATAGTTCTGGATTGGCTCCTGCTAATACAATATTAGATGGGATAATATAAAGATTTTTAAATTTCGTTTTAATGATTACTTCATTTAATTCTGCATCATCTATCATTAGATTATAAACATTTTTCTTTACTTCTCCCTTATCAATTCCGACCCCAGTTGTTGCATTTCCTTGGGGATCTAAATCAACTAATAATACCTTTTCTCTTAAAGCACCTAAAGAGGCTGCTAAATTAATACTTGAAGTTGTTTTTCCTACGCCTCCTTTTTGATTAACTAAGGCTATTATTTTTCCCATTTACATCACCATTTCCTAATTACGTTCTATATCATATTTTATCATAAATATTTATCGATAGCTATCTTAATTTTTGAAAAATCTAAAAAGATATTTCCCAAACTTATTGATACCTTTATTTATACACATTATCTCTTCTTTTTTAAACAATATAATTCAATAAATTATTAAATCTTTCTGTTATTATTTTTATAAAAAAAAGAAAGATTATTTTTCTAATCCTTCTAACTTTTCTGCTAATTCTTCTTTTGTTAAATTATCTATGTCTTCAAGTCCTTTTTCTTTTGCTATTTCTTGTAATTCTTTTAACGATAAATCTTTCAGACTAGCTTCTTTAAATTCACTTTCATCTATTTCTTTATCATCATCAGGCATACAGCCATTTTTTACAAGATATTCAATTTGTTCTTTTGTTATTGTTTCATATTCTAACAATGTTGTTGCTATTAAATCTAATAGCTTTTTATTTTCATAAATAACAGATTTTGCTTTTTCATAACATTCATGAATAATCTTTCTCTGTTCTTGATCAATTTCAAATGCAACTTGACTTGAGAAATTCTTACTTTTATTATAATCCCTTCCCAAAAAGACACTAGATTCTTGATGCTCGAATTGAACTGGTCCTAATTCACTCATACCATATTCTGTTACCATAGCACGAGCAATTTTTGTCGCTTTTTCAAAATCATTATGTGCCCCAGTAGTCACTTCATGAAAAATAAATTCTTCTGCTACACGCCCTCCAAGTAGTCCACTAATCATTCCTAATAACTCACTCTTGGTTTGTAAATAAGTTTCTTCTTTTGGTAACATTAAATTATATCCACCTGCTGATCCACGTGGAACAATCGTTATTTTCTGAACTTCATTTGCTCCATCTAAGCATAATCCTAAAACGGCATGCCCTGCTTCATGGTAAGCAACCACTTTCTTTTCATGCTCTGTATATTTATGACTTTTTTTAGCTGGTCCCATCAATACACGGTCATGAGCTTCATCAATTTCTGTCATACTAATTGCTTTTTTATTTCTTCTAACTGCAAGCAAAGCTGCTTCATTTAGTAAATTTTCTAAATCAGCTCCACTAAATCCAACTGTTCTTTTGGCAATATTGGAAAGTTCTACTGCTTTACTGAACGTTTTTCCTCTTGCATGAACTTTCAATATTTCTTCTCTTCCTTTTATATCAGGCAGATTAACTGTCACTTGTCTATCAAATCTTCCAGGACGAAGTAAAGCTGGATCCAAAACATCTGGGCGATTTGTTGCTGCTATAATAATAATTCCTTCATTTGCTCCAAAACCATCCATCTCCGTTAACAACTGATTTAAGGTTTGCTCTCTTTCATCATGTCCGCCACCTAATCCTGCACCTCTTTGACGTCCTACAGCATCTATTTCATCAATAAAAATTAAACATGGAGCGCTTTGTTTTGCCTGCTTAAACATATCTCTTACACGACTTGCTCCTACACCAACAAATAATTCTACAAATTCACTACCACTAATATAGTAAAATGGCACATTTGCTTCTCCTGCTACTGCACGCGCTAACAAAGTCTTTCCTGTTCCTGGAGGCCCCACTAATAAAACCCCCTTCGGAATTCTGGCACCTAATGATTGAAATTTTTTAGGGCTTTTTAAGAAATCTATTAATTCTGCAACTTCCTCTTTTTCTTCATCTAATCCAGCAACATCTTTAAATGTAACTTTTTTATTATTTTCTGATAACCGTGCTCTACTTTTTCCAAAATCCATTGATTTATTAGCACTTCCCATTTGTCTTGTGATTATGAAAAAGGCTCCGCCTAATAAAATCAACATTGGCACAATATTAATTAAGAACAATACAATTTTATTAGAATCAGGATCACTGATTGTCTCTAACTTAAATTTATGTTCTGCTTCTAAATCCATTAATTTTGTCATTGATTCTTCTGCTAGTGGCAGCTTTAATATAAAGGTTTCATTTTCATTATAATCTTTCAGCTTTCCTCGAATCTCATAAACATAAGCACTACTTCTAGGAATCACCTTGATTTCTGTTACGTCTCCCTTTTCTGCTGCTTCTATAAATTTATCATACGTAATATTATTTACTTTTTGATTAATTATATTGAAAAAATACATGACACTAGCTATGACTAGAAATAAAAACAAATATGGTACTAACCCTCTTTTCACAGCTTTTTTATTCATTTAATCTTTTCCCTCCTTAATAGTACCTAAGTATTATATCATATTTTTCTTCTTTTGTTTTATCAAATTTCGATTTTTTCACTCCAGGAAGCCAGACTATTTTTCCTGTTTTATCTGTAACAATCGGATATGATATTCTAGTATGTTCTGGTACTTTAGAATTTATAAAAATTTCTTTTATTTTTTTACTTCCGTTTAATCCCTTTACTTCCATTTTATCATGTTCTTTCCTTGTTCTTACGAAAAGTGGAAATTCTATCTCTTCTTTTTTTAACCGGCAAACAAAATTTGAGTCTGACTCTTCTTCCTTCACGAACCTTATTTCATGCCCATTTGGAAGTCTGATATCATGTTCTAAGATCATCTCATAAGAAGTCCCTTTTTGTTCTCCAAATAATATTTTGCGATATTCTTTTTTTATCACTAAATTGTTTGGAAATATTAACTTTGTGCCTGATTTTGCGTTCATAATTAAATTTTCTAATAACTCAATATGAATTGTTTCTAATAATTCTTGCTTCTCTTTATATATATCACTCAATATAAGTTGCAATATTCGCTTGGCAATAATCTTTTCTAAACGATTCCAACAAGAAACATCTAATATATTACTACAAAAACGAACTTTCTTTTCTTTTTCTGCTTCCTTTTGGATAAAGCGTTCCATTTGCTCTAATTCTTGACTTAACTTTAAAAACTTTAAATGTACATTTCTATGCTCTTTTTTTAAAAAAGGCAATATATTTTTCCGAATTCGATTTCTTGTATAAACGTCTTTATCATTTGAGCTATCTATTTGATATGGAATATTATTTTGAGCATTATATTTTAGCAATTCTTCTTTTGTATATTTTAGTAAAGGTCTAACTATTGTATAATCATTTTTTTTTGAAATTTCTGAAAAACCATGTAATGCATCTATAGTGGAACCTCTCATCATTCTAAATAACATCGTTTCTATCAAATCATCTCCATGATGCGCTGTAAAAAGGTAATGACTATGATACCTTTTCATAATTATTTCAAAAAAATGATACCTTATTTTATGTGCCTGATTATGAAAATTGTTTTTGTCATAATCTTCAATTTTCATACTTTCAAAAGTATAATGATGTTTTTTACAGTAATCTTTTACAAATTTTTCATCTTCATCTTGCCCTATTCTTCCTGTATTATGATGTACATGGGCACATATGATATTCTCAAAATAAGAGTCTAATAAAGATAGCAACGCCATAGAGTCTGGGCCGCCTGATACTGCGATTACAATTGGTTCCTTTGAGTCAATCTTTAATTTTCTGATTGTTTCTTCAATCATTACCAATCAATCCCTTTTCCATACATATTCTCTAAAAATTCATTTGTCTTAGAAAAGGGTTTACTTCCAAAAAAGCCTCGATATGCAGATAATGGTGAAGGATGGACACTCTCTATTATTTTATGTTTTGGGTTTGTAATCAGTACTTTTTTACTTCTTGCATAACTTCCCCACAAAATGAAAACAATAGGTTCCTCTCTCTCACTAAGCATCCTTATAATATTATCTGTAAATATTTCCCATCCTTTTTCTTTATGCGATAATGGTCTATCTTTTACAACAGTCATAATAGAGTTTAATAATAATACTCCCTTTTTGGCCCAGTCAGTTAAATCACTACAACTTCGTTTTACCCCAATATCATCTTCCAATTCTTTAAAAATATTTTGCAAAGAAGGCGGCATTGGAACACCTTCTTGTACAGAAAAAGACAGTCCATGAGCTTCTCTTTCTCCATGATAAGGATCTTGTCCTAAAATAACTACTTTTACTTCATCATAATCTGTATATCTCAAAGCATTAAATATATTTTTATATTCTGGATATACAATTCTATGTTGATATTCATCTCTAATAAATACACCTAATTTCTTAAAATAGTCCTTTTTAAATTCTTGTTCCAACATAACATCCCATTTTTTATTAATCATTACTACACACACCTTTACTAACGCTATTTGCTATATCAATAAATATATCAAGTGATAATTGCTCTGCTCTTACACTTAAGTCAAAACCATTCTTTTTTAATACTTGCTCAATAATCTCTAGTGGATACTCTTTTAAATTATTTTTTATCGTTTTTCTTTTTTGTTTAAAACTATCTCTGATCAATTTAAAAAAATATTCCTCATCTATCACTTGCCTTTGAGTTTTCTTCTTTTTCATTTCGATAATAATACTATCCACATTTGGTTTTGGAATAAATACATGTTTACTAACATCCATTAATTTTTTCACTTCAAAATAATAATTTAAAAAGATAGATAAAGAACTATAATCTTTCGTTCCTGGAGATGCTTTAAATCTATCTCCAACTTCTTTTTGGACCATGATAACAATTTTACTAACTGGAATTTTTTCTTCTATTAACTTCATAATAATTGGAGTTGTTATATAATAAGGTAAATTTGCTACTACATATAAGGTCTCATATGTGTAAGAAGAAAGTTTTTCTTTTACATTAGCGGTTAAAAAATCCTCAAACACGATTTCTACATTTTGTTTTTCTTTTAATAGTTCTTCCAACACTGGTTTTAATTTTGTATCGATCTCAAAACATAATACATTTTTAGCCACTTCACTTAACTTATAAGTAAGGGCTCCTGCTCCTGGTCCAATTTCTAAAACCAAAGTATTTGGAGTTATTTTTGATTTATATATAATAGCATCAATAATATTTTCATCTACAATAAAGTTCTGGCCAAAACTTTTTTTAAAATTAAATCCATGCCTTTCTAAAATATCAGAAAGTTTTTTCGGTGAATATTCCATAAGTTCCTCCAATCGTCGTTTTATTTATTATAACTACTTTTCTTTCTTTTTTCAACAAAAAAGAGGGTTAAAATCCCCATCTTTGTACACTAAATTTTATATTTCTTCCAGTGATGCCTCCTGCTATTGCATCTGCTGATGAAGCATAGGCTAAATCTATCCAAACAGTTCCATTTTTCCAAGCACTATTCATTGATCCACCACGATCTAAAACAACGCCATAAAATGGTTCTATTTTCCCATTATCTACTTTTATTATAGTTCCACATGGAAATGCTGATGCTGCTGATAGTATTCTTACTTTTCCATATTCTTTATCTTCATAATAAATTCCATTCGTTATTAAACTATGCTTTCCTCGATTTTCAGTATGGCAAGCAACAGTTCCTGTACTACTACAACCAGGACAATCAGGACCATAACCAGTAATTCGACCGACATATTCTCCTGCTGCTCCTGTTCCTTGTTCTATGATTTCTGTTACTGGCTCTTTCACAATTACTTTCTCATCATTTTCTTTTATTGTAGTAATCCCTACTTCACCTGATACTAGTACTTTTTTAATTGTTGAAGGAGTCTTTGAATTGTATACAACTTTTGTTTCATAAGGAATTGTTTCATTCAAAGCACTATAACTTTTATTTTCATTCACATTTGTTGCTTCTAATAATTCTTTTTTTATCACAGAACCACTAAAAATAGAAACAAATCCAATTAACAAACAACTCGCCCATTTTCCAATTGTAGTTAGAATGGCAATATTCATATGATTCACCTCTTATGTTATTCCCCTACTATCATATTATCATAGAGATTTATTCAAGTCAAATCTAGAAAATGCATTCTT
>JAAWCI010000080.1 GCA_022793145.1 Bacilli bacterium | reverse complement strand
TTTTATAAAAAGTAATTTTTTTAAATCTTCTAATATCTAATAATCAATGATATTAAATAAAACTCATTTTCCATCATGAAATATTTGTGCTTCATCATAAACTTTTTGTACATCACATGAAAGTTCATTTCTTATTTTTTCAACTTGAACTCTTTCCTCTTTCCCAAAGATAATCATAAATCCTAATATGTTTTCTTTAAAATACACATAAAGTTTTTCCACCTTTTCTTATATTCATAAACCCATTTTTTCCCGCCACAATTCCATGTTTGCTCTATATCATATAACAATGTTATTGTATCAACAAAATCATAAAAAAGTTTTGTTTTATCGATTCCTATTAATTTTTCTAATTCTTTTCTTTGTATATTTTCCATTTTGAATCCTACTTCCACTATACATTCTATCATAGCTGTTTAACAATTAACACATGAAATATATTTAGATGATAAAGTTTATATCTCTTCCTTGCAGCATATACCTATTTTAATGTATCATTCTTTCTAAAGTTTTCAAAAATCTGATCTAAATCTTCTTCATTTTTGTATGATAAATTAAATTCTGAAATTTTACTTAATTTGTTATATCTCCTCATAAAATGTCCCAACTGCTTTTTTTTGGCAACTTCTTTTTGTTCTTGATATAATAAGTTAGTCCAATAGACATGATAGATACATGATCTTGCTAAAATAAATATTCTATATAACTTTATATCCCTATATAATGATTCGAAATCTCCTGTATATTGTTTTTTTAATTGATTCATAAAATAGTCTTCATCCTCATCTGTATAGGCCATTTGATGCAAATGAAAAGCTATATCATACGCTAAATCACCTACACACCCTAATTCCCAGTCAATAAATATTAACTCACCGTTAGACTGTAAAATGATATTCTTCTTATGTCTGTCTCCATGAATTATTGATAAGCTTCTTTTATTTTCTATTCGTGATGCATAAGAAAACAATGTACTAATTATCCTTGGAGATATACCCAAAGCATTATATAAACCTTTTAAATTTTGATAATATTTTTGAAAAATTATTTCAGTATTCTGACATTGAAAAGTATAAAAGCTTCTATTATCTGTCCAATTAATATAGTTTAAAAGGGATTTATAATTAATAGAAGTTAAAAGACAAATTTGTTTTACAATTTTGATTATTATCATCTTATCAATTTTATGATGATCTTCAAATAAGTCAGATAATAATTCACCATATATATATTCTTGAACAAGATAATTAGGTTTTAATTCTATTATTTTTGGGACTTTAATATTATTTTTTATCAATAAACCTATAATTTCATATTCAGGAGTTGAACGATAGTACTCCCTTGAAACACCAATACTTCTTGGATATCGTATTACATATCTTTCATTTTCATGAATGAAAATTTTACATTGATTACTTGAAGTTTCTAGTAATTCCATAATACACCTGCTTTGGTCATTTAATCTATAAAGATTATAACAAACTTTGAAACTTATTAAAACTCAAATTTTTAATTTATATAAAGTTCAAGTTTTCTATCAATATGGCGGATAGTTGTATGCAGCTTTTCACAAAATTAAGTAGTTAAGTACAGATAGTACTAACTCCATATATAAATTATTCTTAAAAACGATTCTACATTTTTTTAACTTCTTCTAAACACTTTTGAAATGCTTGATTCATTTCATCATAAACTTGCTTTTCATCATATTGGATTGACTTTAAGTACTCACTTAATTCTTTTTTGAAATCTGTATCAGTTCCCATCTCGGCGATTCCTTGAATTAAAGGAATCATAGCACATAAGTCAGTCCTTTTTCTTCCATTAGGCTGAAAATCGCTTAATTCAGTACTTACTATGTCTTCATAAAATCGTTTATTAGAGTCACAACAATTTTTATATTCCTCTGCTGTAGTTTTAGAAACATTATAAGGTTTATATATTTCATAATAAATTTCCTTTTTAAATCTAAGCAACAATGATGGATCATAACAATAGCCATCCATTTCAACCCAACGATGACCTGCATTATTTTTTCCAAATCTTAGCTCCAAATATTTGTTATCACCACAAACTAAAACTGCATTTTCAAAACACAAAAACATATACAAACTTCTGTCATAACATTTGCCAAGTCCAACTATAGGTTTTAAATATTTCATATGTATAGATACTGGTAAACAACTAATATAAGTATGACTTAATTTTTCATAAAACTCATCTTCAAAAGGTACAATATTACCATCTTTTAGACCTTTTTTTAATAAAAGTTGCATCTTACTAAAATATAAACCTTTTTTAATATTTTCAAACATTTATTTTCCTCCTGAATAATTTTTAAATAGTCTTTGTTTTAAATTTAAAAATTTTTTTCTATCTATTCTATTATAATTATTAGTAAAATCTATGACTTCATCTAAATATGGTATATCTCCATATAGAATATTTTTTATCAACCAATATATCGACAACTTCTTTCAAATTTTCTAATGTATGAATGCTATCTGATAAAATATGATATTGCTTTTTCTTTATCTTTTGTAATAGTTGTCCATACATTTTGAAATAAAATCATTGATACTTTATCTGCATTTTCTACTTATAATACCATAATTTTTCTATAATTAATTAAAAATTGTTTAAATAATATTGAATAAAGTAGTAAATGATATCCCTGATTAGTACAACAACTCTCAGGACAAAAGAAATGGTTAGTAATAATATTAACTGATATAATTTTAACACAATTTTATTATTTAATATAGCCAAATCTTGTTTTTATTCTTTCTTTGCCTAACAATTTCATCATTTCATATAAATCTGGTGTCATTTCAATCATTCCTTTCCTTAAATCAAAAACAGCAATCCATCCAAAAAGGACGAATTGCTCGTAGTACCAGCTTAATTCATAATAATTTAATTATTATCTCAAAATCTTAACGAAATTAACAAAATAACTTGTATACACTATTCAACTCCAAAGCTTCATTCCAATAAATTAATGGGAACGTTCTATTTTCCATATAATTAATATATTTTTTGATATCTAATTCTTTTAGTAAATCATTACTCCATTTTCAAATAACAAAAAAACTAGATGACACTTCTAGTTAATATTTATTACTCTCGAATAAAAAGTTCGAGTTATCTTTAAATCTGGTGCCTGTGGTCGGACTCGAACCGACATGATATAAACCACACGATTTTGAGTCGTGCGCGTCTACCAATTTCGCCACACAGGCAATACATATTAATTATATCATAAAGATTTTACTTTGAATAGTGAT
>JAAWCI010000001.1 GCA_022793145.1 Bacilli bacterium | reverse complement strand
GTGCCTGTGGTCGGACTCGAACCGACATGATATAAACCACACGATTTTGAGTCGTGCGCGTCTACCAATTTCGCCACACAGGCAATACATATTAATTATATCATAAAGATTTTACTTTGAATAGTGATTATTAAAAAAACATCAAAAGATGTTTAATTTTCCTTATATTTTGACTCAAATAAATCAACTTGTTCTTTCAAATCATCTGTATCCATTGTTATTTTTGGCAAATCTTCAATTGTTGATAAACCAAAATAATCTAAAAATTCTTTTGTAATACCATATAAAAGAGGTCTTCCTGGTAAATCCGATTTTCCTACTTCACGAATCAAATTTTTTAACAATAATTTTCTTACATGATGTACACTAGAAACTCCTCTAATTTCATCTATTTGAACTCTTGTAATCGGTTCATTATATGCAATTATTGCAAGTGTTTCCAATGCCGCATCTGAAAGCTTGCTATTTTCTTCGATTGTTACCAACTTTTTATAATATTCCTTATGTTCCTGTTTTGTTACCAATTTATAACAATTTCCTAAGAATGCGATTTGTATTCCTCTATCTTCTTTTCTATAATCTTCATCTAGAGCTGAAATCAATTTTTGAAGTTCATATTCACTCACTTCTAATATATTTTGTAAGTCTTCTGCTGTTAATCCCTCTTCTCCAACAACAAATAAAATGCCTTCTAATATCGCTTTTTTATTCATGCGCATCACTTCCTTTTAGTTCTAAAGTAATTTGATTGAAATTTCTATTTTGAGTAATATAAAGTTCCTGTTTGCGTGCTAAATCAAGGATTGATAAAAACGTCACAATCACGTAATCTTTTGTTACGACTTCAAAAAGCTCATAAAATTCTACTTTTTTCTTATTCTTTAATAAATTTCTAATTTCATTACTACGTGCACTGACAGAATACTCTTTTTTAGTAACTTTAGTTTGTAATGGTTTTTCTAGTTCTTTTCTTTCTAACATCTTTTTGAAGGCTTCTAATAAATCATCTAAATTGATATCTAACTCTACTGCATTGGATTCTATATCGATATATTCTTTTAAGCTTTCTGGATCTTTAGAATAAAACTCATGTCTTTGTTCTTCTAATTCATGGAGCTTTGGTGTAATTTCTTTATATTTTTGATATTCTAGTAAACGTTCAATCAATCGTTCCCTAGGGTCTTCCTCATATTCATCCTCTGCCTCTATTTTTTTTCTTGGAAGTAAGCTATTTGATTTTATTTCGATTAGTTCTGCAGCCATTGAAAGATATTCACTTGCAATATTTAAATTCATTGTTTCCATTTGATGTATATAGTCTAAATATTGTCCTGTTATTTTTTCTATTTCTATATCGAATATTTCAATTGACGATTCTTTAACCAAATGCAACAATAAATCAAGTGGCCCTTCAAATTCTGATATCATTACTTTATATTCCATCTTACCACGTCCAGTAGATTTATTATATCATGTATACTTTAAGATGTGAACTGATGGAAGAAATATTCATTAGTTTATGATAGAATATTTTTTATTCCTTTTACAAAAGGAATAAAAAATCACGTTTGGGTTTGGGCAGATTATATCAGGGGTCTTTGAATCCACAATTTTGACTGCCCGTCTCTTATCTTATTATTCATCTAGTCTTAGAAAGTCGGGTCTTTTGAATCCATATAAACCGCATGATGAGATAATTATAAGTACTAAGAGGCAAACCAAGAAAGGAAGTATTATATGAAATATGTTTTAGTATTGGATGTGGCCAAAGGTAAAAGTATGTTTATGTTATCTTCTAATGTTGGTGAAATACTAATTGGGCCAACTGAATATCAACACAACAAGCACGATTTTGAATTAATTAATTCTAAAATTAATTCCTTAAACATCAAAGATAATCTAACTATAGTTATGGAAGCTACTAGTATTTATCACAAAGCTCCTGAAAGATTTTTTAAAGAACATAATTATCATACAATTGTCTTTAATCCACTAATTGGGAAAGAAATTACCAATATCATCAGAAAAATAAAAACAGATAAACAAGATTGTTTCAAAATGACAGATTTATTTTTTAAAGGAAATATTCCAGATAGAAATTATACAGAAGAAGAAATCTATACAAAATTAAATGAACTATCTAGACAATATCATCATTTAGAGGAAGGATTAACGAGACATAAGAACCGTTACAAAGAGTTACTACATTTATGTTTTCCTGAATTTGAATTATGTTTTAAAGATGGCAAGATTTATGAATTAACTGCTTTAAATCTTATTAAAGAATTTCCTCATGCTTATATTATAAAAAACAAAAGAATTGATGCTCTCGCCTATAATATGGCAAACACCAACAGAAGACATATTAATTATTACAAAAGAAAAGCGAATACTATCAAAGAATATGCTAATAATTCTTACCCAGGAATGGATGAAAATTCTATGGATGTAGAAAATCTAAAACAGTTAGTTAAAATTATCATTGATTTGACTGACCAAAAAGATTCTATTAGAGCTAAAATGATTGAACTAGCCAAACTCACTAAAAATTTTGAACATATTGTTTCTATATTTGGTATTGGAGAGCTATCTGCTGCTTTGATTATAGCTGAATTAAAAGATATTACTAGATTTAATAATGCCAAACAAATTAATGCTAGCTGTGGTTTAGATCCAACTATTATTCAATCTGGAAAAAGTATTAACTATCATGGTCCCATATCTAAAAGAGGAAATCGGTATGCTAGAAAAATCTTATTTAATTGTAGTAGAAACATCATTACTTTATCTGCAAAACATGATAAAAAAAATCCAATGTATGTTTATTATCAAAAGAAAAAACAGGAAGGTAAACATTTCTATGCTTGTCTAACTGCCTGTTCCACTAAACTAATTCGAATTATTTATGCTTTATGCATGAATAATTCATACCAACAAAATTAGTTTAGCATTTTACTAAATTTTTATCAACCATTTTACACCAAAAATTTTAAAAAAATGATTACTTTTGGTGTTTTAAGCTGTGGAATAATATTAATCTTTAGTTAAAACTGCAATTTTTTAAAAAAATTTACAAAAAACACTTGTCAAAGCTTAGAAAGTCAAAGTAGTAAATCGAGTAGAGAAAACTTTTCGCTAAAATAGTGAATACTTTTCCCTCTCACACCACCAAGCATACCGTTCGGTACTTGGCGGTTTAATTTGTAATAATATGTACTTTTAAGTAGTGGTCTAGTGAATTTACTAGACCTCTTTTGTTTAATCTTTCTTTAGATATTGCTTGTTCTAACACTCTAGTGTGTGCTACATGATAATATCCTCTTCTTGAATTAACTGTTACATATGCATCTCTATGATTAATTCCTAGTTTCCTAAGTGAAGTATATCTTTTCTTGATTCTCTTCCATTGTTTCCATATGATTACTCGAAGTTTCCTTCTTATTCTCATATCTAATTTTTCAAGAAGACCTTTCATGTCTGCAATTTTAAAGTAATTAACCCAACCATAAATTAAGTATTTTAATTCTTTTAATCTTTGGTCTAGAGATATTCCCCTTTTCCTTAGAAGTATTTGTTTTATTTTATAAACAAATTTCTCTATTGATTTTAGGTGAGGTTTGGGCCTCCATATATTTTGATTTATTTTCTTATAAAATCCAAAACCTAAATATTTTATTTGATTTGGTCTTGCTATTTTGCTCTTTTCTACATTTACTTTTAATCCTAATTTCTTAGTTATAAATGTAGTTATACTTTCCATTACTCTGTTTGCTGCTTTTTCGCTCTTTACCATAACTAAACAATCATCGGCATATCTAACAAAGTTAAGCCCTCTCTTTTCTAGTTCTTTGTCTAATTCATTTAACATGATGTTAGACAATAATGGAGATAAATTGCCTCCTTGAGGAGTTCCTTTCTTTGTTTCCTGAACTACACCTTTTTCCATTACTCCACTTTGTAAAAATTTTCTTATTAGTGAAATTACATCATCATCTTTTATGCTTCTATGGATAATAGCCATTAATTTGTCCTGATTGACTTCATCAAAGAATGATTGTAAATCAATATCTACTATCCAGTCATATCCATCATTAAAACACTCTAATGCTTTAGTAACTGCTTGCTCACAACACCTATTAGGTCTAAAACCAAATGAACTTTTGGAAAATTGTTCTTCATAGATTGGAGTTAATACTTGCACTATTGCTTGTTGTAATACTCTATCTATTACACTAGGTATTCCTAATTTTCTTAGCTTTCCATTTTCTTTTGGTATATAGACTCTTCTTACAGGAAGTGGTTTATATTTTCTATTTCTTATTTTCCATAGAATTTCTTCTTTATGTTCTTTTATATAAGAAAACAGTTCATCAACAGTTACCCCATCAACTCCACTTGCTCCTTTATTTTTATAGACTTGTTTGTAAGCTAAGTTCAAATTTTGGTTAGAAAGTATCTTTTCTAAAAGTTCCATACTTGTTCCTCTCTTTCTATTATCGTACATAGATTAACATCTTTTATAGGATTTATTATTTGAATACGTCAATTTCTTACCTATTTATTTATTCTGATTTAATCTATTCCAGTATTAGTAGTTAGAACTACAAATTATTCAGTCCTTCCTAATTTCTTAGTACTACGACCTCTGCTGACTTCTTGCAATAAACCTTTTTCGACCGATTTTCTTAATAGGGTTCTCCTTAATCGTTTGCAAGACCTCCCGCGGTAAGACATATATCTTTCTTCGATTAGCTACTCACTTTACTACATAAAGTTACGAGTATCTTTTGGACTTTAGTTTGTTGAGCAACCTTATCCATTTATGTAGCCTTATAGTAAGTTTCTGTTCGTTAGTCCTCGATTTTGTTCCACACTTCCTTTAGCCCCATGCCTCACGACTGATGCTTTGTGCTTCCCTAACACTTCGTCGATACCTACGCGTGTATTGGACTTTCACCAACTAGATATATGCCAT
>JAAWCI010000060.1 GCA_022793145.1 Bacilli bacterium | reverse complement strand
TGTTACTTTATCCATTTTCCATTACCTCTCTATTCTTTTTCATTATAACAAACTCTTTTTTTCTATCTTTATTTTGTAACCGTTTTGATACATATATTCATTTATTATTAAATTTTATAATAAAAAAGATTTTAGTTATAAAAAAAAGCAGTATATTTAATCAAATATACCACTTTGTGAACAGTCTGAACTCCTATCTAGGAGTTTTTAATTGAATATCTATAATCGTATCAATTGGAATCAATTCATTATCCATTGTAATCAATTGATTCCCACTTTTTCCAATAATCTTTTTAGTAATAATTCCATTATTCGTTTTAATATCAACTTCTGCTTTATAAATATAATTTTTTGAATTTAGAATCGTCTTTATCTTTTGATTTACATTCATTCCCTGCAATTGAATAGTAGGCTCTTGTTTTTCTATAACATCTTTAGAAGCAACATAAACTCTATCATTATTTTGAATTTCTTTTTCTATTTTATTTGCAAATACTTTAGGAAGCTTTTTCTCCATTTCCAACACCTCAATAAAGTATATCAAAAAAAGAACCGTTTTATGACTCTTTTTCTAACATTCCTACTGAGCAAAAAAAACGTCCTTCTATTTCATCTGTATGTGTAGATCGATAATGAGAAAAATAATTTAAATTACTTCCAGTATCAATATCAGAAATATGAATTTGTTTTACCTGTTGCTCTTTAAAAAAATCTACTACATATCCTCTTAAATCAATCGAATAAAGATTTTCATTTACAAAAGTAATATATGGTTTCCAAGCTAAATTATCTTTTTGCTCTAAATTCGGTAATAAATAACTCTCTTTTTTAATACATGGTCCAATATGAATTATCAAATCTTCTATATTAGAATGATATGTTTCTATAAAAAGTTGGAATAATTTTTGATGAAGATTTAAATAAGTACTTCTCCAACCAAGATGAGCAAATGCAAAAATATTTTGCTTTTGATCATAAATCGTAAATGGAATACAATCTGCAAAGCTAAGATAAATAAATACATTTGGATATCTAGAAACAATAGCATCGGCTTCTATCAATTTATAATACAAATTTTCTTCAGTTAAAACATCTTCTTTTAATTCTACAATAACATCACTGTTATTAGGCTGCATAAATAAAAAACGTTCGACATTTAATCCCAATTTTGCTATAAAACGTCTACGATTTATGTCTGCATCCTCCCCAAACTTTTTAGCCATATTTCCATCTTCTTTATTAGAATGAAGTATTAACAAATCTCCATACTTTTCTTTCACTTTAATCACCATTTTATAGTATAACATAAATCTTATAAATTATAATGCGAATCCAGAAATTTAGAAATAAAATAACCTAATATTAAAAATAAAAAACTCACAATAACAGTTCCCATTGTATAATTATTTTTAAATGTTTGTAAAAATAAAAGCAAAATAGACGAAAAGAAAAAGGAAATAATAACATAATGAAAAGAAACGGAGTGTCTTTCTAATAAAAAAGAAACAATTTTCACAGTAATTAGTACTCCAATTAATATTCCTAATCCAAAAGGCAACATAATTTGTAATGTATTTGATAAATAAGATGGATCTAACAGATGACTAAACGTTTCTAATAAAAGAGGATAAAATCCAAGTAACATTAATATTGCAGTTCCACTGATACCAGGAACTACCATCGTAATGGCATCTATTATTCCAAATAAGAAAATTAAAAAGTAACTATAATTCTCATTTATTAAAAAAGTTCCATTCTGAAAAAATTGAATCGATATCATAAATAAAAAAGGAACTACTAATTGAAATACATAATCTTTACAGTTTGTCCCCTCAATCTCTCTTTTTAAGGATCTACTTCCACCAAGCATTAATCCAATAAAAAGTAACATTGTTGGAAGATAATAATTTTCTAGAGAAAAATCAATCACTCCACTCATAAACACAATTGCAAGCGATGCTCCTATTCCAAGTACTCCTAAAAAAAGAATATTTTTTTTTGTATCTCTAAAGAAATGAGCAATTGCTTGCACACTTTCTTCATATACACCTAATAAAATAGCCAACATTCCTCCACTTACCCCTGGTATAATTTTACCTAATCCTACAATAAATCCTTTGAAAATTAATTTTAAATAGTTCATATATATCCCTCACTACAGTGTATAAAAAAAATAAGATATATATTCTTATTTCTTTTAAGTTCTTAGTTAATAGAAAATATATATTTTATTTCCACTTTGAAAAATAAAGTATTAAATGATACTTGTTTTGCTTTTAGAAATTCGAAATGAATTTAATATTGCTAATATTGTTACACCAACATCTGCAAATATAGCAAACCAAATAGAAGAGATTCCCAAAACTCCAAACAACAAAACCAACAACTTCACAACTATCGCCATAACAATATTAAACTTTATAATTTGAAGAGATTTTCTTGCTATTGCTATCGATAATGGAATCGTTTTTAAATCATCATTCATGACCACAATATCACTTGCCTCAATTGCAGCGTCACTTCCTATTCCTCCCATGGAAATTCCTAAATCTGTAAGCGCTAAAACGGGAGCATCATTCATCCCATCACCAACAAATCCAAATGGGCCTTTTTGTTTCGCTATTAATTCTTCTACAATTTTTACTTTTTCTGTTGGAAGCAATTCTGCATACTCCTCATTTAGTTCTAAAATTTTGCGAACTGATGAAACTATTTTTTGTTGATCTCCTGAAACGATTGCTAAATAAGAAACCCCCAACTTTTTTAGCAATTGAATACTTTCTTTGGCATCTTTTTTTATAACATCAGAAATTATAATATGCCCAATATATTTTTTATCAAGAGACATAAATAACACAGTTCCTATAGAATCTACCTTCGGAATCTCTATCTTATTTTCTAAAAAAAGCTTGTTGTTTCCTACCATAATTTCTTTTCCATCCAAAAACCCAACTATACCTTTACCAGCATATTCCTTTTGATCCTCAATTGCAAATAATGTATGATCTAACTCTAAAATAGATCGTGCAATCGGATGATTGGAATACTGTTCTATTGAAGCAAGATAATTAATAAAAACTTGCTGATCTAGTTCAGTTTCAATCTTAGTAACTTTAAATACACCTTCTGTCAGCGTCCCTGTTTTATCAAAAGCAACCGATTTCAGTTTGCCCAATGTTTCTAGCTCTGCACTTCCTTTTACCAAAACTCCAACTTTGGAGCATTCTCCAATTCCATAAAAGAAGCCCAAAGGAATTGAAATCACAAGAGCACATGGACAAGATAACACTAAAAAAATAATCGCTCTATAAATCCATGTACTTGCTTCATGTGTGATCAAACTTGGTATAATTGCAATCAAAAAAGCTAAAATCACAACAATTGGTGTATAAATTTTAGAAAATCTTGTTATAAACTGTTCTGTCTTCGTTTTTTTATCTGCTACCGTTTCAATCAACTCTAGAATTTTGGTTACTGTTGACTCTTTCATTTCCTTTTTTACTTGAATTACTAAAGTCCCTTCAAGATTAATAGAACCACTTAATACAGAATAATCCCTCTTCACTTCTATAGGAACGGATTCCCCCGTAAGTGCTTTTGTATCTAATAAAGAATTTCCTTCTACAACAACACCGTCCAAGGGAATTTTTTCACCTGGCTTCACAATCATCATATCATCTATTTTTACATTCTCTAAAGGTACAGAACAGTCCCCATTTTTTGTTCGAAGGAGCGCTGAATCACACTTTAATTCCATCAATTTAGAAATAGAATTTTTAGATTTTGAAATCGCTTTTTCTTGTAAATATTCCCCTATTTGAAATAGTATCATAACAGTCACAGCTTCTATTATCTCCCCTATAAAAAAGGCGGCGATTGTTGCTAGTGTCATTAAAAAACTTTCATCGAATAATTCCCCTTTTAAAATATTTTTAAAAGAATTAATAATCACCTCATAACCAATTATGAAATAACTTATAAATAAAAATATATTTGATAGCCACAATATTTGATGAATCAGTAACCCAATGATAAATAAAAAAATTGAAACAATAATTTTATACTCCTCAAAATTTATCTTTTTCATGAATTTTTCCTTTCTAATATATGTTCCATTCCATATTTTACTATAATCATAATATGCTCATCTTTTAGAGAATAATAAATTTCCTTTCCCTCTCTCCTAGATTTAACCAGATCATGATATCTAAGCACTTGTAATTGATGAGAAATCGCTGAATTCGTCATTTCTAACTGCTCAGCTATTTCACTTACATTTAATTCTTTTATTTCTAATAAATGTAATATACGAAGTCTTGTTTCATCTCCTATAATTCTATAAAACTGACTTAATTCTAAAAACAATGTTTTATTTATGGTTGTCATACGCCCTCCTCATATGAATATTTGCTCATATATTCATATTATCATATGCTATTCGAAAAGTCAAGAAAATATGCATCTATAAAATAAGGCTAAATGGTCTTATTCACAAACTATGATCTTCCTTCTGATTGCAGAATCGTTTATATGTTGAACTTATTTCTTTCAAAAATATAGATGGATACCTTTTGGGATATAAAATGAAAACATGATTTTTCGTTCTTGTAAGCGCTACATAAAAAAGTCTCCTTTCTTCTGCATATGGATAAGATTCATCCACCGTCTCTACATTTTTTAAAATGGAATCTGTTTTCTTTTTTGTTGGAAATCCATAAATATGATTACTACAATGGAGTAAAATTACTTCATCTGCTCCCAATCCCTTGGCACTATGTACCGTTAAAAACTGAATATTTAAATTTGTATATGGGGATCCTATTTTACCATTTTGATCATTCAAAAATGGATAATCTGCTATATTAAAATCATGATGATAACGTCCTAGTAAAAAAACAGTAGAGAAATCACGTAATTTAGAAATTTTTTCTAAAATTTTTTTTAATAATCCACAAGAATTATTTTGATAAGAATATATTTGAATCGGTTTTTCCACATGTTTACTTGAAACTAATTGCTTTTTTATTTGAAATTCATTTTTCATAACAAAATTTCCAGCAATTTCAATTAATTCTTGACTATTCCGATAAGTACTTGTAATTTTTAATATTTCTGCTTGTGGAAAAAAAGTTTTAAAATGTGTAAAAAGAGTCAATTCAGAACCAGAAAACCCAAATATCGATTGCCAATCATCTCCTACTGCAATGATATTAGAATGATATTGTTTTTTAATTGCATACAATAAAAAAAATCGATCTCTTGATATATCTTGATATTCATCTACAATCACATATTGATAAGGAAATATCAGCTTTTTACTTTGAATTAATTTTGTTGCCTCCAAAATCATATCTTCAAAATCTATCCACTCATTTTCTTTCATATAATTACGATATTCACATATTAAATCTGAAAAAAATTGCTTCCAAAATTTTGGCATTTTCATTTTAAAAATAGACGGTTCTCCTTTTAATTTATAGTTTTTAATAAATGTATCACTGAATAATATTAGTTTTGAAAAATCTTTCTTCTTTCGATATTTTTTCGTATAAATTAAAAACCTAAACTTTCTTTTTTTCTTTTGATTTTGAATCAACTTTTCTATGATATCCAAAGAATTCGTTTTGATATCAACACTTTTAACTTGTTTGATTAACTCAAGTCCTAGTTTATGAAATGTAAAAATAGAAATTGGCAACTTAAAATCATCTTGAATTCTAGATTTCAATTCTTCTGTTGCTTTATTCGTATAAGAAATTAGTAAGATTTTACTTGGATCCACTTCTTTTATATCAATCAAATATTTTACTTTTGCTACCATGGTTGTTGTTTTCCCACTCCCTGCTCCTGCTATCACTTGCAAATCTCCCTCTGTTACAATCACTTTCTTTTGCTCTTCATCTAACTTAATAGTAGAATCTACTTTATCAAATATGTGGTCTAAATAATCTTTCATAAAAATCCCTCCAATAGATGATACAAGATATGATTTAAAGTTTCCCACACAATTCGACAAAATATACTCCTTTTTTCCACAAAAATAGAGGAAAACTAAATTTCCTCTTCAAAATAATCAATTTTCATATTTTTTCGCACTTTTTTCATCGTATTTTTTGCAATTGTCCTTGCATATTTACTACCTTCAATAAGCACTTTATCAACTTCTTCTGGATGATTCTCATAATAATAACGTTTTTCTTTAATTGGATCTAAAAAGTGCATCATCACTTCTACCAATTCTTTTTTACAAGCTACACATCCACGACACCCACTTTTACATTCTTCACATACTGTTTCTAAATTAGAATTACCAAGTAATTTGTGATAATAGAAAACCATACATACATCTGGATTTGCAGGATCATCTTTTCGGATTTTATTCGTATCAGTTACAGCACCCATAATTTTTTTCTCTATTTCTTCTTTTGAGTCTGCCAAATAAATAGCGTTTCCTAAACTTTTTCCCATTTTTTCATTACCATCTAAACCTTTTATTCTTCTATTTTCACTAAGTAATGGTTCTGGTAATATCAAAGTTTCACCATAAATAGAATTAAATTTATGAACAATTTCTCTTGTTTGTTCTATTAAAGGTAATTGATCTTCACCCACTGGAACACAAGATCCTTCAAAAGCAGTAATATCCGCTGCTTGACTCACTGGATAACCAACAAATCCATAGGTTACACTTTCTCCTGTATTTCCAAATAATGCTTTTTTTTGATTAATCTCTGTTTTCACAGTTGGATTTCGATATAGCCTTGCCATGGTTACCAAATTAGAATAATAGACTGTCAATTCAGCAATTTCTGGAATTGTTGATTGTACAAAAATTGTTGACTTCTTTGGATCAATTCCAAGAGACAATAAATCAATTGTTACTTCCCTTACATTCAATCTAACTTTATCAGGATTGTCAAAATTGTCAGTAAGTGCTTGTACATCTGCAATTTCAAAAAAAGAAGAATAATCATCTTGTAACTTTACCCAATTACAAACAGCACCAAAGTAATGCCCTAAATGCAATTTCCCTGTTGGCCTGATTCCTGTTAAAATATTTTTTTTATCCATATGTATCCCTCACTTTTTTACTACATAATTATTTATTTCTTTGATAAAATCTTTTGTTATTGGAAGTGCATGAACTGCTGTAAATCCTTGCTTTATATAGTTTTCTTTTTCTATTATCCCTACTTTATGAGTGAGCAGAATTACAGGTGTTTGAACCCCTTCAATTTGTTTCAATTTGACTAAAGTAGCCTCACTAGATAATTTTTTTAACTCGTCTTCTATAATAATTAAATCAAATACTTCTTTATTTCTTATCTTTTCTAAACAGGATTGCCCACCAAATACTGTTATAATATCCATGGAATAGTGCTTTGACAATCGTTTCAATTTATTTCCTAAACTCGGATTATCAATTACTAGCAAAATCCTAACTTTTTTTTCATGTAAATCATCAAATTTTTTCGCCAATTCTGCGGTTTTATTTTCCTTATGATTTACTATTCTCTGATCCAAAACAAGTGTAAATTTAGTTCCATGATTCTTTTCACTTTTTGTGATAATTGTTCCGCCTATTAAATCTAGTAATGTTTTTATTGACTTTAAATTCAAATTTTTTTCTTCAATATTAGCAATTTCATTTTCTTTTTTATCAAATAGATGCTCTATTTGTTCTTGCATCATTCCAATCCCAGAATCTTCTACTGTAATAATTAATCTGCATATATCAAATTTTACTACAAAATTAACGCTTAACTCTATAAAGCCTTCTTTGGTATATTTAATAGCGTTATCTATTAATGTCACAATAATTTGCTTAAGTCGTAATACATCTCCATATAGTTCTTTTGGAGTACTATCATCATATTTGAAACGAAAATCTACAGTGCTTCTTTTCAGTTTCAATTTTGTTTGAGCATTAATTTCTGCGAATAATTTTGCAGTATTATACCCACTTTCTCTTATCATTACTTTTCTGGTTTCTAGACTATTAATATCTAAAACTTTATTTACTAATTCTAGCAAATTGCTAGATGAATATTTAATTTCATTAATATCTTGTTTTAATATAGTGATATCATTTTCCATCATCATTCGTTTTGTTACTCTATTGATAGTTCTTATTGGTTCTTTGATTTCATTCGTCATTTGAAACAAAAATTCCGACTTTTGATTATTCAAATCATCTGCATATTTTTTCGCACTTCGAAATTCATTAAGCATTTGCAAATCGGGATTTTCAATTGTAAAATACATTGTATAACAAAGCAAAATCAATACAATATCATATATAATAAGTCCAGGTAATACAATAGTTACTAAATACAATATTCCTAATAGAGCAATAATAAAGAAAATAGGAAAATATCTTTTATCCATTTTTTTTATATTCTTCAAAGCGACAATTAATGACATCACTAGCATAATGGCTACCATCATATATCCAAAAGTTGTAGTGGTTCCCTTCACATTTGTTACACTTCCTACTTCAACAAGTGTAATTTTTGTAAAAATTAAAATAATAAAAGATATAATGAAAACTATGTTTAAGCCTATTACTACTTTTCTTGGATTTTCTCTAACTTTATCATAACTGATAATCAATGTATAACATAATAAGGAAGAAAAAATAATAATAAATAAAAGCACCAAAATTTTATTTAAAATATTAAATAAAGAATAATAATTAGAAACAATGACACTAAAATCATTGAGGGCACAAATAAAATGAATATAAGTATCAATTAAAATTTCTAAAGCTGATGCAATTAAAATTACTTCAAAACATTTATTTTCTTTTAACCCAATTGTAGGCTTAGAAAAATA
>JAAWCI010000059.1 GCA_022793145.1 Bacilli bacterium | reverse complement strand
TTTAAAAAGTATATGTTATGCTCTACTGCCATTTTTGTTTGACTTTTTTTATTATACAAAAAAACAAGTAAAAATAAAAGAACAATATTCTTTATATTGTTGGATAAATTTCATATTATTATATTCAATTTAAAATAGTAAGTAACAAAATAGACAAAATATTCCAATTAAAATCCAAACACTTTTAATACTAATTTGAAATTTTTTTAAATCATTTTTTTCTAATACATTCCTTTTTTCAACAAAACGAAGACCAAATGTTTTTTTATTGCTGATATCTTCTTCTGTATAAATTGCAAACGCAAAAGGATTATCAAATTCTGAAAACTCAATATTTTTTAATTTGAAAAGGAAAAAAAACATTACCAAATCTGCTGCACATCCACTCATATTTAAAATCGACAATAAAATTAAAGTGACATTTCCAAAGAAGATTCCTAAAATATATGTTACAATACCTATCCAAAAAAATGGGAAAAAAAGAGACCATAAAATATTCTTTTTGCTAATGTTTTGTTTACATAGACAATACAAAATACTTTTTTCTAAACAGATTCCATAAGTAATATTTTTCAATTTTGCTCCATGAATCATATAAGAAAAGCCATGTAATAATTCATGTAATATTAACCAAGGAAACACTAAAATACAAGTCTCAATCAATTCCACATAAGTTACTTTTATTCCAAGATAAAAGCAAGGAAAAAGCGCCAAAAAAAGTAAGAAAAAAGGAAAAACAGTAAGAATAGGGAAATTCATTTCATAAATATAATACTGTTTTTTATTCTTGTTCACTCAATTCTTTTGCTCGTTCTTTCCAATAATTTTTAAGTATTTCTAATAGTTCTTTGGCATCTTCTAAATGAGTTACCAAATCAAATTCCTTCATTTCACTAAAGGTTCCAGAGTCACTCACAATACCTAGATACCATTTCCCTAAAAAATGTTTTTGGAATTTAAAAATTGTACAATGAATTCCATCGATATCTTCAAACTGTGTTACATATTTAATGTCAAATGGTTTTGCTCCCAATTCATGTGGGTCACTAAGCCATACTTCTAATTCTTGTTTTTGATTTATAATTTCTTGTTCCATCATACCACTCCTACCTCATTATAGTTAGTATAAAATAAAGCACTTATGAAGTCAAGAAAAAAGCAGATTTCTATATAAAATTCTGCTTTTTCAAGGTTTACTTTAATTTGAAATTGTCAAGATATTTTTATTATTATCAAAGATAGCGAATTCATCTTTTCCATAAAAAGTTTGATGAAGTTCTTTTGCTAATTCTACTTTTCCATTTAATGATTGATATAATTCAGATACATCTTGAACTGTAATAAATAAAGTAAAGGTAGGTTTTATTTGTTCTACTTTTAAACTTGGATATTCTTCTATTAAATTTTGTTTTTCCTGAAACATAATTGTAATAGTATCTTTACATACAATAGCAAAATTAAGAGCTTCTCCTTCTTCTGGAACACTTAATACTTTTTTAAAACCTAATTTTTCTTCATAAAATTGAATCGTTTCTGCCACATTTTCTACCATGATATTTGGTGTGATTGTCTCATACATATAAAATCCCTCCAAATAATATTATAAAGAAACTTTCCCTATTTGTATTGTAAAAAAAGGACATTTTGTCCTAATATTTTTCTATTAATTCTAATGGAGAAAAGCCTGTATATTTTTTGATTTCTTTAATAAAATGAGATTGATCATAAAATCCACAAATTTCTAAAATATCTTGTAATGATTGATTCTTTTCTAGCAATAATGTAAGAGATAAGTGTAACCTTAATATATTCAATAATACTTTAGGGGAAACTCCATATTGTTTTTTAAAAAGACGAAATAAATGCCTGGTATCATATCCAAAACGTTTCGCAATAAGTTCCACAGTTTGCTCTTTTGGATTTTCATATAATTCATTTACAATGTCCACATATTCTCTATGAAAACCTTCCTCCATTTTCGTACACAAATACTGCGTTAGAAAGGAAATTCTTTCTTTTATATTTTTTAATTGAAAAATTGTTTCTAGATGACTATTTTTTTCTATATGAAAAAAGTCTACTGGAGCATCCATAATACTACTGGCATCAATATGAAACATAGAATAAAAAACACTTGGTTTTAAACGTACTCCCATATAATCTATCGTTTGACTTAATTGAAAAGGAATGGTCTCTTTGCTAAAGCCTGCAAATAAAATGGTAGAGCATTGAAAATCAATTACAATGTCAATGCAAGCATCGGGCAAGATATAATTGTAAATGGTTTTATCAAGTTTTCGTTTTGATTGCATCGTCCATATACACATGGCACAATCTTTTAATTCTTCCATATAGTATTCTTTATATTCGATATTTTCTTGAAATTCTTTATCGAGCAAATATGGAAGCTGTTTTGGATAATAGTTTTTATTCATTGGGTGCTACTACTTTACAAGGATTCCCATATGCGACTGTATTACTTGGAATATCTTTTGTAACAATACTCCCTGCTCCAATTACAACATTATCTCCTATAGTAACTCCAGGCAAAATAATAACGCCTCCTCCTATCCATACATTATCTCCTATGGTTACTGGAGCTGTATAGGTTTTACAAAACGAGAAAGTCCCATCTTCTTTTTTTTGTCCCATTCTTTCTATTACATTTTTTGGATGAAATGCTGTATAAATTTGAACATTTGGTGCTATTAAACCATTTTTGCCAATTGTAATTTTGTTATCATCTAGAAAAGTACAATTCATATTAATTTCTGTATTATTTCCTATATAAATATTGTTTCCATAATCAACATAAAATGGTGGGGTGATCCATACATTTTCTTCTATTCCTCCAAGCAATTGCTTTAATATCTGGTTTTTAGTTTCTAAATCATTTGAAGAAGCCGTATTATAATCTCTTGCCAAATCTTTTGCAATATGCCATCTTTCTAATAATTCCTTGTCGCCGCAATCGTATAATTCGCCTGCTAACATTTTTTCACGTTCTGTCATAATTTTACTCACTTTCTTGATTTTTCGTTTTTATCAAATTCCTAAATATTATTATATCAGACTTTGTGCAACTATGCTAGCTTCATCAGTCCATAAAAAAAGTGAAACCAATTATCGTTTCACTTCTACTTCGATGAAGTTCTAATCTTTGAAGGATCTTCAACATAAGGTTCTATATATCCACATTCAGGGCAGACTGCACATTTTACTTTTCCAAGATTTCCATTTAACAGCCCTTGTTCTGTTACTTTTAATCCATATGCAGCACCTTCTACTTTAATATCCAAATCTTCTACCATTTCTTTTTCACATCTTAAACAATTTCTCATCATTTTAAAACCTTCTTTCCACAATAACCATCTTTTATGTCCTCTAACTTTAAATCTTTAGGACCTATATAATAATCTTTATTTTTTTCCATTGTCTGACATCGAATCACTGTAATTCCATCACTTGTATATTGTTTTTCGGGATCATCTTTATAAATTCTAGTACCACCATCAAATAATTGTTCCTCAATTAAAAGTGGAGATGTGAAGCGATCCATTGGAACTTCTACAGTATCATAATGTTCAAAAAATTCTCGAAGTGTCATATCACCATTTTTATCAATTAATGTAACCTCTTCTAAGCAAACCAAATAAACTGTTTTTTCTCCATCACTATAATAAAATTCAGCTTGATGATCACAATTCATTTTGCCACTTGTATTTACAACATAATCATCTTCTAAAATTGTTTTATTTCCATAACCAGTAATGAGAACCAATAAACTACAGAAAAGAATTACTTTTTTCATAGATATCACTCCTACACTTTTATTATAACGTATTTTTTTTAAGAAAGAAAAAATTCTTCATACTTTTTTATCAATCTTACTAATACTTGACAGTGCCCATTCTTCTTTCTTATTTTAGAATATCTTATATTGTGGAGGGTTACTTATGTTTGATTATATATTATCTTTAAATCCAATTTGGCAAGCTCTACTTGCAACTTTATTTACCTGGAGCATTACAGCAATTGGCGCTGCTTTGGTTTATTTTTTTAAAAAAATCAATAAAAATTTAATGGATGGAATGCTTGGGTTTGCTGCAGGTGTTATGATTGCTGCTTCTTTCTTTTCACTGATTGCACCTGCCATCACAATGTCTGAAAGCTTAAACTTGATTCCTTGGCTAGTTGTTTTTGTTGGCTTTTTCAGTGGAGGATTGCTATTATTTATTGGTGATAAATTATATGATATTTTTGAAAAAAAATCATCAAATAAAAAATCTAGTTTCAAACGTTCTATTATGTTAGTAAGCTCTATTACTTTACACAATATTCCAGAAGGTATGGCTGTCGGTGTTGCCTTTGGTTCTGTGATATATGGGTTAGAAGGCGCAACTTTAGCAGCAGCTTGGACATTAGCTTTAGGGATTGGGCTACAAAACTTTCCAGAAGGAACTGCTGTTAGTATGCCGCTTAGAAGAGATGGAATGAGTAGGAGCAAAGCTTTCTTTGTAGGACAGCTAAGTGGAATTGTAGAACCTATCGCAGGTGTCATTGGTGCTATTTTAGTAATGAAAGTGCGTATTCTGTTACCATTCTTATTAGCATTTGCAGCAGGGGCCATGATTTATGTTGTTGTAGAGGAACTTGTTCCAGAAAGTCAAAGTAATAAAAAAAAGGACTTGATGGCCCTATTTACATTAATTGGTTTTTCTATCATGATGATTTTAGACATTGCTTTAGGATAAAATTTATATATCATTGAATAGTTAGCAAATATTTGGCTAACTATTTTTATGTCATAACTTATTTATCTTATTGCTTATCTTTTATAAAGAACTACTTGAATTGTTTTGAATACTTAATATTTCTTTTTCAGAAAGTCCTGTTATTCTTTTAATAAGAGACAAGTCCAAGCCTTCTTGCATCATGGATAATAAAATGTACCCTTTGTCAAGAACAAATTTTCAATTTTAAGAAAAAGGGATTTTGTTTTTACCAGATTTCAATGGATATTCACCAGTTATCACATAGTTATAAAATTCTACTGGT
>JAAWCI010000058.1 GCA_022793145.1 Bacilli bacterium | reverse complement strand
TAAAAAAGTATTATTAAAAATTTTAACAGGGATTTTAAAGATGTTACATCCATTTATGCCATATGTAACAGAAGAAATTTATAAAATGTTACCTGTACATGAAGATACTATTATGCTTGCTTCTTATCCTATTATAGAAAAAGAGTATTCTTTTAACGAGACAGAAATTATAGAAGAATTAATTGAGTTAATTACAAAGATTAGAAGAATCAAATTAGAAAATAAAATACCAAATGATTTCTATTTTGTATATCAGGAAGATAATTTACTCATTGTAGAAAATATTTTAAAACGATTACTAAAGATAGAAGAATACCATTTTATAAAAAAGGAAACACAAGATTTTTCTAATCTAAAAGAAATCGCAGTTGCTTATATGGGACATACAGCATATTTATATTATGATGGAAGTGCCAATGAAATAGAAGAAAAAGAAAAAGCATTAAAAGAAATAGAGCGATTAGAGGCTTCTACAGAAAGAAGAAAAAAATTATTGTCAAATCCAGGATATGTTTCTAAAGCACCAGCTAATATTGTGGAAAAGGAAAAACAAGATTTAGAAAAAGAAGAGCACGAATTAGAATTATTAAAAAAAGTTCATAACATATAGTTATGAGCTTTTTTAGAAATCCATTGGATTTGTAGGAATTTGTTTTCCACTACAATCTTCTTTTGAACAATTGAAAGTTGGAAGTGATTTGCTTCCTGTTATTTCATATAAGTTTTTTAGTAAATTTATCATTTCTAATGGAAACTTTGTTTCCTCACCACATTTCTCACAATGGTACAAAATGAATTTAGATTTGTTATTTATAGAATTATCTTCGCATAATTTGCTAAATTCAACATCCAAAGCTCTTGAAATTCTCCAAATTGCACCTAAAGAAAAAGTTTGATGATATGCGGATTCAATTCCGCTAATAAATGAAAGAGAATAATTAATTTCATCAGCTAATTTTTCTTGCGTCCAACCTTTTAATTTTCTATATTTTTTTACATTTTTACTAATTACTTCATAAATATAATTTTCATCATCTTTTTTAAATTCCATGATACACCTCGTTTCATATTTTGCTCAATTTTATCAACTCTATAATTATTATCTAACAAAAATGGTGCAATTTTCTCACACTATTTATACATAAAAAGCCAATAAATAACAAAAATAGTGCAACTTTTGTAAAAAACATGCTATAATGAAAAAGAATAGAAGTGATATATATAGGAAGTCATATGGAAGTGTTGTTTTAGAATTGTAAAAAAGGAGGACTGGAAAATTTGGAAATTTTCTATGACAAAAATTCATAGAATTTATATAATATCGTTCTATAAAGTAGAGAAAGAGGTAAAAATATGGGATTTATTAAAGCTTTTTCTGGAGCCTTAGGAGGAACTTTTGCAGACCAATGGAAAGATTTTTATGTTCCAAAAGCTGGAGTACCTGCAACAGCAGCTATTTTTGAGGCGGTACCACAAGGAACAAATGCAGGACGTGGCGAAAACTATAAAGGTTCAGAAAATATTATTACAAATGGAAGTAAAATTGTAGTACCTGAAGGAACAGCGCTTATTACTTTACAAGATGGTGCAATTACAGGTCTTATTGCAGAACCAGGAGGATTTATTTATTCTTCTGACGACCCAAGTTCTAAATCTATTTTTTCAGGAGGTGGGATTTTAGCGTCTACTATTGGACAGTCTTGGGAAAGATTTAAATTTGGAGGACAACCTGGAGCACAACAAACAGCATTTTATATCAATCTAAAAGAAATACCAAATAATCGTTTTGGAACGCAGTCAGAAATTTATTGGGATGATGCATATTTAAATGCTCAAGTAGGGGCTATTACGAGAGGTACTTATACATTAAAAATAACAGACCCGATTTTGTTTGTTAAAAATTTTGTTCCAACAAAGTATTTGATACCAAATGCACCAATATTTGATTTTGCAGATATGGATAATGATGCAGGTGCACAATTGTTTAATGAAGTAGTTAGTAGTCTATCTGCAGCATTTTCAAATTATACCAATGATCCAAGTAAGGGAAATCGAATTTCTAAAATACAAGGAGACCAAATTGGATTTGCGAAATCTTTAACAACAGCAGTAGAAGAAGGATATCAGTGGAAAACAGATAGAGGGTTAGAAATTGTAAAGGTAGCAATTCTAGCGATGGAATACGATGAAGATACAAAAACATTATTAAGTGATGTGAAAAAAGCAGATGCTTTATCTGGAGCAAGAGGGAATTCTTTTATGCAGCAATCTGTAGCGAGAGGAATGCAAGCAGCAGGTGAAAACCCAAACGGTGGAGCAAGTTCTATGGCATTTATGGGAATGGGCATGAATGCAGTCGGTGGAGCAATGGGAAATTTGCAACAACCAGTAACAGAGAGTTCAGAAGATCCATATGCAAAACTGACAGAACTTAAAAAACTATTAGATGGTGGAGTTATTACACAAGCTGACTTTGATACAGCAAAAGCAAAATTATTGGGGTTATAACATGGAAGAAAATATAACAATTGTAAAAACAGATGAAGGAAATGTAGACGGACAAACAAAATGTCCAAAATGTGGTTCTACAGATATTTCTTTAAATGCAAATAATGGTCATTTAAGATGTCATTTTTGTAGACATGAATTTGAATTTCAAAAAGTAAAAGGATTAGAAACAAATCTAAATGAATTAAAAGGACAGATAATTGGAACAGGAGCAAAAGATATTATTGCAGATACTAATAATATCAAAACATTTAAATGCAATAGTTGTGGAGCTGAGGTAGTTATTGATACCGCAGAAGCAGTTGGAGCAAGATGTCATTGGTGTAGAAATACTTTAACTATCAATGAACAAATTCCAAATGGTAGTATTCCAGATGTTGTATTGCCATTTAGAATGAATAAAGAAATGGCGCAAAAAGAAATTGAAAAATTTGTTGGAAAAAGAAAGTTTTTTGCCCATCCGAAATTTAAAGAAGAATTTAAAACAGATAATATTATGGGAGTTTATTTTCCTTACTTATTAGTAGATATAAATTCCCATGTTTTTCTAAGAGGAGAGGGAGAACATTTAGCGCGAACTTACAGTAGAGGAAGCGGAGAAAATCGAAAAATTTATTATGATGCAGACTTATATGCTATTGAAAGAGAATTTGATTTGATGATAGAAGGAATTACAGTAGAATCCAATTCAGAAAGAAGAAATACACAAGGAAATACAAATAATGTAATTAATGCAATCATGCCCTTTGATATAGAAAACTGTGTAAAATGGGATGCTAATTATTTAAAAGGTTATACTTCTGAAAGAAGAGATACAAATATCGACGAACTTCGAGATCTTGTAGGGATTCAAACAAAAGATATTGCTAGATTTTCAGCAAATGAGACTTTAAAGGAATATGACCGTGGAGTAGCTTGGACCAATGAAAAAGTAACTGTAAAAGGAGAACAATGGAAAGCTGCTTATTTACCAGTATGGCTTTATAGTTATCAACAAGTAACTGGTGATAAAAAAGTTTTTCATTATGTAGCAGTAAATGCAAGAACCAAAGAAATAATGGGGAGTGTTCCAATACATATGCCTAAGCTGTTATTTCTTTCTGTCCTTGTTGAAATATTTGGGATGATTGCTATGCTAATTGTAGATTTTGATTATAGCTGGCTATTTTTATTAATTGGATTTATCTATTTTTTCCTTATGTATTCAAAGTATAGAAATAAAGATGCAAGACATAGACATGAAACAGAAACGAGAAAACATATGGGAGAAATAAGAAAAATAGATAGTTTGATTGCTAAAAGAACTGGTCTTACAAACCCTAAGATGTTGGGAGCTAACAATTTGAAAGTTCATGGAGAATCGATTTCTAATCAAATTCTAGATACAATAGCAAGCCAAAATATTATTGCAAATTTTATAAAAAGCAATATAAATAAAGGAGGAGAATAATTATGAATTGCCCAAAATGTGGAACATTAAATAATATAAATTCTAGTTTTTGTTTAAAATGTGGAACACCATTAGCAATGCAACAAAATGTAGTATCATCAGAGGTGTACACGCAAACTTATAATCAATCAGCTATGACTGATTTACAATCAGTATCAAAACCATTCCATATAATTGCTTATATGATAGCACTTTTAATGAAACCTTGGACATGTTTTAGGGAAGAACAATCGAAATTAAGTGATACAAAAACTGCCTTTCTTTTAGCTGGTATTGTAGGTATTCTTATGATGTTTGTAAATTTAATTAAGACATTTATTTCAGTGATATTTATAAAAAAAATGAATTATTCTACTTGGAAAATGGAAACCAAAATAGATTTTAGGGGATTAAAGGATTTGGATTATTTATCATTGATTGGAAAAAATTTACTCATTTATATTGGTATTATTATAGCAATAGCAGCAATTTATTATTTGGCAATTTTAGTAATAAAAAGATCTTCAAAATTTCAAACAATATTATCAATAACAGCAAGCTCTTTTATACCATTTTTGATATTTAGCATGTTTCTAGCACCTATTTTAGGTAAAGTATGGAATATTTTAGAAATTATTCTTATAATAATTGGCTTTATTTATGCAATCACAATATTTATGACACTTATGAATGATAATATATCATTTGAAAATCAAGACCACAAAATATATTTTCATGCTGTTTGTACTTCAATTATTATTTTTGGAGGGTATTATACATGTTTAAAACTTTTAGAAAGTGAATTGGGAGGAGTTCTTTCTTTTTTAGGATAGGAAAATATAAATAAAGGATACTAGACATTGTCTTTTATCCTTTTTTGAAAGGAGTATTTATGAATTGTCTAAAATGTGGAAATCAATTGGGTGGTAATGAAGAATTTTGTCCAAAATGTGGATTTAATTTGATCGAAAATTCAGTTTCAACAACTGACCAAGTAATGCAAAAGGGAAGAATTATAGTATTACCTTTTGTTTCTAAAATAAAACATTATATTTGGAAATATAGAAAAATAGAGCTAATATTTTTTAGTACAATATTCCTATTTTTGATGGGAATATTTACGTGGCATCGTATAAAAGATATTATATTATTTGATTGGGATAAAAATTATAAGGATTTTAAATTGGAATATGTTACTCAAACGACTGTTAAACTAGGTGTAGTATTAGATGAAAAAGAAGCTGAAAAAATAAAATCTCAAAGTACGTGTGGAACTGTAACTATAAATGGCTTAGAATTGTTATGGGATTTGAAAGGAACAACTGGAAAATGCCAAATTATAGTTTCTTATAAATCAAAAAAAATAAATAAAGAATATCAGATTTTACCAAATAATGTGAGAGAACAAGAATTAGCTTTAGACTATGAGATTGATTTAGAATCAGAAGAAGATTTAGATTTGGATGGACTTACTAATAAGCAAGAAAAAGAATATGGAACAAATCCATTACTTTCAGATAGTGATATGGACGGTTTGGATGATTATTATGAAATATTGATTAGTAAGACAGACCCTAATAAAATAGATACTGATGATGATGGATTATCGGATTATGATGAGATTGAGTTAGGATTGGATCCATTAAAATCAGATTCCAAAGGGGATGGAGTGAAAGATGGCGATAGAAGAAATACTTATATTACAAAAAGTGAAAAGACAGGAATTATAATTGAAATAACAGGAACAGGAAATGTTGCGAGTACAACTGTTAGTACTTTTGATAATCAAACTTTTGCAAATATGAATGGAGTATTGGATACTGTCTATAATTTTTATACAAAAGGAACGATAGGACAAGCAGTTGTAAAAATACCATATCATATGGAAGAATTAAAAAGAAAAAATTTAAAGGAAGAAGATTTATCACTTTATTATTTTAATGAAGAAACAAAAGAGTTAGAGAATATTTCAACTATTATAGATAAAGAAAATCATTTATTAATAGCAACGCTTAGTCATTTTTCAAAATATGTTGTGGCAGACCGTAATGTAGTTTTAACAAATACAAAAACCAATGTCATGTTTGTGATTGATAATTCAGTATCGATGTATAGTGAAGCACAGATGATTCAAGCTGGATATAAAGAAAGTGTGGGAGCAATAGGAAATGATATATTCTTTAAACGTTTAACACTTACTTCAAAAATGATAGATATGTTTACAGGAAATTATAAGTTTGGAGTTGCTGAATTTTCTGGCAATTATGTAAGATTAAATAAATTTACTGATTCCGCACTTACTGCTAAAAAATCAGTTTCTTCTATGAAAAATAATTGGAATAGTAATGCAATAGGTACAAATATAGTAGAAGCTTTGAATAGTAGTATTAAAGAATTTAATGTGGCAGAAGATAAAAATTATATTATTTTACTTACAGATGGAAAAAATACTGAGGGCAGTTTATCGCGAAATAGAAATTCGATTATTATGAATGCTAAAAATAAAAATATAAAGGTTTGTGTGATTGGTCTTGGTACAAGTATTGATACTGCTGACTTGAGCGAAATTGCAACACAGACTGGGTGTCATTATTATAGTGCGAATGATTCTAATGCATTAGATGAAATTTATTCTATTATAGGTTCTGACATTAACTATAATTTTATTGATGTAGATAATGATGGAAAAGTAGATGGAATGAAAATAGCTGATAGTGGTTTTCTAGTTACAAGAGATGGATTCTCGTTTGAAAACTATGGCACAAATTTATCAAAAGGTGGGCATTGTTATGGAATGGCTACATTTGCTCAACTATATTATAAACAAGCGCTTCCCTTAAAAGTAAATTCTATTGATACAGGAAAAAGTAAATCCTATGCATATGATCTATCAAACACATATTTTAAAAATTATGCAAATTTATATGATTATAAATTAAAAACAAATGAATTAAAATATACATTTGGTTTTGAAGCTTTTGATGAAGAAACCCCATCAGATTTTCGAACTTTAAATGGAAAAGTATATGCAATCAATGAACCTTATCGAACAAAAATTATAAATTCTAATTTGTATAATATTGAAGAAACAAAATCAAGTTTAAGCAAAAAGCAACAATTAGAAAAATATGGAATCAATTATAAAAGTGCAGAAAATATTTATTTAGATGAAGATAAAATGCAAGGAAGCAAAACAATAAAAAATGATGATATTCAAATATTGAATGCTATTTATGCAGCGTTTATAAGGCAAGATATCACAACACATTATGCTTCTTCGTCAGATTTTACCTTATGGATGAGAAATATAATAGGAACAGAATCATCAGATAAAATTGATTCAGCAGGATTTATAGAACTTTTAAAGAAGAGGTTGGAAGATGGAGATGCCCCTGTCATATTCTCTAATTTTAATGGAGGATTCCATGCGATCAATGCAATTAGTTTGGTACAAGATAATAAAGATTTTAATCATTACTATATTGGTGTTTATGACAATAATTATCCCGGGGAAAAAAGATATGTTGATATAGAATGTACAAAAAAAACGTGTGTAACAAAAGCAAATAATTATTATTCAAATTCAAAGCAGCCAATTAGAATAACCGCTTCATTGGAATATGATTTAGAATATTATCAAAAAGGAAAAGTGAAATAAAATGAGTGTACATTATATCATATAATGTTTCAAGTTTATATATAGAATAAATATTACAATAGAAATAAAGTTAATTTTTAATTAGCTTTATTTTTTGGTAGGAATTTGAATTGTCTTTTTTAAAACTTCAGTGCATATAATAAATTGTATTTTT
>JAAWCI010000086.1 GCA_022793145.1 Bacilli bacterium | reverse complement strand
GAAGAAGATAAAAAGCGACTTGGTGGTGAATTAGATAGATGTGTTTTATATGTTTATCGTCTTTCTGTAGAATATGCGAAAACTAGAGATGAAAATTTAAAATGGTGGGATTTTAAAGACAAATAATATTTGGTGTATCATTTATTATTTTTTGAATATAGAACTAATTTTGTATAAATTTGATAAATGGAGAAGTTAAAAATGGAAAAAGTGAAAATGACAAATATGTGCATGATTGTTAATAAAGAAACTAATCAAGTATTAGTACAAGATAGGATAAAAAGTTGGTGTGGGATTACTTTTCCTGGAGGGAAAATAGAATTAGGAGAAGCCATTATTCCTTCTACAATTAGAGAGGTACAAGAGGAAACTGGATTAGTAGTTACAAATTTACAATTTTGTGGAATTAAAGATTGGTACGATTATAAAAAAGAAGAAAGATATATTGTTTTCTTACTAAAGACTTATGATTTTACAGGAACTTTATTAGATGAAACTAGTGAAGGGAAAGTCTTTTGGGTAGATATTAATAAAATTAAGGAATTTAAGTTATCTTTTGATTTTGAAGAAATGCTAGATATTTTTCAGGGAAATAGTTCAGAGTTCTTCTATGAAGACTTGAAGCAAAAAGAAGAAAGCGAAAGATGGAAAAAAATAGTTTTTTAAATTCACTTATTTACTTTGTGACTATGATATAGATTTTACTTATTAGCAATATTTTAATACTATGATATCATAGTATTTTTTATTTAGACATAAAAGGAAATTAATTTTATAAAATTTACTATTTCTTGAAAGTAAAAAACAGTTAGTCTATTAACTGTTTTATTTTGAGTGTACAATCATTTTGTTTACTCATTATTTTTTGTTCTTCAGCTTGCTCTAAAGAATACCATCCGTTTTCAAACATAAGATTGTATGCTTCACGTGCTAAATCTTTTGTGTTCTCAAACATTTTAAAGACTTCTTTGTACATTGTTTCATTGCTACATTCATTTAATGCAACGCTAAAATTATTGGACATATTTTTTAAGCATTCTAGAATAGAATTTAAATTATCGCGTTCATTTAATTCTTGAGTTTCTGGAATTTCAGTTTTTGGATTTTCAATTTTCATAATTTCCTCCTAACATTT
>JAAWCI010000057.1 GCA_022793145.1 Bacilli bacterium | reverse complement strand
TTATCTCATTTTTTCATCAAAAAAGTGAGAGTTGACAATGATTTTTTTGGTTAAAATAAGAATCATTTCTCTCGCTTTTTTATTATACCAGATTTATTTGCATATGAAAAGACTGTTGAACATCTTTGTCAACAGTCTGAGAAAGGCAAGCTTATTGTCTTTCTTTTTATAAACGTAATTTTTTGATTTGTCCTTCTTCTTCATGAGGTATGAATGCGTTTCTACGTTTTTCAAATCCTTGTAATACATCTAGTACAGAATGATCTCCAAGTTCATTAAATAAAAACATCATATCAGCTGGTAAAGTAGTATCATTCATTTCTTCAAATACTCGGTGTCCTTTTCTTTGAAGTGATCGTTCTTTTTGATGAAGCATTTTTAATTCTTCTGGGTCTTTGACATATTGTCCATTTTTAACATATTCCCAATCTTCTGGTAATACTTCCCTATAACCAAATAGGTGACAGTTACGAAATCCCCAAGTACCATCAAAAAAGTGTTTTCTTAACATTATAATTTGTTCTAAAGTAAGAGTATTTGGAAATTGAAAAAAAGTAAGTAATGGTTCTAAATTATATGCTTCCTGTATCACTATTTCAGCGTTAAAACAACTATCGTTAGAAGAAAAATCTAAGACAGGATATTCAGGAGAATTATAGAGTAAATCATCTGCGAATTTCTTTTCATTTAAAGTAAATAAAATGCTTCTATATGGAGTAAACTGGTAAATAGAAAGTTTTCCATTTTCTAATACAATTTGATTTCTAGTAGTAGGCTTTACAACTCTTCCAATAAAAACTTGTTCTCTTTTTATCTGATAGTTTGGAGTTTTCATGATATTCCTTCTTTCATAGAGAACTATTCTATCATGAATGATGAAAAAAAGAAATAATTTATTACAAAATTGTCATACTGGATTTGGTTGAAAGGAGTATAATATTTTTTAGAAAAGAGGCGTTTTATGGATTACCGTGTTTGGATACTTCCTATTTTATTGATATTGTTATTAGGAGGTTATTATTTTGGAAAAAAGTTAATGCTTTTATTTTCTTTAAAAAATAGGAAACAGAAACTAATTTATTGGGGAATTCTTTACTTTATTTTAACCGTTATTTTGACAAGACGATCTTGTTTGCTTATTTGGATTGGGTATGCTATATTTTTTTATGTCATATTTGATTTGATTTTTTTGATTAGTAAGAAATGTAATAAAGAAAAAGTTTTAAAAAAAATATACTGTAAAGGGATTCCAATTTTATTATTTAGTATGATGATTTTAATTTATGGAGTTTATAATGCAAGTCATCCAATTTTGAAAAAATATGAAGTGACATTTCCAGTCTCTTTTGATTATAAAATTGCGATGATTTCTGATTTACATTTGGGTACAATTCATGGAGAAGCCATATTGGATGAAATTGTTGAAAAAGCCAATTCTTTAGAAATCGATTTATTTATCATGGCAGGTGATATATTTGATGAACAAACGAGTTCAAACTTAAAAGAAAAAGCTTATCAGAAATTATCTACAATAAAAACGAAATATGGAATTTATTATGTAGAAGGAAATCATGACTTATTAGCTAGTGAGGTAGAAGAAGGGTTTTTACAAAATGGAATTCAAGTTTTGTCCGATAAAGAAGTTCTGATTAACGAAGAATTTTATTTAGTAGGTAGAAAAGATAAGAGAAGAGAAGAACTTGGAACTCCAAGAAAAAACTTGAAAGAACTATTGAGTGATATTGATTCTCATTATCCAATTATTTTAGTTGATCATCAACCCATTGATCAGAAACTTGCTTCTTCTTTTAATGTTCATTTGCACTTGTCTGGTCATACTCATGCTGGTCAAATGTTTCCTTTAAATTTTGTTATGCAATATGGATATTATGAAAAGGAAAATTATCACAGTATTGTTTCATCTGGATATGGAGCATGGGGGTTTCCTTTTCGAACAGCAGGAAAAAGTGAAATGGTTTTGATACAAATAAAAAAAGAGAAATAATTCTCTTAATAAGATGATGTTTTAGTTAAATGATAGGGAATCCAAGGCAAAGATTTGTCTTGACCTTGTAACCAAATCATATCATTAATTTCAATTGCATCAATTCCTGTTATTTCAGATAGTTTATGGATTGCTACAATAGTAGCAGCCCTAATTTCTGTTTCTTCTTTGGCATTTTCATTTATTTCTTGTTTTTTTAATAATTGTTGTTCCAGTTCATTTTTATAAGAAATAACTCCAAATTGATGTAGGACTTGTGGAAGCTTATAATCAGCACATCCGACCAAATGAGAGATATCTACTTTAATATTTTCCTTCATTGCACGTAAATGAAGAATATCAGAGGTCATCAATTGCGCTAATTTATAAAAATAAATAGTTTCACCATTATAGGTTCTTGTATCTTCTAAAAATGGAAATGTTTGAATTACATAGTCGAATAATTCTGTATCAGTTGTTTTTTCACTTATTTCTTGATAAAAAGAAGTAATGTTTTTTTCTACTAAAATTTTTCCAATAGATGTGATTCTATAGTATCGTTCTTTAAAAAGGGGGATTTGTGTATTTCCTTTTAAAATAGTCTCAAATTGTTCTTCTGTTAAATTTTTTAAGTGCATTGGTGTCAAAAATTGCTTATTTTCTTTTGCTTCTTTTAAAAGTGCATAAAGGAGGGCAAAAGCACCATCTAGGTTTCCAATTTCTGTTTGAATTGTCCACTTTGGGTTTCCCCAAAAGCAAAAATCTATAGAACCATAAATTAACAAGAATAAAGAAAGCTCTTCCTTAGATAAATTTAATAATCCAAACGGATTACTAGCTAACCAGTGAATTGTTTTTGTATCTTTAATTTTATTTGCAAATTCCTGAAGCTTCTCTTCATCAATAGAAACATAATTCGCATTTTCTATTACGAAATTTGTTGTTGCTGTAATTTTCTCTAACATCTATATCACCTAATTTTATTATAACATATTTCAGTTGCATTTTATATTTTATTATATTATAATTGTGAAGGAAATCAGGTGATAGTATGGATTCAAAAATGAAACGTGAAATCATTTTACAGCATTATCAAAATCCGAAAAATAAGGGTCTTGTAGAAAAAGATGGGTATATTTATGTTAATATGAATAATGAATCTTGTATTGATGAAGTCCATTTAATGGTAAAAATAGAAAATGACAAAATTGTAGATGCTTATTTTGATGGAGAAGCATGTGCGATTTGTACAAGTTCAACTTCGATTATGATTGATACATTGTTAGGAAAAACAGTAGAGGAAACAAAGAAAATCGTAGAAAATTTTGGAAACATGATTGATGAAAAAGAATATGACGAAGATTTGTTAGAGCAAGCAACTGTATATGATGATATCAGCCGTCAACCAAATCGTAAGAAGTGTGCTTTACTCGGATGGTGGGGAATGGAAAAAGTATTAGAAGAGAATGAAAGAGCTTTATAAAAGCTCTTTCAGACTGTTGACAAATAAATTTTGTGAATAGTCTTTTTATTTTTGAAAAATTGTTTTATAATAAAAATGTAAGAACAGCTTTTATTCCCAAAATTGAAGCTTACAGTTCTTACTTTTTTTATCTAAATATGATATAAT
>JAAWCI010000056.1 GCA_022793145.1 Bacilli bacterium | reverse complement strand
TTGCATATACTCATTTTTATGAAAAATTTCAGTCTCTAATATCTTAATATTATGGTTATGACATGCTTCCAAAAACATTTCCATCAAAGAAGTGCCAATTCCTTGGTTTCTATATTTTGGTTCTACAATTAATGCTTCTAATACTGCTGTTGAATGATACATTAATTCTCCACTTTTTGATACAATATAAGCATATAGAAAACCGATTGCTAAATTTTCCTCTTTAGCAACATAGAAAAAAGAATAAGATTCAAAATCCTCTAGCCATTCTAATTTCCGTTTTATTTTTTCACACTTTTTATAACTCCTTTTTAACAACTCACTACAAAACTTTACTTCTACACCTCTCCTTACTGCAACAATCTTAATTCTCATGACGTATCTCCCTTTTTACTCTTCTGATACAGCCAACAACTTACTTCAATATTATTTCAATTCCAATTGGACAATGGTCACTGCCTAAAATATGATGATAAATTTCTGCTTTTTTAATACTATTGATAATCCCTTTTGAGCAAATAAAATAATCAATCCTCCACCCTATATTGCGTTCCCTAACACTAGGCATATAGCTCCACCATGTATAACTATCTTCTTTATCAGGATAGAAATGTCTATAAATATCTACAAACCCACTATCTAATAAAGTTGTAAATTTTTCTCTTTCTTCATTTGTAAATCCTGCGTTTCCGATATTCGCTTTTGCATTCCTTATATCCTTTTCAGTATGTGCGACATTAAAATCACCACACACAATGACAGGTTTTTTTACTTCTAATTTTTTTAAATAGATTTTAAACATATCCTCCCATTTCATGCGATATGGAAGTCTTTCTAATGTTCTTTTTACATTTGGAACATAGGTGTTTACCAAATAAAATTCTTGAAACTCTAAGGTGATGACTCTTCCTTCATGATCATGTTCTTCTATTCCAACTCCATACATTACAGATATCGGTTTTATTTTAGAATAGATAAGAGTTCCTGAATATCCTTTACGCTCTGCTGGATATAAATATAATTCATATCCCTTTGGCTCAAATGGGATCTGCTCTCTAGTAGCTTTTACTTCTTGTAAGCAAACAATATCTGCTTCGATCCAATCAAAGAAATCAGAAAAGCCTTTTTTTAAACAAGCCCTAAATCCTGCTACATTCCAAGAAATTATTTTCATATTACACCTCTATTATATTGTATCATGTTTTATTTAGAAAGTAATCAGCTTATAACAAAAAAGAGCCCGAAAGAGGCTAAATTAAATTTCTAAATGATCTTTATCTCCTAAAAGTGGCGTATTTAACACTCTAAATTTTTTGTCATTTTCAAATAGGTATCGCAATTCATCAAAGTTTTTATCTGGTTCTAACATGAGTAGAGCTAAATCATCTAGCTCTTTTAATTCCTCTATTCCAAGTTCAAAGAATTCTTTACTTGTATCTAAATATGTTGGGAAAAACAAGTAAGAAATTTCATCATTCATAAGTGCATGAAAGTCAAAAAATAAAGTTCTTGCAAGCATATCTAGTCCTTTTATTGAAGATCCATGAACAAATTTTTCAACATTAACTTTTCCTCCTCGAACATTTAACCATGCCTCTGCTGCAAAACAGAAATATTCATCTTTAACATCTATATTATTATAATGTTTTCTCTCAATTTCTATTTCATCTGTATCAATGTTAATCCATCTCTCTTCTCTCTCACTATAATACTGACATATCCAGTGGTCTGGATAACGATTTTGATTGATATAAGGGGCAAATCCAGATCGAACTCTTGTAGGAATCCCTTTGGCCTTTAAAATGGAAGCAAGTAATACAGAGGCATATCTGCATGTAATAATTACTTTATTTTTATGTTCTCTTCCATGTATTAATCCACGCTCATCTAATCGAAATAGTTCAGCCATTATAGCTGGAGCTGTAAGCAAAATATCATCATGACAGCGATAATCATACCATGGATATTCTTCACTGATTCTATCATGTGTAATATAACTTTTTAAAAGTACAATTCGATGAATATAAGAATCATTGATTAACTTCGTTAATTCTTTTAAATCATCTGGTAAACTTCTAAAATAATTTTTATAATTTGCATAATTTGTATAAATACTTGTCTTTTTGTAAAAATTTAATATTTCTTCTTTCATATTTTCCACTCTACACTTTCCTCTATTCAGAATAAAATATTTTACAAAAAAATAACTGACAATTTTGATACAAATTTTGTCAGTTAAAACGATGGTATAACGTTGTATAATCTAATGTTATATTTTTTAATTTTGCCATTTCTGAAATGGTAACAAAGGCATATCCTTCTTGTTCTAATCTTTCCATTGCTAATAAGGCACCTTCTACAGAAAATTCATATATATCATGTAATAATACAATTGCCCCATCATAGGCATTATCCACAATTTCTTTTGCGATTAATTCTTTATCTTTTGTTTTCCAATCAAGAGTATCTATTCCCCATTCAATAATGTGCATATTACTTATTTTCTTTGTTTCTTCATTAATATTCCCATAAGGAGGTCTTAACAATGTTGGCTTAATTCCAATGACATTTTCTATCGCTTGGTTAGTTTCTTTTATCTCTTGTATACGCGCATAATCATTTAATAGCAACAGATTTCTATGGTTATATGTATGACTTCCTATTTCATTTCCTTCTTGATAAGCACGTTTTAGCGTATTTCGATTTGTTTCTACACGATTTCCAAGTACAAAAAATGTAACCTTCGCATCGTATTTTTTTAATCCATCTAACAAACGATTTGTTGTAGTCACACTTGGTCCATCATCAAAAGTAAAAGCAATTAACTTTTTATCTTTATATTTAGAAAGATCTCGTTTTTCTGGAACAATTTGCTCTTTTTCTTTTTCATTTTCCCTTATCTTGTATTGATCTTTCAATAATTGATTTATTTCTTTTGGAGGAATTACAATTTTAATCATTTCATCATACTCTGCAGAAATTTTATACAAAGGAAATAAGATTTCTAGGCCTTCATCTTTAAAGAAAAAGTGTTCATAATTATCAAGGTCTGCTGCGGTTATTTGTTTGACTAGTTTTTCATCTATTTCTAGCACATTTTCTTCTATATGTTGCATCATATAATAATAAGAGAAAATAGATAATTTTTCAAATGCTTTATCTTCAGTTAAATAGTCATTAATGGATAAATGTGTTTTACTTTTATTATCATAATGAAATGTTTTGTCGCTTCTTATATATTGGTTTTCACCCAAATAAGTATATGTTTCAAAATGAATATGATAATGCATATTTTTATTTAGATCTTGTTGTTTCATGAATTGATAACCAGTTATCAATTCATATTTTTGATTTTCACCAACTGGAATTTTCAAATCGACTGTATTTAAAAATTTCTCTTTTTCTAAATTAATGTATTCTCTAATTTGCTTATCCAGTTTCTTTTGACGCGTAATGGGATAATCAATTTTCATTTGATAATTTTCTGCTATTTTTAATATATGCATTTCATCTTTCGTATATTTTCGAGTGAAAAAAAATATTGCAGGTACTCCTATTATAATTATGATAACAATAGCAAGTGTTATTTTCCCAGTTTTATTTAGTTTTCGTTTTGTTGTCATAATTCACCTACTTCTACTTTTTCAATTATACATTGTTTTAGAAGATTTTTTAAGCTTTTTTAGTTTTTAATTATCAAAAATTAAAAATTTTAATTAAATCATGCAAAAGTATATTATTGAAAGTAATAAAATATATTAGAAAACAAAAAAACACTCTATAAAGAATGTTAAATTTCTAAATGGTCGGGAAAACAGGATTTGAACCTGCAACCCCTTGGTCCCAAACCAAGTGCTCTACCAAATTGAGCCATTTCCCGATTAAATGGTGCGCCCTAAGGGAGTCGAACCCCTAACCTTTAGATCCGTAGTCTAACGCTCTATCCAATTGAGCTAAGGGCGCGCATACAACACCATAATTAATCAAATACTTAGAAGTATAGCAATTAACTAAATACATTAAAGTAGATTTCTAAACTACAAATTAATAATACATGCCTTTTTCATTAAGACAATTATTATGTTATCATTATTTTTATTCAAAGTCAATATATTAAGCAATTTTTTTCTGTTTATAATGGAATTATTCCTTCTTTCACTTCTATTATATTTCTAAGTTAGCTTTATTATTCATTTAGATTCAAAAAGTATTATTGTTTTTCTCTACTTTAATGTTTTCATAATATATTATTTAGAAAAATAAAACTATTAATGAACTTTATTCATTAATAGTTTAAAAGAGAAAAATTAATTTTTTTTAAAAAACCATAATTTTTATTTCTTCCTTAAAATATAAATTGATGCACATAAAGCAATGGTTATACTACCTATAATAATGATAAATACACTATTATTCTTTTTACTTTCATCAACAGGAAGATGATTTACCGAATTTTCTGTTTTTGTTTTTTCATAAGATACTACATATTTTCCTAAATTATTGGTTGTTAATATAATATTTTGACCATTTTTAACATAGTTCACTGGTTTCGTTGTATTGTCATCCAATATTTCAAATACTCCAATAAACTCTTTTTTTTCATTAATCTTTATATTTATTTTTATTTCACTTGTTGAACTTATATCTATTTTTTTTAAATTGTCATTCATTAAGAATATATCATAGTACTCACTTGCATTTCCAAAATTCCCCTTCAATGCTTCTGGCAATTCAAAAGATTCCACTTTTAATACGCCTTCTTCTTTCACTTCATTTATTGGTATTTCAACATTCACCTTTTCTGAAGTATATATTTTAAATTCCGTATTCGTTGATTCTTCTGGTTTTTCATCAGTATTTGGCTTATCTGTAATTTCTGGATTACTTGGATTAATTGGTGTTTCTGGATTGCTAATATTTGGCTTATTAGGTTTATTATTTGATATATTTTCATTGTCATCTTTTAAAGAATCAATCACAGCAATTAATTTCCCTTGATTTCCAGCTTTATCATAGAAAAGAATTTCATAATTTCCAAGTTCTGTAAATTCATAAATTCCTGTTCCTTCTTTAAAAATTATTTCTTCACTTGGATTTACAACATTAACAATTACTTTATTCCCTTTTTTTATATATTTTAATTCTGCTGTTGGGGCAATTTTATCTATCCAATTTACTTGTGCCTTAATAACTCCAACATTTCCTTTTCCATCAATATATTGGAAATCAAAAACACCATTTTCCATAAATACATATGTATTACTTGCATTATTGTTGGATATTCTATATCCTTGCTCTAGTTCTAATACAACTTTAACATCCTTGTTAGTAAGCTTCGTTGTAGAATATCGAATTTCATATTTTGGCATTTTTGTAATCCAAGTTACTGTTACTGTTGCAGACCCTACATTTCCTGCTTTATCAACAAATTCAAATGTAAATTCTCCATTTTCTTTAAATGTATAACTATCTTTTCCATTATTATTTGTAATAATTACTTCTTCACTTGGCTTTAATTTTGCAATTACTTCATTCTCTGTTAT
>JAAWCI010000100.1 GCA_022793145.1 Bacilli bacterium | reverse complement strand
TCATATTTTTTTATCTAGAACAAAAAAAGAAATTATTTTCATAATTTCTTCAAAGCAGTTGCTTGGTAAAATCCAGTTGTTCCTGTTTCATTTCCAACACGATATGGATATGGTGCTTGAGAGTCAATTGCAAGAATTGTTCTTTTGTATCCAATTCCCCAAGCGATTTTCCCACTTCCATCTTTAGAAGCGCGACCAGGTGCAATAATTGTAACAGTATCTCCAACTGATAATTCATTCCCAGAACTTACTTTTAAATCATTTTCACTTACCCAGCCTAATCCATTATTGATGTTATAAGGTTTTGTCGCATTTGCGTTATCGTTCACTCTGCTGATAATTGCATTTAAATTACTTCTATTTTGTCCTGGACCATTTCCATAGCTATCTTTATATAATGTTCCTGTGAATATTACTTGATCTCCTACTTTGAATTTTCTAGTTGATGGATTTTCTTCTTCTAAATGATTTAATCCTTTTTCACGAATTAATTTTGGGTAATCTTTATAAGCAATGTCTCCATCAACATATCCATCGATTCCTGAGAGTGTTAATTTTGAAGTATATTGCCACATTCCAAATGGTTTTGTGTAAGTTGGTTCACTACTCCATTGTGCTAACCAATGGTCAAATTTATCAAGTTGTGGACGATTTAATCGGTTTACAAACCAATCTAAATTCGCATATATTCCAACGTAGTAACCAGCTTCTTCCAGTTTTTGACAATAATGATAAACAATATCATTTAAAGTATCTAATGGGAGTGCTTTTTGGACTTCACTTTCTACATCTAAAAAGATTGGATATTCTATTTTTTTGTTTTTGATTAAACGCAATGTATGTTCTACTTCACTGTTTGCTTGCTCAATTGTTGTTGCATAACTATATAAATATACACCATATGGAATGTTTAAACGTTCACATTCTTGTGTATTTCTTTCATATTTGTTATCATCTTGTGATGTTAAATTATTTCCAAATCCACATCTGATAATGGCGAAATCAATTGATTTTTTGACTTCATCCCAATTGATATTTCCTTGATGACTCGATACATCGATTCCTTTTGCCATACAAAAACCTCCTTTCCTTTTATTTTATGAAAGGCGTTTTTTTTGAAATAACGAAAATGACTAAAAAAGAGAACTTTCATTCTCTTAAAAAATAACCATTCCGATTACAATTAATGCAAGTATGATACGATACCACATAAAAATTTTAAAGTCATGTTTCCTTAAATATTTTAATAAAAACTCAATACATAATAGTCCTGCAATAAAAGCAACTAAAATCCCTATTATGAAGATATTCGTATTGGCTCCTATCACTTGCCATGTTTCACTTTTTAACAAATGTAAAGTGACAGCTCCTAAGACAACTGGGGCAGATAAATAAAAGGAAAATTTTGCTGCATCTTCTCTATTTAATTTTAATGTTCTAGCAGCAGCAATGGTTGTTCCACTTCTAGAAAATCCTGGGATGAGAGCAAATACTTGAGCACAACCAATGATAACAGCTTCTTTTAAACTCATCTTTTCAATAGAGTTTGTCTGTTTTGATACTTTGTCAGCAAAATAAATGATAATTCCCATAATTGCTAAAGCGAGTGCGATTAAAATGTAGTTACTTCTAATTGCATTTTCTATCAGATCTTCAAAAAGAACTCCTACAATGGCAGCTGGTATGGTTGCAAAAACCAAAAACCATAGAATTTTTCCTTCTTTATCATGGATTCCTTTGGTAAATCCTTTTATAATCATTTGAATAAAATCTTTAAAGAAATAAATTCCAATG
>JAAWCI010000055.1 GCA_022793145.1 Bacilli bacterium | reverse complement strand
GCTCGTCCAATCAAACGCTATGTAAGCAGAAATTTAGAAACTTTACTTGCTGAAAAAATAATTATGGATGAAATAAAATTTGATAGCAAAATTGTTATAGATATAGAAAATAATACATTTATTATAAAAAACGTAGAAAAATAATTCTACGTTTTTTATGTGTTTCTGATGTAAATATCAAAAATCAAAAAATTAATAATAGATAGAAAATAAAAATTAGGGGAAAAAGAAAAACAGATTTTTAATATTTCGTTATCAGAATTTATAAATTGGCATATAAAAAAACTTACCAAAATGCAATGTTTGAAAATGCTATTAAAATCATTTACATTGAAAAGTAGTATGTTATATAATAATGCTTATCGGATTTATTTGATTGATAAGTGCTGCCCGTAAGAGGGAGCTGATAATATGCGAAAAGATAATTTTATTTCATCTTTGATATTGCTAAGTTTTATAGAACTTATCTTAATTTTTATTTTGGTATTGTTTATAATTGCAAATTACTAAAAGATTATCAGGGGATTTTTGGAAAACAAAAACAAGCACTTCAACGTTTGAAAAATAGTGCTTGTCCTACATCCAATAGGGCAGTACTTGATTTGAAACAATCAAGTCTTTCCAATACTATTATAGCAAATTAATAGAAATTAAGCAATCAGTTTTACACCTATTTACATGGAACTAGGAATACAATTATTGACGACTCTTTAAATGCGAGTTATATTATAACTAGGAGGAGGCCTATGAAATGGAATTAAATGTAGTGGAAGCAATAGAACAAACAATAGAATATTTAAATCAAACGAGTTATTCATTAGTCCGACCAGAATTTACCAAATATAGTGGAGTTTATTCTTTTTCAACTGAAAATTTATCTTATTTAGAAAAAATTAATTTAGAGGGAAAAGATGTTTTAACAGTAACAGGAAGCTGTGATCAAACGTTAAATTTAGTGTTTGAAGGAGCTAGAAAAATTTGTAATTTTGATACAAATGTTAATACTGTTTTCTTTGCGCATTTAAAAATGACAGCAATGAAAGCTTTTTCCTATCAAGAATATTTGAATTTCTTTTTTGGTGAAAATAAGATGCCATATGAAATGTATCAAAGATTATTACCATTTTTACCAGAAGCAGTAGGGACATATTGGAATCATATGTATGGACTTTTTTCAAATGATGGGAATGCTCTTATGAATTCAAGATTATTAGAAAAACCTTCTAACATTAAAAATACCATTTTAGGAAACCCTTACTTATATAGTGAAGAAAATTATGAAAAGACTCGTTCTAGACTAAATGAGGTAGAAATTAGTTTCACAGAAAAAAATGTACTTGAAATAGGGGAAGGTAGTGAATTATACGATGCAATGTTTTTCTCTAATATAGAATCTTATTTGGTCAGTGATTATTTCAGTGAAATGAGTGAACAAGAATACATTGATTTTATAGAAAATAAAGCAAGTAAGCAATTAAAAGAAGGCGGAGTAATACAAGTGGCTTATACATATAATTATAAAACTAGAATTAAAGCAACAGGAAGTTTTCTAAAGAGATTATTTAGTACTAAATTTGAAATTCAAGGACTTGATTATTTAGAAAAAAAATATAGAACAGTTACGTTTATAGGATTTCCATTATTTAGAAGTGTAGAAATGACAAAGTCTGTGCAAGATTCCATCTATTTATATGAAAAACCAAAAGGGAAAAGCTTTTAAGATAGCAGAAGGAACAAACTTATGAGCGGAGAATTTATAAAAGTAAATAGTATAGCATTATCAGCCGTAATTCGTGCAGAATTAAAAAGAAATGGTATTATTCCACAATATACAGATGTTGCAGGTTTTCAAAAATTTACAAGAGAAGAACTTGCAAGTATAAAAAGAATAAAATTAGAAAATAACAATTTTGGAGATATATCTGCATTAGAATATTGCACCAATTTAAGAGATCTAACGATTTCTTCAATCAATCCTAAAAATGTTCCAACAAACTTTTCTTCAGAAGCTTATTATTCATATAGAAGCAAACAGGCTATGATAAAAGATTTTTCTGTAATTTCTAAATTACAATCGTTACAATTTTTAACAATCTTAAATGATGAGAATTTAGAATTCTTGGACTTAACTGGTCTTACTAATTTATCTTCATTGATACTAAGAGGAAATCATAAATTGAAGACAGTAAAAGGATTAGAAACATTAGCACATCTTTTAGAATTAGAATTGGTAAATAATGGAATTAACCATTCCTTTGATTTAAAAAGGATGCTTGGAAATGAATTAAATGAAGTTACTTTAGATTTTGATTTATATCCATTAGTAAAAGAAGCCTTCCCAAATATAGGAAGTGAAATGATAGAATATTTAAAACAAGGAATCAAATGTTTTTGGTCTGAAAATTTAAGTGATATTAGAACAAACCAGATTTCAACGATGAGAATGGAAAAAATGAATAAAAGGGCAACGGAGATTATAAATTCAATTATAGGCCCAGATTATAGTGATATTGAAAAAGTATCTGCTATATATGCTTATATTATTAAAACAGTCAAATATGATGAAGAAGCATTAAGGGCATCTAAAGGAGAAGAGAATGAAACACTAAAGAAAGCAAGAGAAAACCTTGGTGAATTAACTTCTACAATCCTGGATAGAAAGCAATCTAGTTTTAACGCTATTTTAGAGCAAAAAGCTGTATGTGAAGGCTATACCAATATGATGCATTATTTATTAAAAATGGTTGGCATAAATTCTGTGACTGTCCATTGTAGTAGTAATCAAAATCGAAAGGTAGTAGGGCAAGATAGTAATCATAGTGTTATAAGAGTAGAAATAAATGGGGAATGGTATTATTTTGATCCAACATGGGATGCAGAACAATCTAATTTAAAAAACTTTTTTAAAACAAAAGAAGAAATCAATACAAATCATACTCTTAGTATGTCAGAAGTGGAAATTGGTGTTCCAGAAACAAAACCCTATACCAATGCACAATTAACGACAATTTTAAAACGAGTAATTTCAGATAGAGATTCCAGAAAAAATGAATTTCAAAATGCTTTAAAAATGATTGAGCAAAACAATAAAAATCGAACGGCTCAAGGCTATTTAGAAGAATATAGTGCCAAGTTACAATATTTACAAACTGAGTATCAAAAAGTCATTGGGCAAATTGAAGAATTGATGAAGAAACAATCTAAAGAAGAAGAGGAACAGATTTTATTAAACCAATTGCTAGCTCAAAGAGATGAATTAAATCGTCAAATTGAACCTATTTTGACAAGTAAAAATGCATTTGAAAGCGCAGCACTAGAACAAATAGAACAACAGCAAAGAATAAAAGTAGAACAAATAGAAAAATTATTGGGAATACAGATTACCTCTGCTGCTGGATATATTTATGATCCAAATTTAAAAGTACCAAGAATTATTTTAAAAAATATAGATAGTCTTTTAAATGAGCAAGAGTCAATAAAAAAGCAATTAGAAGAACGATTCCATTTAGGAGAAATAGACGTAAAAACATATCAAACAATGATAGATGTAATAAATAGGAAATATAAAAAAATGATTATGCAAGTTCAGCCAGCCACAACAAATAATTTTAATCCACCATTAAATCATAATGTAATAGAACCTTTGGATAGAGAACATTTTATGAAAGATTCAACAGTTAAGAGAACAGACTTTGATGAATTGAGAAGAAAAGTATTAGAAGAAGATTATCAAGAATATTTAAAACATTCTGTTGCAGAAAAACGGATGATTTTTGAAGAATGGATAAGGCATCAATTAGAAGAAGAAAAGGTAGAACCAATAGAAGGTCCAACAAGAGTTATGTAAAAAAGTATCTAAGAAATACTTTTTTTCTTGACCAAAATGAGGATTTATAATATGATAACAACTAATTAAAAGGGGGAATTCTATGAAAAAAATTTGGATAGGCGGAGCAGTAGCTTGTGGAGTTCATAAAGAAAAAGCAATGATTAAAGATTTAGCTAAGATTCTTCACTTTGAATTTGTAGAACCAGAAGAAGCAGATTTTATAATTATAATAGATACTTGTTTATCGACTTATCAACAAATGCTTCTTAGTTTTGAATGTATTGAAGATATTTTAAAAAGGGGAAAAGCGGATGCCAAAATAATTGTGAGTGGTTGTGTATCAAAGGGAGTAAAATTTGAGTTAACAGAAGAACAAAAAGAACTATTAGCAAAAATAGAAATTGTAAAACAGGAAGAACTTGTTCCATATATAGCAAAGTTAT
>JAAWCI010000054.1 GCA_022793145.1 Bacilli bacterium | reverse complement strand
CACTCACGCGGCATTGCTCGTTCAGGGTTTCCCCCATTGACGAATATTCCTAACTGCTGTCTCCCGTAGGAGTCTGGGCCGTGTCTCAGTCCCAGTGTGTCCGATCAGCCTCTCAGCTCGGATATGCATCGTTGCCTTGGTAGGCCATTACCCCACCAACTAGCTAATACAACGCAAGCCCATCTTAAAGTGAAGCAAATGCTCCTTTTAACGTATCTAGTTATCTAATTACGTATCATCCGGTATTAGCGACCATTTCTAATCGTTATCCCAGTCTCTAAGGTAGGTTACCCACGTGTTACTCACCCGTCTGCCACTAAGTAGCAACCCAATTCCAATTTTGTGCAAGCACTCCATCTTCATTGGACTACTTCGTTCGACTTGCATGTCTTAGGCATGCCGCCAGCGTTCATCCTGAGCCAGGATCAAACTCTCCAAAAAAAAATAATTTTATTTGAATTTCGTTTTTGTTTGTCCTAACTAATTTGAATTGACATTTTGCTCAGTTTTCAAAGATCATTCTGCTTCTTTTTGCAAGAAGCACTACTAATATATCAAATGCTTTCTTTTTAGTCAATACTTTTTTCTACTTTTTTTGTTTTTTTCTTCTTCTTGTCTCTTTTTTGTATTTCTTCCCTTTGAAAGCACATTTAATATATCAGTTTCCTTCTCCTTTGTCAATTACTTTCTTGACTTTGGTTACACTTTTATTATATGTTCCATTATATAAAAAATGACGATTTATTCGCCATTTTTAATTTTTTGATATTTATCATAATATTTTTTATTTCTTAACTTGTCAAACATATTTTGCTTACTATTATAAAGTTGTATCAATTCTTCCATTGCGCAGTTTATAACAAAATCTAAATCTTCCGAATAATGCATAATTTTTTTATGGTATTTATATTCAAGTTTATCTAAAATTTTATATTCACCTGTCGGAAAGATTCTTAAATCTAAATCATAGTCTATATATTTTATTGTGCCATCCTCTATTATATATGGGGTTGCTATATTACAATAATAATAAATACCATCTTTTTTTAATTGAGCAATAATATTAAACCAACAGTCTTTAAAAAAATACATAATAGCAGGCTCTTTGGTTTTCCACATGCTACCTTCTGCTTCTGTCACTTGAGTTCTCTCATTTCCAAAAACCAAATAATCTTTCTGTATATCCAAAAGCACCGCTTCACTCCAAGCACGATGGATTTTTCCATTATGTTTATAACATTGGATTTGATAATTTTCACCAATTTGAAACCGTTTCATTCTACCACGTCCCTTATTCCATTATAACGTGGTTTTCAAAAAAAAGAAAGAAATAATCATATTTCTTTCGAAACCAGTCTAAGATCATTTAACAAATATTTTCTTTTTAAATAAATAAAACGATTGAATATAAAATATTATTTTTATTTTACTCCTGCCAAATAATTAATTGCAGCTCTCAATTGATTGTCATTTTCTTCAACTGGATTATCATAATACTCTTTTGATAAAGTTACCTCTATTTTTGGCTTAATTCCATTATTATGAACCCAATTTCCCTTTGGAGTCAACCATTTTTTTGTTGTAAATTTGTATTCATCACCATTAGATAATGAATGAAGTTCTTGAACAGTACCTTTTCCAAAGCTTTGATTTCCAACCAAAATAGCACCATATTCTTCTGTTAATGCGCCAATCATCACCTCAGAGGCAGAAGCACTATTAGCATTTCCAACAATAACAATAGGATAATTTTTAGTTATTTTACCTTCTGAATATATTTTCTTTCTTTCTTTTTTACTCTCAGTTTGATAAATAACATGTGAAGAGTCTAAAAATAAACTTATCATGCTCTTCACTGTTGTCAAATGTCCTCCACTATTATCTCTCAAATCAATAATTAAAGACTCAAACCCTTCTGATTCTAACTTTTCTAATTCATTTTTAAATTGAGTAAAAGTGTTCTCGGCAAAAATACTTACTTTCATATAAGCAATTCTTTTTCCATTTTCATAATACACTTTAGACGTTACAGACTGCAACGTTATTGCATCTTTCTTTATTGTAACTGTATGTTGTGAACCTTCTCGTTCAAAAACTATTACAAATTCTGAATTTCCGCTTCCTTTCACCACATCTTTGATAAAATCTGTCGTTGTCATTCCACTTACATCTGTATTATTTACTGTAATCAATTTATCTCCTACTTTAATGTCAGCTTTACTTGCAGGCGAATTTGGAATAATTCCATATATAAAAATATTCTTTTCAGCATCATTAATAATTTCTATTCCTAATCCTTCATAATCACCTTTTAATTCTATATCGAAATTGTTAGATACACTTTCATCTAATGCTCCACTATAAGCATCTCCCAATGAATCTACCATACTTTTAAAAGCAGTATTTAATAAAGCTTTTTTATCAACTTCTCCATAGTAATTCTCAATTAAATAATTATAATCTTTAAGGAAATTTTGCATTTCTTCTCCTACTACTTCTATATTTCCTTTTACGACATTGTTTTCTCTTAATTTTATGCCTAATAAGCTTCCGATAGTCAAACTGATTACACAAGTCAACATTACTAAAGTTACAACTTCTATTGTTTGAAACTCTTTTCTTTGAAAAATAGTCTTTTTAGATATTTTATTTTCTTTTATTGTTTTGTTATTATCATTTAACCCACTAAGAGTTGAACTTTCTTTCTCTTTTTCTTTATTATTTTTCTCAATTGTAGAAGTATTCTGATCTTTTTCTTTTTTTACTTGTTTTTTCTTTTCTATCTCTTGAGTTTTTTGTTTTGCTAAATCAGATGTATTCGATTTTGATGCTTTCTTTTTTACTTCTGGATTTTTTTCTACTTCTTTTTCTTTTATATTTATAATACTTTCTGATTTGACTTCTTTTACATTCTTTTCTTTTGAAGTTCTAGTTTCTTTCTTTATTGCTTTTGCATCTATTTCTTTCTCTGGTTTTGTTTTCACCATATCTACATCTTTTTTTATCACTTTGGATGATTTTGATTCTCCACTTTTTGCCATACATATTCCTCCTAACATGCATAATACTAATATTAGTGTACCATATTCTTTTAATATTAGTACATAGAATATCATTTTTTTACTTTAATTTCACATTGATTTACAAAAAAAGCTAGCTGGTTTGAGCTAACTTACATTTTTGTTCACTTCTCAATCAATCAGTTTTATTTTTCCTTTTTTTCGAGTAAAGCTTTAAATGCTTTTTCTATTTCTTCAAGTCCTTCATAAGCTTCTACAATTTCATGGTTTTTAACTTTCACTAATGTAATAGTAGATACTTTAAATTCACTTATATTATTAGTTTTAATATTTGAATTTTCTGAAATATAGAACTGATTATAAACACTATTTATATTTGCTATATAAACTTTTAGTGGCTTTGTAGTTGAATTATATCTTTGTAAATAGTAAGAAGTCAATGTTTGATATTGATCATCATCCTTTTGAATCAATACATAATATTCCTCTCTCGCTTGATTCAACATTGTCCCAATTAAAATCTCATCATACTGAATTATGGCTGGTGTTGTATTTTTATTTCTATCAGGAACTGAAGTTTTCTGAAATTTTGTAATTAATACTGTTAATCCATAAAACGCAACAACAATAACTATCAATATCAAAATTATCTTAATAAGTTTTCCCATTTCATCTGAACTAACCACTGAAGTAGGAGCTACATTTTCATTCTTATTTTTTACTTTCTTTTCTTGAGTTTCTACTTTTCTTTTTTTCTTAGAATTATCTTTATCATTTGACTGTTTTGTTATTACTTCTTTCATTTTATTGTCTACTTTTGTCTTTTCTAATACTTGTTCTTTGTTTTTTTTATTTGATGTACTTTTATTTCCACTTTTGTTTTGTACATTTGTTTCTTCTACTTTTGTCTTTTCTAATTTTCCTTGTTTATTTTTTGCTTGCGCTGTTTTTTTTCTTTCTTCCGATGTTTGTGTCTTTTTTTCTTTTGCCATTTTCATCACCTGCCTTTAATTATAACATAAAAGAAAAAAAATAGAAACAAAATGTTCTATTTTCCTATTGGCATTACACTAACAGAATTCACTACATTCAATAATTCTTCTTGATTCATAGTGTCTGATACTACATAGTATTCAATTCCATCACTCATCCAAGTAATACTTGAATCCGTCATTGCACCAATGGTATCACCTACAAAAAGAGGATCTCCATACACAGGAACTGTAGTCATAGCACTTGCCTTTCTTGATGTTTCTTGTACCATCAAAAATGGTTTTTCCCCACTAAATGTCAAAATTACTCGTTCTCCATTTTCAGTTTCTACTGTATCATAACTTGTCAACTTTGTATTCGCTGGTATATACATAGGATAAATTGCATCTTCTATCTTTGATACAGGTTCTACTGTTTCATCTACTATTGCTGTTTGCATATTTTCGTTTAAGTCAAAATAATTATTATCAAAACTTGCTTTCATATCTATTTTTGTAAACTGCATTTTAATTTGTGTTTTACCATCTTTATTTTGAACATTTACTTCTTTTACATTTAAATTTTTATCCATAATAATCACTTGTTTTACCAATTCTTTATTACTTGAATATGTCACTGCAGTCGTAAATTCATATCCATTTTTTGTTTCTTTAAATGTCTTTTTATTATCATTTTTAATATCCTGTAATAATGTTTGCAATAAATAGCTTTGAGAGTTATTATATGGCCATTCGCTTTGAAATTTAAAACTCTTATTAAGAGATGGGGTTAAAACATAAACGCCTTCATCATTTCTTAAAATAATTTGTTCATGATTATTGGTTTTATTTTTTAAGCTTACTCGAAACCGTTCGTTGCTACCACTTGAAACATCCACCGCATATCGATAAGTTTCCTCATTATTCACGATTTCTAAATTTCCAGTTAAATGATATCCTTTCGCCTTTTCAATTTTTTTTGTAAAATCTTTTACAATGTCTTTTTGTCCTTTTTTAAAACAACCTGTCATAAAAAAACATCCTACTACTAAAATACAAAATAATAGTTTTTTACTCATTTTTCTTTCACCTCATCATTACAATTCCATTGTATGGAATTCAGAAAGTAAATATGATTGAATAATTCTAATTTTTTTGAGAATAATAAAAATAAAAGGGAAAGGAGAACAGATATGGAAACAATTCAAAAAATTGCTTTGGTTTTTACCATTATAGGTGCAATTAACTGGGGACTTGTTGGTCTATTTGATTTAGACCTTGTTGCTACTGTTTTTGGCGACATGACAATGCTTTCTAGAATTGTATATGGGTTAGTTGGAATTTGTGGACTAATCAACATCGGAATTCTATTTTCTCATATAGAGCAATAAAATAAAAAGACCAGATTATAATACCTTTCAAGTTCAAACTAAATAACATAAGCATTATATGTGTTTAAGCTTATTTAGCAAGAAGCAAAAAGGTATTTTTTTATGGAAAAGGATAATCAATTTGGAATAATATTTTGCAATATAAAAAAGAATTTGTATTTTAAAGAGCCAGCTTTATAAATAAAATATTTTTCTTAACTAAATATATTCTCAAATAACAAAAAAACGTTCATTGACATAGCAGTGAACGTTTTCAAAGAAAGCCTAACTTTTTATCATATATTGTTACTAAATATATTTTTTAAATTTTTTATTATTTTTCCTTTTCTATTTTAATTCGTACTCGTTTGGTTTTTGCTGTATATTGAACTCGAGAATCAGTTCCTTCCACATTTACCTCAATTTCATATGTTCCTTCTGTATAACCTTTTAAATCAAGATAAGCTGTAATATCATCAGAGGCAATTCCATCCAGTACAGATTTTACTCCTTTTATATTAACACTAATTCGAATATCGCTTTCACTAAGTCCTTGAACCGTATATCCGTCACTTAAGTTACGGTATTCAATTTGAACATTATTAATATCTCTATCAGACGATTCATCTAATTTAATATTTACAGTTATATTATTAATACTCATAGATGTTATTCCAGCTGGTTTTGAAATTCCTAATTTGTATTGACGATTCTCTTTTAAGTCATTAACATCTATTTCTACTGGAATATAACGCAATTCTGAAATAACAGACTCTTCTCCATATACGGTAATCGTTGATTCACTACTTTCAATAGAACTAATTGCTTTACCAAATGCAACTGTTCCTTTTGGAATAATCTTAATTGGAACTTCTTTCATTGGAGAAGTAATGACTAAATCTACATCAATTTTAGATGGAACTATCTCAACATCGATAATATTACCTGCACTATCATAAGCTTTCAAAGGTACATCTTTCAACGTTGTCGTTCCTGCTTCCTGCTTAACAATATTTTTAACATCAGCCAAAGCTTTTACTGTTGCCACTTTATTTAATTGATGCTCTGCGCCTTTTATGATAACTTTGTCATCTGTTACTTTCATTTCTTTCACAACTAATTTTGAATCCAAACTATCCTTATTTAGAAGATCTAAAGATAGAGTTTTAGTTCTAGAAATCTTAGGATAAATATTAATTGTTACAGAAGATGGATTTACTTTATATTCTAAAGATGTAGAAGCAACTTGGTTATATTTAATATTTACTTTATGTGTTCCTGCTCTTAATCCAGTCAAATCTACGTTTACATCATAAGAAGGTGACTGTTTTGCTATAAATAGATCTGTTTTAGATCCGATTAATGTGATATCTACTGTTTCTGGTAATCCTTCTATTACATAAGCTTCTTCATTATATTTGGCAGTAACTGGTTGATTTGTCAATACTTCTGCTGAGCTTTCTGAAAATCTTAGTATTTTTTGATCTACAACTACAAATATGAAGATTGCTAAAAATAATGAAATAAATAATAGTGTTGTCGGTCTAGATAGCCAATTTTCAAAACGCTTTCCAGAACGATCAAAATTTCCAGTCAATCTCAAAATCAATTTTGTAATTGGCACAATAATTCTGCGGTCAATAAAATGCCAGATTCTGTTAAAAAGATCATTCATTGCTTGCATTAGATTCTTCATCAATCATCTCCTCCTCTTCTTCTATTGCTGTTGATTTTTTTGGACGCAATTCATCTAATAGCATTAATTTTACTTCATCTAATGTCAAATTATAATGTAATTCTCCTCCTAATGCGATAGAAAGTCTTCCTGTTTCTTCTGAGGCGATTAATGAAATACAATCTGTTTCTTCTGAAATACCTAGTGCTGCTCGATGCCTAGTTCCAAGTCTTTTACTAATTTTTAGGTTATCACTTGTCGGAAACACTGCGCCTGCACTAGTGATTTTATCTCCTTGAATGATTGCTCCACCATCATGTAAGGGATTATTTGGGAAAAAGATAGATTCCAATAAATCGCTCGAAATATCTGCATATAATTTTTTTGATTTCTCAATATAATCATTTAAGCTATGATCCCTTTCAATAACAATTAAAGCTCCTATTCTTGCTCTTTTACAATAGTCTAAAGCTTGTATGATTTCATATACCACTTTTTCTCTTTCATCTACTGTTAATAATTTATGTCTACCTAATAGTTGACTTCTTCCTAGTTGCTCTAATACATTACGAATTTCTGGTTGAAAGATAATAATCAAAGCTAAAGGTCCCCACATAATTACATAATCCAACAAATAATTAATTGTAACTAAATTTAGCAAGTCACTAATTACTTTTAAAACTAATAAAATTAATATTCCCTTAAATAGCAATACCATCTTTACGTTTTTTCTTAAATTTTTTAAAATATAATACAATAGCCACCAAACTAATAATACATCTAATAATTTTCTTAATAATATTACAATTCCGTCAAACGTCATAGTAATCCTCCAATCGTTTACAGTATCCTATTCATTATATCATACTTAGCTCAGAATTAAAAATAGGAATTTTGAAATTTAAAAAATAGCGTTTCCGCTATTTAAAATTTCCATATATCATCATCGTCATTTTCATTATCTATGGTTGTATTTACATCTTCTTTTATAGAATCAATATCTGGTAAGTCCAAATTAAAGCTATCTCTAGTTGACACTTCAACATTGTCTCCAAATGGTGCATTTAAATCTTCTGCTGGCATATCGTAAGAAGAGTCATAAGAAAGTTCATCAGTAAGTGGAACATTAAGATTTTCCTCTTCTACACTTTCCGCTGCATGTCTAAAATCTCCAAATGGTGCGTTCAAATCTTCTGCCACATCAAATGAATTTTCACTTGATGCATTATAAGAAGCATTCTCACCAAATGGAACATTTAAATCTTCTTCTATTGGGAAACTTCTTGTTTCCTGATATGGTTTTTCTAGTGTTTCACTAGCGACATTCATATCATCCGCTAAAGGATCACTAAACTGAACTGCTTTTTCTACTCTCTTTTCTACTTGTTCTATATTTCTATTTGGAGTTTCAAAAGTTTCCATTGGTTCCTCAAATTTTGAAACAGGTTCTAATGTTGGTTTTGGTTCTTCTATTCTTTTTGTTTCAACTTTTATTTCTTCTTTTTTTTCTTCTAATCCTTTATTCGTTTTCTTCTTTGAAAACTCTTTTTTACCAAAGTTCGTTTTCTCTGCTATATAACCAATAATTGTCATTAATATAACTACCACAACAACAATAATCCATATATAATTATTTGTTAAAAATTCCATATAAATTTCCTCCCTTATATTCTCATAATCATGATAACATTAAATCTTTTTTTTTTCAAGCATTTTTAATCAGCCCTTGTCAAATAATCTGCACCTTTAAATGGATCACTAAAAAGTAATTCTGGATAATTGTTTTGGCGCAAAACCTCAAATACCATAATTGCTACACAATTAGATAAATTAAGTGCACGAATATTTTGATTAATCGGAATTCGCATACAGTGATCTAAATAATTCTTTAATATTTCTTTAGGAATTCCAGTGCTTTCTTTTCCAAATATCAAATAGATTGGTTTTTTTGTTATTGTATAATCAAAATCAGTATGCGCCTTTGTACCATAACGTGTCAAAAAATAGTATTCACCTGGATTTTTACTTATAAAATCCTCAAAATTTTCATATAAAGTATAATCGCAATGATCTATATAATTGACTCCACTTCGTTTAATATTTTTTTCGTCTAATGAAAACCCAAGTGGCTTAATTAAATGCAACTTTGTATTTGTTCCAGCACAAGTTCTCATAATATTTCCAGTATTTTGAGGAATCTCTGGTTCAAATAATACTACATTAAGCATCTTCTAATACCCCATTTCTTTGTAAAAATGGTTTTATATCTTTCACATTTCGTTCTACTAATGCAGTTCGATACAAAATGTCCTTAACTTTTCCATTCTCTACAACCATTAGATTAGGATAAGTTATCTCTATTCCCTTTATGTCATTCATAAAATATTTCTTCTTAAAATCTAATAAAAAACGTTCTGTACTTTCTTTTCCATTCACATAAACAAAATGAGATTTCAAATTTTCTTCTAATATATAGCTCTTTAATTTTTTTTCAAATTTTCTTGTTGTTTCCGTTTGTTCATTAGAGATATAAATTACTACATCTGGATTTTCTAAAACATAATTTTCAAATTCTAATTCTTTTACTTCTCCAACAAGGTCTTTCATTACTGAGTTTTCTAAATAATAATTTTCTGAAGCTCGATACCATTTACTCATATATACAACTGCAAGAATCGTTATCCCACCTAATAATCCTAACAATATATAATTTTTCTTAGGAACTGTTCTCATAACTCCACCTCACTATTCACTATCAACATTTTAACACACATCCTTTCATACTTCAATCTAATGATATGATTTTACCACTTCCTTTTTGATTTCAAAAAAGAGAATTCTAATAATTCTCTTCATTATTTTGTACTTCATCAATTGTTACAATTGGAAGAACAATATTTTCATCCAAACATAATCCTTTGAATTCTTCTCTAAATAAATTCAATTCTTTAATAATACTATCTGGATAAATTCGTTTACTCGTTTTTATTGCTTCATAAACATCCAATACATCCACAACTGGTTTGTTTTGATATAAAGCTTGCGAAAAAGCTTGTGTCAAAACAGAAAAAGCGACATCTGGATATTGAGCTGCTAATCCATAAATACGTTTAAATTCTGAAGTAGCTCTTACAATGGATTTCACCAATAACTCTGATACATATTCATTGTATTTAAATTTAATCCCAGTTTTCTTTTCAATTTTAGGAAGTGATCCCATTAAAATTTTTACTGTTGTTGGTTCATCTGGTTCACTTACTTCAATTTTGTCAAAACGTCTTAAGAAGGCCCGGTCTCTTACAATATAAATATCATATTCAATTGTTGTTGTAGCTCCTATTGCTTTTACATCTCCACGGTCAAGTGCAGGTTTTAGAATATTTGCTAAATCCATTGGCCCATCTCCACGGCCTCCAATTAAAGTATGTACTTCATCAATAAATAAGATTGTCTTATCTACACTTTTTAATTCTTGAACAAGCAAGCTGATAACCATTTCTTCTTTTCCATTTACTACCATTTTACCAATCAATGATGTTGAATTAATTTTAATAATGCGATATCCTTTTAAAGCTTCTGGAACTTCATTTCGTTGAATCAAATAAGCAAGTCCCTCTACTATTGCTGTTTTTCCGATACCAGGTTTTCCAACTAACAGCCCAGATTTTTCTGGAGTTAACAGTACAATCATCAATTTCTTTATTTCACTTTCGCGTGCAATTGCTGGGTTGGTTATATATGTTTTTGCTGTTAAATCTTCTCCATAAGATTTTATTACACTGAATGTTTCTGGTACAGCATTATTTATATTTTCATCATCTAAATTTAAAATTTCAATGTTTTCACCCTTCATTTCGCTTCCCCTTTATTTTATATATCCTTTTTTCTTTAATTTTTCTACTACTTTATTTAATGGCTTATTTCCATCTATTCTATCATACATAGAAGTTTCTTCTCCTTGTTCAATAAAAGCAGTAGTTGGAGTGCCATTATAATTTACATATATTTTTAATTTTGCGTTTTCTTCCATTGATAGTTTTGAAATATCAATATAACTAATTTTAACTTGATATTTTGAAATAACTTCATTTAATGTTTCCTTATATAAATCGCAATGCTGACATTCTGTTGAACCAATGAATAGGATAAAACTTTGTTTTTCTTCAAACATATTCATCAAAGTTTTATAATCTACTTCTTTATAAGTTTTTAACTTATTTCCGCATCCAGTTAAAAGCAAAGAAAGACCAATTATAACGAATACAAATAATTTTTTCATTTATTTCACTTCCCTTATAGTTCATTATAACCTAAAAGAATCCAAAAAAAAAGAGTTTTTATAAAAAATTCTCTCTTTTAAAAACCAATAATTGTTCGGGCAACAAATAAATATTTTCATTTTCCATTACTAATTTTTCTACAGTGGTTTTAAATTTTTTAGATACATTTTTTAATGTATCTCCTTCTTCTGTTATATAGACTTGTACTCCTGCTCTTGGAATTAGCAATTCCTGATTTGGATAAATGTAATCATCTTCTTCTAATCCATTAATAAGCGCAATATCTTTGGCACTTGTTTGGTAACGTCTTCCGATTTCATATAAATTATCTCCAGCTTTCACACGATAACTTTGAAATAAATTTGCTTGATTATTTGGAATCACTAGATTTTCTCCTGCTCTCAATTCGTGTCCTTCTAAAAATCCATTGAGTTCGCATAACACTTGATATTCCATATCCAATTTTTCTGCAATGCTTTTTAATTCTTCTCCTGGTAATACCTGATATACTTTATACATATAATACACCTCATTATAATGTATGTATAAAGTGGTTTTTGGTTTTTATTTTATGATTTTATTACTTTTTATTTAAAATATCCATTCTGAACCATCTTTGTTTCATTCACTACTAAAAATGCCTTATCGTCTAGTTCTTTGACAATTGACTGTAAATGGACAAATCTTTTTTTGTCAATTTCAATAAATAGCATCAATTTTTCTTCTTCTTGTCCTTTTACATTAATTACAGATACTGCATATCCTTCTTTTCTTAAAGTTTCTATCATAGAAGCTTTTTTTATACTTGTAATAATTTGAACCCCAAAATTTCCTGGAATAAATTTTTGTGAAATAAAACCTCCTATATAAGTTCCTGTCGCATATCCTCCTGCATAAGAGATCGCAATAAAAATGCTAGTAAGTTCTGTATTCATTGCTTCCTGTACAATAATAAACCAAATTAAAACTTCGACAAATCCGATTAAACTTGCATATCCTTTTTTGCCTTTCACAGTTAATACAGTTCTTACAGTTCCAAGTGACACATCCATAATTCTTGCGCAAAAAATCTTAATACATAATATAAGTAGTTCCATAAATACACTCCTATCCTAAAATAGTATATCATATTATTAGTATTACTGAAAAGAGATATTCTATTCTTTATTTTTTACTCTTTGTTCATTATCCTACTTTATTATCTATTACATTATGTAGGAAAATGTGCTAAAATAAAAATGGTGATAGGATGAAAAAACTAAGTTATTTAATAAAAAGAATTTTTAGCATGGACTATAAACGATTTTTTCTTACAATTAACGAGGTAAAAAAGAAAACGAAAAAAAACAAATTATTTATTTTTTTTGATATTGTTTATTGTGGGTTAAAGTATCAAGCAGGATATTTAGATTATCTTCTGTTTGAAATGTATCATTTAAATAAAAATCAACGAAAAACAATCTTGACCAGAGGAATTAATAATGCTTATATTAAAAAATATAATGATCAAAACTATACCTACCTGTTTAGAGAAAAACAAGAATTTAATAAAATGTTTAAGGATTATATCAAACGTGATTGGATTTTATTAAATGGAAGCAATCAGGAAGCATTCAATAATTTTTTAAAAAATAAAAAAGAAATTTTTGCAAAACCTTTAAATGGAACTCATGGAGATAATATGCAGAAAATCAAAATTAATGAGTGGAAAGATAAAAATCTTTATCAATATTTAATGAAACAAAATTTATTTTTAATAGAAGAACTTGTTATTCAAGAAAAAACAATGAGTTCTTTAAATCCTTCTTCCATTAATACAATTCGAGTAATTAGCATTTTTAAAAATAATAAATCAAAAATTATTGCTGCTTATTCTAGAATTGGCTGTGGAAAAATAGTGGATAATTTTAATGCTGGTGGTATGGTTGCTCCTATTGATATAAAAACAGGAAAAATTATTTATCCAGCTGTAAATAAAAAAAATTTAGTTTTTGATATACATCCAGAAACTAACACTCCAATACAAGGATTTCAAATTCCAGAATGGGAACTCGTAAAAAGTTTAGTATTAGAAGCAGCTAAAGTGGTTCCACAAGTGGGATTAGTTGGATGGGATGTTGCAATTTCTGACCATGGTCCGCTTTTAATTGAAGGAAATGAGTTCCCTGGTCATGATATTTATCAATTGCCTCCTCATAGAGAAAATGGCATTGGAATGCTTCCTGTATTTGAAAAAGCAATCAATAATAGAAAATAGAAGATTTCAAAATCTTCTATTTTATTATTTCAATAATTCCATCTTTAATATCTCTTAAATTTTTTCGAATAATGAAGACTTCAACCAAGTCTAGAATTGCATACACTAAAATAAACATTCCAATAATCTGAGTAATCAACATAGCTCCTTCAAATGGATCAAATAATAACAATAATCCCCAAATAAATGTTATTGCTGCTAATATCATTGTAGGAATCCAAGCTTTGTTATTATATGCTTTTAATTGAAACGCATATTGGATTTTGGTAACACTGCTAATAATAATCCACATTCCAAGGATAAAATGGATCACACTTGCTAACGCTTTTGGATTTAAAAATAACGATATTCCTACAATAACACAAATAACTCCTAAGATTAATTCTCCACTAAGCATTGTATATCCATTTCTGTTAGTAAAATATTTAATTAAGAATATTGTACCACTTACCATGATTAAGGATCCAATAGCATAAGAAATAATTGCCATTGTTGTATCTGGTTTCATAATTAAAAATAAACCAACTATAATAAAGAAAATTGAAGATAAAATAGACATCAAAAACAATTTTTTAAAACTTTCTATCATGAAGTTTCCTCCTTTTCCTGATGTCTATTGTATCTTAATTTTATAAAAATTACAACAACGCATTCTAACAATTTGTTTATAAAAAAAGCTATTTGCTTATCCTGAAATAGCTATAAATATTTTTTTAAATTATCAATTTGTTTTTCTTGAAATTTATGAAGTTCTTTTGCTAGATTTAGTATTTTGTCATCTGCTTTTTTCTCATATTGATCAATTTTTTTACTCATTTCTAAACTGCCCATAGTAAGTCCTTTTATAAGCATATCTGCCATGCTGGCATCACTATTATCATCTAATACTTCTTTTTTCATACTAATACTAGCACTCATTTTTGACATAAATCCTACTTCTTTTTCTTGTATTTTAAATTTATCAAATAATTTTAATGACTTTTCATAAAATTTCTCGTATTCTTTTAAAATATCATCTAATATTTCTTTAATTTTGTTATCTTTCCCATGTAATTCTTTTACTAATTCTGTTGTAGAATATTTTCCCATCTCAGCTATTTTATAAATATACTGCAATAATTCTTGATTACTTTCGCTCAAATTACATTCTCCTCTCTTATCCCTATTATGATAAAAAAGTAAAATTTTATTCACAATTTTTTAGAAATTTAATTTTGTTTATAATCTTTTCATGGAGGTTTTCTTCAAATGATATTCTTTTTAAATATCCTGTTTTTCAATTAGCCTGATGTTTTTAATAGAAATCTCTATTATTATCCTATTTACATCTCTCCTCTTTTCTAAATATAGTTATTTTACGTTCTTGCTTTTTATTTTTCTATTGACTATTAGAAGAATTTTCCTGTAATATATGTTCTAAAATTAGGTATTTTTCTAATAATAATTGATTTAAAGTTTCTAAGTCTCGTTGTGAAAATTCATCAGATACTTCCACTTTATGAATTACTTCTTCTAATGGTTTTATCACTTTTTTCACATAAAGAATATCAATTTGTTTTTTCATTTTACTGCTCCCTCCATTTATATTATACCTTATTATTAGTATATCTAACAATTTATTATATATATTAAATTGTAACAATCTAGTTAAAAGGTTACAATGTTGGTAGCAGTGAGTAGTCAGGTGGTAATATGAAATTATATAATGATAACAATAAAGAAGAATTGGCAAGGTTAGTTGGTAGTAATGTTCGCTATTATCGAAATTTATATAACTTAAATCATAAAGAGCGTATCACGCAAGCAGCTTTAGCTGAAATGATTGGAGTTAGTACAGGTTTAATTGGAACCTTAGAATCTGAGAAACAAATGGTAAGTGTTCCAGTTTTATGGAATATTAGTCAAGTCTTAAATATTCAGATTGACCAATTATTTGAGGATCCTAAAGTAAAATAGAAGTTCACACTTCTATTTTTTATTTAAATAGGCTTCTATTTGATTTAAATTCCAATTACTAATATCGATAAAATTTTCTACAATCATTTTCTCTGTCAATAAAACTGAAATATTATCTACATAAAATTTTCCACTATATTGGTGAATTACATTTTCCCGAATTTTATCAAAACTTTCTATAAGCTCTTTTATTACTGTTTTTTGTTTCTGAGGATTTAATAAAAATACCATTTCTTCTAAGCCATAATATAAACATAAATAAGTCTTTTGTAAATATAAATTTTGAAGCTGTGAGTCATTTAAATAAATAGACTTTTCTGCCGATTCTACAGTTATATTCTTTATCTCTATCATGTATTCTTTGCCATTATTCCTAATGACCAAATCTGCTGGATTTCGCTTCTCCTCTGCTACAAGTTCCGTAAGAAATCCTTTATTTTCAAAAAATTTTTGAGTTCCTTTTTCTCCTTTTTCTCCCTTTTTTATTTTTTTTGAAGATATTTCACTTGTTCCATATGTACTAGGAAGTTTCTTATCTAATATATTATGATGATTATATTTCTCTCCCCATTTTATTCTATTTCCTGCATTTATAACACATTCTTCTATAAATGTAATCAGCTTTGAATGAATTTCAAAACAATATCCCCCTTGTTTTGCGGTAAAACTGCCTGTTCTAATACAAAAGGGAAAACGATCCTTCTCTTGTGCTTCTATCTGATAATTTTTCTGTTTCATTTCCTGTATTATTTTTATTTGTTTGGTTTGATAAGTTTCTAAAACTTCACTAATAACTCCATATCCATCATCGCTCCAACTATCATTATTGTGAGGTTCAGTATAATAATCTTGATGTACTACTTCTTTACCATCCATAATAGCTCTTCCTTTGGCACATAAATATGCATCTGAAATGAAATATATAATATCTCCCTTTTTTATTTTTCCAACATTTTCCCACCAATATTTTTTATTATTTGTTTTAGGATTCCTTTTGGGCGCCCAAGATTGTATTTGATTATTCTCTATTGATAACGCTGATTGAAATATTAAGTAAGTCATACTAACCTCCTTTTAGAATTGATCTTTCATTATCATTTCTAAATCAAAGTAAAATCCATATTCTTTATAATAATTATCTCCTATTTTAGCTTGTTTCGTTTCTACATTTTTTCCACCTAATTTTTCATAAAAACGAATTGCTTTTTCATTTTCTGCAAAACACCAAACTATCATATTTTTTCTATCACGACTTAATAGTTCTTTTACCGTTTCTTTGAATAATGCACTTCCTATCCCTTTTCCTTTATGATCAGGTTTAATATATAAACTAACCAATTCAGAATCATATTTCTCATAGAATTTCTTAATATCAAAACAAGAATAGCCTAAAACTTCATTACCTTCTACTGCCACCAATACTAAATCTTTATAATCTTCAAAACTACGTATATAACGTTCTGTTTGAGCCTCATAATTTAATTCATTTAAATATTTTGATGCGACAATTTTATCGTATGCAGTTCTCCAACCATCGACTTTAATATGAGCCATTTGCTCCTGATCTTTTAGCTCATTTTTTCTAATAATATATTCTTCTCTTACTGTAAGCTTTGAAAGTGCTAAATTCATATTTTTAAGTGCACTAATAATTTGTTCATCTTCTAGGGCAAAAGTAACCCTCCCCACTAATTCATTTTCATAAGGCCAACTAATTGATTGCCCGACTAAAAATCTTGTCCTAGAAGTTTTATAGAAAAATTTTAATAAATCTTTTTCGCTATTGATTGTATCCCCATGATATTTCATACCTTTTATTCTTGTAAAATCTAAAATAGCGAAAAATCCAGCTTCTGGTATTAAATTTTCTGGAAAATCCGTATAAGGAAGTCCCTTTAAGACTTGTTCTAAATTTTCTTTTTCTACTTCAGATACTATTTTGGAGCTTACTTCTTCATAATAAGGACTATCTTTAATGCTTTCAATTCCATTTACCAGAGCCTTTAATAAATGAAATTTATACTGATAGATATTTCTTAAATCACGAAAGTATTCCTGATAGACAAGTTCTCTTTCTTTGCTTGTATTAAATGCACCAGCTAAAGCTCTTCCTACAATATCTGGAGAAGAATCCATTTCTTGGAAAATACGATTTATTAACTCTCTAATTATAATTTCATCTGCCACTACAAATCCAGCACGTAAACTAGCCATTCCATAGCTTTTAGAAAGTCCAAACAAAGAGATTGTATTTCGGAACATTCCTGGAATTGTTGCGATTGGTTTTGCAAGATTATTTTCATCAAACGTTAAATCACGATATACCAAATCATCAATTATAAACACACCACGTTCCAAGCAGATTTGTCCTATTGCTCTCAGTAAATCGATATCTTTTTCTCCCATCACTTTTCCAGTTGGATTATTTGGGTTCGCATTTAAAAACGCCACTACTCTTGGAACATATCCTTTTCTACGATTATAAACCTTTTGTAAACTCTCATTGATTTCATCTATTTTATTCGCCAACTTTGTTGGATTGACTAGCCAATTATCTTCTTTTTCTAAATTTAATATTTCAACTTCGGCTCCTGCCCTTTCTGCTCGAATTGTGAATAAGCCATAATTCGGACCTGTTACTAATACAACATCTCCTGGCTTTGAGATAACATTAATAATCATATTAAATGCAATTGATGTTGATGGCAAAAAAGTAACATTATGAACAGATAAACCTTTTTCATCCACGTCTTTATAAGCATATGGTGAAGTATTAATAATTCCTTCTTTTTCTATATAATCAAGTAATATTTTTCTAATATTATCATCACCTTCTGTATAGGGATATTTGTACATAGAAAGAGAATCTAAAGATTTTTTCATTTCTTCTATTGATAGAGGAAATGGGGGATACTTTGTTGGATTCCCACTTCCTAAATCTATATCAGGAATTGTTGCTATATTTTCATCTCTCACTTCGAAACCATAAAAATCTATTGCATCAGCAATGCTTTGAACTGTCGGATTGAACTTTTCACCATCTACTCTAAGACCAATATCTGGCAATCCAAAACGTCTTTCTCCTAAGCCTGGATTTTCCCTTAATAAACGATCTATTGCGTTTGATTTGATTAACATATAATACCTCCTACTTTACATATCTTAAAAATTCTAAACTTTTTACTTTTGGAGTTGAACTATCCTGTTCTGTAAAAACAATTCCCACTCCTCCATGATTTCTCCAATCTATAACATTTTCTTTCTTATCATCTACCAATACAACTTTCCGATTATAAAATGATGGGGGAACTACTAATGCTTTTGATACTTTTGGTGGCACTGAAACAATTGGAATTTCTATGCCTTGTTCTCTCATAAAAGAGATCTTCTCTTTCTTTTCAAGAGGACTATGATTTGTAGTTAATAGTTGAATTCTTTTTAAATTCTTTTGAACTTCTCTTAATACATCTAAACTATGATTGATCTGCCTAGAAGAATAAATATGCTCATGCCAATTTATTGTTTCTAAGGCTCTTTTCCATCCTAATTGACGAGCTATAATAGCAATACGTTCTTCTGTATCTATGCAAACTCCATCAATATCAATCATGTACCAAAAATTTTCATCTACTAATTTTAGTATATTTTTAATTTCTTTATCCATTCTTATCCTCCTCTTCAATTTCATTATACCAAATTAAGTTTCTATATAAAATAAAAAAACCTATACTTTTATAAGTTCTTTCGATATACAACTACTCCACAATGACATTGATAGCTATTACATTGTTTACAATAACTCCCCGGGTATAAAGATTCCCAATAATTTTTTACTCTATAAAGTTCCTGAAATCCATTAGTCTCCAATATTTTCTTTGCATTTATATTTCCTTCAAATTCTACAGCATGAGCGATTACTGTTTTAAAATCATTTTTTAAAGTTTCTTTTAAGGCTTCTTTCATCAAAAGGTTGCCAATTCCTTGTCCCTGATTCTCTGGCTTTACTAAAAGATGATAAGCGTCTATTAAATCTCCTATTGGTTTAAAATGTATAATGCCTACAATATAATCTTCTAACTTTGCAAGTTTCACAATATCCTGGTCTCTTATTTCATCTGATACATTAGTAGTTTCGCAGATTCCCCAATATTCTTGATCTAGTTTATCTATTTCTTCTGCATATTTTCTATCATAATTAATAATTGTAACCATATTTATCCGATTCTCACAAAAAAGATTGCTACACAACCATATTTTTTTACTTCTTCCTCTGTATAGTAGGAAGTATCATCTACTACTGCCTGTGGAGATTCATATATTTCATTTAAATAACTTTTAAAAGTATCTGCATACATATCTAGTAAAGTATCATAATATCTTAACTCTACAACTTTTACCTTAATTGTTTCTACTTCTTCAGGTCTTTTATAAAAAGTAATTGTGTCATTTACCTTAATTTGTCTTCTTTTTTCATCATTTAATCGATACTCTATCGTTTTTATTCCACTATTAATTCTATTAAATGGTCCTTCATGTAATCTCATTTCATGATTCATGATCTCACTTCCTTTGCTATAATTATTTATCTCAATAATACATTTTTAAACTGTAGCACATTTTTTTATTTATACACTCAAAAATATTGTCAAATCATAATTAAAAATAAATATATTTTTATCAGTTGTAACTATTTCTGTTCCATTCTCTATATAATTATAATTTTTTATTTCTTTTAATAAAATTTGCTCTATTTCTAGCAGACACCAAACCGTTCCTGGTTAGCTCCTGTTGAACTTTCCCAAACAATTCATCTTCTATTATTCTAGGTATTCCATCTGGGGTTTCTATATCTCTATGTAAATAAACTCCTATATACTTTTTATTGTTTAATATTCTTCCTATACTACTTTTATTGAACTCTTTATCAGTAGAAGTCTTACATCCTAAGCTATTCAAATATCTAATGATAGATGTCATAATTTCTCTATTACCATACATTTGAGATATTTTTTTCTCATTAATTTACAATATTTCTCTATACCAATCTTGCTAACATACCAACTATCTAAGGTTTTATTAACATCTGATATTAACTTTAAAAAACTTTTTTGCTTATTTTTCTGTCATTTACATCATCTTTTACAGCCAACTCTTTTATTATACTCCCAGCCTTTATAAAATATAATTCTAAGAGTTCGTCATTACAAGAAAACTCATTTTTTAATTGTGCAAAAACTATTTTTCTAAGTCCTCATATGTTAGAGCATTTATATCAATAATTAATCTTTCTATAAAAGTTTCTAATTGTACATCGGACAAATTAAGTTCCTCATATGCTTTATGAGTAATTCCTTGTCACAAATTCAGTTTCATTATATATTAGAAACTAATCTATTCGAATTACTTCTACCATTTCCTTCATACCTTAATTATACCATAAAATGGAAAAAAGTGCCCACTTTGGCACTCTTTTAATTGCTATATTAATAGCGACACCACCTTTAAATACGAAGATGGAGTTCGCCTTATTCTCAAATGGCACGGAAACTGAACGAGTTTCCAAATTTTATTTGTTGTATGAATGTTACTTTTATTATCTTCTTCTTAAGTTAGTTTGTTCAGTTTCAGGATTAGCCTTATTTACTTTAGATATAAATTGATTAATAGTTTCTTCATCAAAAACATCTATTCCAGTTAATCTTGTTATATATTCAAATTTACTTTTTGAGATTTTAATTTTATTGCCATTTTTTCGTAATTTTGACAATATATTAGTTCCAGTGTTGAGACTATTAACGGTTATTTCTGTAGCCCTTGTATAGACTTCTTTTATAAAACTTTCGGCAATTTCATCTCTAAAATATGGATTTTCTTTTAGTTCACTAATTTTATCAACTAGAGCAAATCCTTGATGACTTGATAAATATACAAAATCATTATCCATCTTAATCATTTCTTTCTTATCATATATTAAAAACTCTAAAATTTAGAGTTTATTTACATTTGGCAGGGGTAGCAGGAGTTGAACCCACATCAGCGGTTTTGGAGACCGTTATTCTACCATTGAACTATACCCCTAAATCAAAATACAAATAAAGTATATCATAAATTATTACAAAGTACAAGAATCATCTTATAAATTCATAACAATTATAGGTAATATTTTTGCAAAATACAGATACAATTGTAGATATTATGTAAAGAAAGCATATAGTAAATTAGGTGATTATATGGGAGTAATAAAATATACTACAAAAGAAAGAGATTTACTCGCAAGGCTCATGCGTGCTGAAGCAGTTGGCGAAGGTAATCTGGGAATGCTTATGGTAGGAAATGTTGGTGTAAATAGGGTCTTGGGCAATTGCCTTACTTTTAAAGATATCACAACCATATCAAAAATGATTTATCAAACTCCAGGCGGCTTTGAAGGAAAAAATAGTCCCTTGTTTTTTAGTAATCCAACAACTCAAGAGAAAAATTTAGCAGATAGAGTTTTAAAAGGAGAATACTATCATCCTGCAACACACGCCCTTTGGTTTTACGCACCAAGTAGTGGAGCTGCTTGTAAAGCAACTTGGTGGGATCAAGAAAATGCTGGAAGATATAAAAATCATTGCTTTTATAGACCCGCTGCAGGTACTTGTCATGAAATATATTAGAAAAACCTTTAGACTTTTTACTAAAGGTTTTTTATTGTAATTCTTCTAATTGCTTGCAAAATAAAGGTGCTAATTTATCTAATTCATTTTTGTCATTTACTTCTACAATATATAAACGATTATCTTCTTTTTCCTCTTTTACTACAGCCACCTGCTCTGTTACATCTTCCCCATCTGCAGATAACTGAAGTAAATAATCATATGCATTTCCATCATGTTCGGCTCTTGCAACTACAATATATTTCTCATTATCATCTAAGGTTAGAACGGTATGAAGTTCAATATTCATCATTTTTTCATTCCTCCCTTTTCCTTTGCGGCACTTAATGAATTTAGAATGATTATATTCATATCCACTGCGCTAATCCAGCCTTTTTCAATATCTGGATTTAATTTATCATCAGTTAAAGCAATAAATTTTCCTTCTGAATCTCCTAGTGAACAGCTTAAAGCGATACTATATGTTCCCTCTTTTAAGTTCATATTTTTAGCTATTGCTTCTAAATCTGCTCCATAATCTGTTGTAATATGAATCGGAGTCCCCGTATAATCTAAAATTACACCTCTTGCTACAAATAATTTAGTTCCAGTTAAACCTAATTCTTTTGCTTCTTTTTTATCTTTCTTTTCTGGTAGATCTAAAGGATTAGCATAAATAGCTGCATTTTCTTTTAACTCAATCTGGTCTCCTATTACTGGATTATACTTAGTAGGCTTTTTCGTCAATTCTATAATTTTGTCTTTTATTCCTTTTGAAATATTTCCAATTGCTTTTCCCAATTTTTCCAATAAACTTTTCTTTGCAGGCTCAATAGATATTACTTGGCGTCTTCTTTTTTTATCTTTCTTTACTTGTTTTGAGGTTAAGTCTTCATAACCATCAAATCCATCTTCATCTGCAAATAATATTTCTGCCTCTCCGCCATTATCTAATAAAGATGGCTGATCTATTGGCTCTGGTACAATTGCAACTCTTCCTCTTTCCTTAGCACGTTCTGCAAATATTAATTCTAGTTCTTCTTTTCCTTTTATATGATCTCTTGTATGCTCTAATTGTTCTTCAGTTGAACTTATAAAGGCTTCATTTCTGTCTAATTCTTTCAAATCTGACAATTGACTATATATTCTACTATGATCAATCCTTGAAGCTAGAGTCGTATATTCTTCCTTTTCCACTATTCCTTCTTGATACAATTGCTCTACTTGAGAAATTCTAGATTTTACCATTCCTTGTACTGTTTTTGTCCTACTTGCTAAGGATTCATAGCTATCTACTGGAGCATCCATTATCCTTCTTAACAAATGAAGAAAAGTTTGCTCTGATACTTTATCTAGTTCTAATCGATTTTCTCTGACACGTCCCTCATAAACTTTTATATAACCCTCAGCATCTTTGGTATTACGTGCTAACTCTAAATTTTCTAACAATTGATTTTGACGCTTTTTTAATGCCTTTTCTTTGGCTTGTATATTTGAAAAATCTAATTGCTCTGCATTTCCTTCAATTAAAAGTGAACGATAGACTTCTAAAATTTCATCATTTAAAAATTCAAATGATACTTGTCTATTTCTTAAATCTGTTTTCTTCAAATAAGCTTTTCTACGATTTTCATTCAAACTAGCTTCTTTTTTTTCTGCTTGATTTATTTTTATGAATTGTTCTTCAACTAACTTAATATCGCTCTCATATTCATGGACTTGTTTTTTTGAAGCTTCTATCACAGTACTAATATGTGACCAAAGGTCTGATGCAACGCTTATTTTCTCTATATCTGAAAATATTGATACAATTTCTTCAAATCTTTTATTTACAACATCGCAAATTTGTTTTCTTTTTTCTAATTCTTCTTCTAAAGTAACTACAAATCTCTTTTCTATTCCTTGAATTTGACTTTCAAGTCTTTCATCTAATAAACTTATATATTCAGTAGCTAACTTTTCTAGTTCATCAACAGCTTCTTTAACACGCTTTTGATCGATCGCTTCTTGCATGCCTAATAAGTCTAAACGATCAATATAAGTTTCTATCTGTTCTTTTAAATAATCCTCTCGCTCCATGAATTTCACCAATCCTCTATTATTATTTTTATTATAACAAAAAAGTAAAAAGAAGTAAATCTAAAAAGCAGAGCTTTTACTCTGCTTTTTGATTTAATGTCAAGGTAGTTTCCTTTTCCTCTCCATTTCTGTTATAAATTACTTTTATTTTATCCCCAATGCTATATTTATACAAATTATACCTAAAATGTGCAACATCTTCAATTTTATCATCATTTACTTTTAAAATAACGTCACCTTGTTGCAACCCAGCCTTTTCTGCTACCGAATTTGCTTCTACATTTACAATGACAGCTCCATATGTAATACTTTTATGTAATGTAATTTTATTTCTATATAATGCATAAGAATTACTTACATCAAGTAAACTGACACCAACTACTGGACGTTCAATTTTTTCGCCCTTCTCTAATTTTTCGACAGAAGCCATTACCAATTCAATTGGAATTGCAAAACCCATGCCTTCAATCTCATCTTCTACTAATTTTAAAGAATTTACACCAATTACTTCTCCATTAATATTTACCAGTGGTCCCCCACTATTACCTGGATTTATTGCTGCATCAGTCTGCAATACTGACATCATATAACTACCATTCCCACTTGAAGATTCAACTGAAACAGTTCTATCTTTTCCAGATAAGATTCCTTTTGTAACCGTTCCTCTATAAGCATTTCCAACTGGTGTTCCAACTGTAAATAACGTATCTCCTAACTCTAATTTACTACTTTCTCCAATTTCTGCAACAGCCAAAACTCCGCTAATATTCATAGAAAGAACTGCTATATCTGCATACTCATCACTTCCTAAAACCTTTGCATCTACAGTTTCTCCCTCCATATTAACAACCTTTATAGAAGTCGCTCCCTCTATCACATGATGATTTGTTATAACAAATCCTTCCTGATCACTTTTCTTATAAATAAAGCCACTACCACTTCCTGTCTGCCTTCCATTTCTATAAGACTCTACCACTACTACTGCATCATAAATTTTATAAACAGCTTCTTTTATTGAATCTGCTTCTGTAATCGAAACTGTTTTTACAGACTTTTCTATTGTTTCAGTTTTTACAGGAAAAAATCGAATGGTTACTAAAGTTCCAGAAACACCTATAAAAATTGACAATATAATGGTAACTATATAAATTATTTTTTGCTTCATTTTTCCTCCTTAATCCATATCAACAATATCTCTCCAATTATCTGGAAAACCTATTTTATTTAAAATTGTGTTTAATGGTAATACTTCTACTTTACCATCTAGTATATCAATTTCATAACCTAATTCATATATCAATTCTCGAAATTCTTCTTCTCTAAGCATTTGCTTCATGATAATAATAAGCGCATATAGATCATTTTTTCCAAAATCATATTCATCTTTTGTTTGACTGATATCTAACATATGATGATACTTATTATCTGGAATTACTCTTTGGGTCCTATGGTCATATAAAATATCTTCATGAGCACATAAATTTCTAAAATTTGAAAGAAGAGCTAAATATATCGTTAAAGATTCAATATCAATACCATATATATCTGCTATTGTTTCTTGATCTTCTGCTTTTAGTATACAATATAATTCAGAAACAATTCCAAATGACAATACTTTTACTAAAATCCACATTGGTATATAACCATAATTGCTAAGGTAATGCATAGTAGCAGCATGTTGTTTTCCATTTACTCTTATTTGCCTTTTCATTTTATTTAGAACATCATGTACTTGTCTCACTCTTAAATTATCTTGCGTAAAATTTTTAGGGTCCAAATAATCTTTTTCTTTAAAACCATATTTTTTTGACAAAGTGTAACTGATGATTGATTTGATATTATTTTCAATTATTAATAAATATTTGAACATAATATTTCGTATTTTTCTGTCAAACAAAAACATTGCATAAAGCTCATCAAAAGTCGTTCCTTCAATAAATCTACTTTCTTTCACTGTGCGCATAAACAGGTGTCTATATCCACTAATAAAAAAGTAATTTTCACGGAATAAAATCTCTTTTGCTTTATCTAAGTCTTCAACTATCAACCCTTTTGATTTTAAGATTTCTATTTGTTCATCTAAGGTTTTAAATATCTTGCCGCCCATATTACCACCTAGTATTCATTATATCATACTATTTATGAAATAAATATGTTTTTTTTATGGTATTTTCGTGTGATTTTCTAAAATTTTCCTCTTATTATAATTGCTTTTTTTATGATTTTTATACATCAAAATTTCAGTTTTTATAAAAGAAAAAAGTAATTAGAAAAACTAAATATTAATAATACATTTTTTAATAATCACTTACATATATCTTTAATTTAAGAAAAATATTTAATGATTCCGTTTAAAATTGAATTTGCTACTTTATCTTGATACCAATCTTGTGTTAATAAATATCGATCATTAGGGTTACTCAAAAATCCGACTTCTAAAAGAACTCCTGGACGTTCAATTCGCTTATGCAAATACATAGAATCCGTTTTTTTATAATTCCGTTTGGAGTCTAGACTTTTCCTAAATTCATCTTGCATTATTTTAGCAATTTTCTCATTTTCAGAATTTACATCATCATAATATGCTTCTGCCCCATGCCAACTACTAGATGTTTCTGCATTCAAATGAATTGATAAATATAAATCGCAATTAGAACGATTTATAATATTAGCTCTCCTTGATAGATCACTACGCTTTCTATTAATAGCATATGGAACTGATAAATCATAATCTCCATCTCGTGTCAGATATACGGTTACTCCAGCACTCTCCAGTTTTTGTTTTAACTTATTGGCAATTTTTAAATTAATCGCTTGTTCTTCTATTTTTTTATAAAGGGCTCCTGGATCTGCTCCTCCATGCCCTGGATCTAAATAAATAATTTTATTTTTTAATGCCTTCGGTTGTTCTTCTGCTTTTACAAAATGAAAGCTACAAAGACATAAAAGCAATAAAACGATCATTCCAGTTTTATATTTCGTCATTATATCACCTATCAAAATATATGTAAATAATGAGAGATTCTATACATAAAATATGTTTTTAATAAAAAAAGAGTTTATTTTCTAAATCTGAAATAAACTCCATGGAAAAGTTCTAGATGGTTTTTTGTTAAATGTCATTTTATCTTTTGTTATTGGATGATAAAATGATAATTCATAGGCATAAAGTGCAATCTGTTCTCCTATTTTACTATTTTTATTATATTTCTGATCACCATAAAGAGGATGATTTCTACTAGAAAATTGTACTCTTATTTGATGACTTCTACCCGTTTTCAAATCAATATCTACAAGACTATAATTTTCTTTACTATCCACTACTAAATAATTTAAAATAGATTCTTTTCCAGAACGATCGATAAACACTTTATTTAGTTTTTCATTTTTTTTCAAATAATCACGTAAAGTGCCCTGCTTTTTATCTAAATTTCCTTCTACTATTGCATAATATTTTTTTTGAATTTGGTGATTCCTTACTTGTTCGGATAAGCGCGAAGCTGCTTTGCTTGTCTTCGCAAACACCATAATTCCTCCTACAGGTCTATCTAATCGATGAACCAATCCTAAGTATACATTTCCTGGTTTTTGATAACGTTTTTTTATATCTTCTTTTAAAATAGATAATAAATCTTTATCATGTGTATCATCTGCCTGTACTAATATATTAACTGGCTTCTCTACAACCAACACATGGTTGTCTTCATAAATGATATCAATCATTACTTTGCCATCTTCCATATATTCCACAAGGCAATATCAGGTTATTTCTTTCTACTGGTAATCCGACTTCTCCTGCATCTACTTCACCATTTGGATAAAGAGGTAATAAAGTTGTCTTCAATATATTTTCTAAAACAATACTCGATATTCCAGTTGTATAAGAATTAATTAAGACAAATAAAGGTTTATCACTTAAAATTTTAATACAAGCATTAATCAAAGTATAAATACTATCTTCGAATTTCCAAACTTCACCATTTGGTCCTCTGCCATAGCTAGGTGGATCCATAACAATCGCATCATACTTGTTTCCACGACGATATTCTCTTTCCACAAATTTTAAACAATCATCTACAATAAAACGAATAAAATTATTTTCTAAACCTGATAATCTCATATTTTCTTTTGCCCATTCTGTCATACCTTTTGAAGCATCTACATGAACTACATCTGCTCCAGCCTTTGAGCAGGCCATTGTAGCTCCACCCGTATACGCAAATAAATTGAGAACCTTAATTTTACGATTACTATTTTTTATCTTATCTATCATAAAATCCCAATTTACAGCCTGTTCTGGAAATAAACCAGTATGCTTAAAATTCGTAGGACTAATCTTAAACATTAAACCTTTATAAGTAACAGTCCAATACTCTGGGAGTTTTTTAAAAAATTTCCATTCTCCTCCACCTTTATTACTTCTAAAATACTGTCCATCTACTTTTTTCCATATATCAATATCCTTATTAACAGTCCAAATGGCTTGTGGATCTGGCCGTCTTAAAATAATACCATTCCAACTCTCCAACTTTTCTCCATTTCCTGCATCTAAACATTTAAATTCATTCCATTCATTACTAATTCTCATCATGTTATTTAAACCTCACTTCATGTTCTAATCGTTTTAAATCTGAAATTGTTCTTTGATAATCTTGTTCATTAATTTCTTTTTTTGATTCTAAAGGACTATTTTCACCAATAACTTTTTCACTTTTTAAACTTTTCACATTCGATAAAATTTCATTATAATCATTTGAACTCATTTGCTTTTGAAAACGATTTAAAGAACTAAGAACTTCATTCTTCTTTGTTGGATCTACAGACATTGCTTTTAAATTTGAAACAGAATTCTGTAAAGAAGGATTTTGATTAAGATTAACTTGCTTTCTAAATACTTGATTCCCAAACATGTCTTTATTTTTAAAGTTCATATTATCACCAACTAAATTATAATATAAATATCTTTATAAAGCAAGAAAGGACATCACCATCAAGAATAGATATTTTTAATAGCTTTATCAAAATCTTGTAATAGTTGATCTAATTTTTTATCACTGCAATGTTCTTTTACACGTTTCATGTTAAATATAAATATTTGATTATCACCCAATAAATTCTTATCTTTTTGATCATTATAAATTTGATTTATAGTTAATGAAGAGTTTAATTCTTTCATACCTTCCTTTTTATATAGTCCATACTGATTACATAACTCTAATTCTTCTGGACATTTATAACAAAAAGATAAAAATAAACAAGTTTCATAATGATCAAAGTCTTGATTCTTATGAAATGTGTATTTCGACCTTACAGTTATATCTTCTCCTTTTTGCTCAATAATACCTTTCATGCGAATTGCTTCAAACTCATTCATTGTAAAATCAATAATAAAGTACTTTTCCTGTGGATAAAATTTCCTTTCTTTTATTTTTATTGGAGTTTTCCACAAGCATTCCAAAAAACATTCAAAAATTTTTACATTACTCAAAAAAAACTTCTCCGCTTTTTCTCTCATTTAATCACCTCAGACAAACTATACCAAGATTGAAATAGAAAAGCAAATCATCAAAACAAAAAATTGGTACTACGATTTTTTTTAATATCTTAAATTCGTTAATCAGATTTCAAAAAAAAGACTACAAAAGTAGTCTTAAATATAAAGTCCTTCTAAAAAATAATATTTTCCATCATCCTGTTTCTTATAAACATATCGATAAGTAACATACTCTAGATCCCAATATTCTTCATAAATATTTATAGCTCCAACGTTCTTTTTTATAGGCATATTATAATCTTTGCTTTGATAAATATCCATACGATTTCCTTTTTTATCTATAAAACGGATTTTATAATCTAAATAAAGAGTATCTTCCTTTTCATACGCATGTTCAAGTTTCGTTTCCACATATTTTCTATTTGTTGGACAGAACTTTTCTTCTAAATCCACAATAAAACGATATTGATCTCCATCTATAATCCCTTTAAAATTAATTTTCTCGAATTCTTCTAATTCTGATTTCAATTCTTCTCCCCAAAAATTTTTGTAAATATTTTCTATTTCTTTTTTTGTAAATGAATACTCCATTTTGTCATCGATTTCTTGATCCTCTTTTTCAAGAAGCTCATTTTTATATGCATAAGAAAGTGCCATTAATAAACGATCTGATGTGTTTAAACTCTCTATTGAAAATTTATCCTTTTGATATATATGTTCTTCTGTAAACTCAATACAATCATTATCTAATGTTAATATGTTTACATCTTTAAGTTTTTCTTCTAAATTTTCTACTTCTTTAAGACCATTCACTACATTTTTCTTATTACCTTCTACAAAATAATAATTTCCACTTTGTCCTTCATTAAATACAAAAGTATAATGTTCTAATTTTTCTTGATATTTTGAAGCACTTTTATTCAACTTTTCTTGTGTTTCTGACACTGTTTCAAGATAAATTGTAAACTCTTTATCTTGATAAATATGGTAAACAACTTCTTTTCCATTGCTAGAGTCTTCAATATAATAAAGAAGCACATAATCTACTATAATTTGCTTTTCTTTCTTTGTTGCAGTTAAAATAATCGGCTGAAAGCGCTTCATATAATTAGTTTCTTCACAACTAGTACTTTCACTTGCTTCAACATGATAAGTTTTCTCCTCTTCATCATATGTATAATTGGTATCATTAAATGAAAAACTGAAATCTTTATATTCTTCTATTTCACTCCAATAACTTTTGACATATTGTCTCATATCATCTGATGATACAATATTACTAGATGATGTAGATAATTTTTTATATGCAGTATCAATCTTTTCAGAAAGTTCTATATCTTCTATTTTCAATTGTTTTTCATCATATCTTCCCAGATCATCTATTTTATTACATCCAGTATTCATATTTGGATAAGGAAGATTTTTAATCAATTCACTATTAATATCTAAATTTTCTTCTTTGATTTCTGGCTCTTTTACTGGAATTTTTTTCTCCTCTTCCCGCTGGTTTAGAAATAACCATATTACAACACCAATTAAAATAATCACTAGAGTTGTCATAAATTTTAAAATCACTACTGCCTTATTTTTCATTTCTGCACCCCTATTCTATTCAATATTATATCATAAGAAAGATTTTTTACACACAAAAAAGATGCTTATTTTGCATCTTCCTCAACTAATTCTAAAATTACTTCTAACGCATCGTCTCCTCTACGTTCTCCTAATTTTAAAATTCTTGTATATCCACCGTTACGATTCGTATAACGAGGGGCTAAAACATCAAATACTTTCTTTACAGAAGTATTATCATTTTGTAAGAATGCTAATGCTTTTCTTCTTGCAACTAATGAACCATCTTTACCATATGTAATCATTTTATCAACAAACTTACGAACTTCTTTGGCTCTAGGTTCTGTTGTTTTAATGCTT
>JAAWCI010000081.1 GCA_022793145.1 Bacilli bacterium | reverse complement strand
CTAAATTATAAATATAACTAGCATTCCCTACTACTTCTTTTAATCTACCAGTTTTATCAAACTTTTTAATTGTTTCATTTCCTTTTGGATCAATACTAGTTTCTGTATAATCAGAATACATAAAGGTTGTTGTGAAACCATTTTCTATCTTTTTAATAACTCTATTTAGAGAATCATAAGTTCTAGTAATGGCATTCTCATTTTCTTTGATTTCTAGTAAATTGTTATTGTTATCATACTTATAAACAATATCATTTTCTTTTATCAATCTATCATGAATATCATAACTATAAAAAATTTCTGAACCATTTTTGGTTGTTTTCTTCTTTAAAGTTCCATTACTATTATATTCCTTTGTTTCTATATTTCCTAATGGGTCTTTTTCTGTTAACTCTAAATTGAGCGCATTATAAGTATAAATCGTTCTTTTGTTATTTCCATCTGTAACAGTTAATAAATTATTATTGTTATCATAAGTATAAATGGTTACTTCATTTAGAGGATTTGTTATTTTTGTCACTTTGTTAAAATTATTATATTCATATCTTGTGATATTTCCATTTGGATCTGTTTTTGTTAACACATTTCCTAATGCATCATAAGTTGTTTTTTCGCTTCTATTTAATGGATCCATCTTTTCAATCACTCTATCTAATTTATCATAAACAAATGTAGTTGTATGACCTAATCCATCTATGCTTTTTATTTGTCTCCCATTTAAATCATACTCTAGTTTTTCAATTGTTTCATTTAACTCATTTTTCTTTTCTATCACTCTATCAAATGAATCATAAATATAAACTTTAGAATCTCCTAAATAATTGGTTTCTTTCACTAGATTATTATGACTATCATATTCATATGTGGTCTCTTGATTAAGAGGATTTTTGGTTTTAATAAGATTATTTAAACTATCATAAGTATGAATTGTAATATTGCCATTTCCATCAATTTCTTTAATCACATTATTGTTGTTATCATACTCTTTTGAAGTCTCAATTTTTTGTTTTCCATCCGTTGATTCTTCTACTGTCTTTAATAAATTGCCTCGATTATCATAAGAATACAAAATTACTTTATTGCTTGTTTTAATTTTTACAACATTTCCATTTTTATCATATTCATATTCTTCAATATAACCCAATGGATTTGTTTTCTTGACTAACTGATTTAATGTATTGTATTCATAAGTTGTTATGTTGTTATTTGCATCTTTTTTCTTAGTTAAATTATTCATCAAATCATATTCATTTTGTTCTATGACTAAAGAACCTACTTTTTTCTCTTTTACGTTTCCTCTTTCATCATAAACAGAATAAGTATAAATACTCTTTTCATTTCTTTCTGTTACTATATTTGATAACGTATCATAACTATAAGTTTTGTAATTGCCTAATTTATCTGTTACTCGAACAATTCTATTTAACTGATCATAAGCATAAGTTACACTATTTCCTAATGGATCTATTTCTTTTAATACATTATTGTTTTTATCATAAGTGTATTGATAAATAATTGTATCATTGATTGTTTTTGAAATGACATTGTCAAATTTATCGTAACTATAAACAGTTGTTTTATCTTGTTCCTTTGTTTTTATCAAACGATTATTAGAGTCATAAGAATGTGTTGTAATAAAATTTTTAGGACTCGTTTCTTTTATTACATTATTACGTTTATCATAACTATATTTTGTAATATTTCCATTTGAATCTGTTTTTTCTATTACATTTCCCATATTGTCATAAGAAATCATTTCTTGAGTTATGTTATCTAATATTGTTTTTGTTATTTGATAGTTCTTATTATATTGATATTCTGTAACAACATTTTCACCAGTTGTTTTCTTTAATAAATTCCCAACTCCATCGTATTCGTAAGCTGTAATAATTCCTTCTAAATTCTCTTTTGTCACTTTATTTAAATCATTATATTCATATGTCTTTGTTTGATATTTATCTTCACTGATTTTTATTTTTTGTGTTAAAACATTTCCATAAATATCATAAGTATATTCTATTTCTTCTCCACTTGAAGTTGTTTTTTTAATCACTTGTCCTATATTATCATACTCGTAAGTTGTTATAACATAACTAGATGGTGTTCCACTAGAAGAAACTGTATTTTTTCCTATTTTTTCTTCTATTAATCTGCCTAAATGATCATAAGTATAAAGAGTACAAATATAATAACTATTTGCTTGAACACATTTTTTACTTAACTGATTTACTTTATCATAGTAATAATATGTATATGCTCCATTTCTATCTACAGTTGATGAAACTTGACCATTTTTATAATAATTGGTGGTTGCTGAATTTGTTTCTAATTTTTCTATTGTTTTAAATCCACGATTATTATAACTTTCTACCATAGTTTTGAAATCAGTATCATTTGTATGTGTTTTAGTTGTTACTGTAGAAGTAGAACCTAATGTATAAGTTTTTTCTTCTAATAAAGTTGTCTCTTCTCCCTCTTCAAAAGAAGTTTTTACTAATCTATTTAAAGTATCATATTCATAAACATAATTTGAATCATTTGGAAGATTTTTTCTTATTACATTTCCATATTGATCATATTGATAAGTCGTAATATTACCTTCTCTATCAGTTTCTTTTATTTTATTTCCTGAAATATCATATTCATAAGTAATTGCATCACAGATCATACTATTGTCACTTGTAGAAAGTAAACTTTGATTGGAATTCCAATTTAAAGATTTTGTAACATTTGTAATTAACGTAATTTCTTTACAATTTCCATCCATTACTTTAATTGGTTTATTTTGATAATTGTATTCTGTTTTAGAAATTAATTTAGAATCTTTTCTGATACTTGTGACATTTCCACGATTGTCATACTCATATTCTGTAATATAACCATCTTCTACCTGTTCTGTTAAAGTCCAACCTAGTTTATTTCTTGTATAAACTGTTTCAACATTATTTGCATTCATAATAGAAATAATGTCTCCATTGTCATTATAAGTATAAGTGGTTGTTCCTTTATCATCTGTTTTTGTTTTGATTAATCCTTTGATATTATTTACTTCAGAAGGTTCATAATAAGTGTAAGAAATAATTTGAAATTTGCTTTGATCTGCTTCTTCACTATATATAGTTTTCCCATCTAATGGTTTTACTTGTTTTAATAATGTAACTTCATCAGTATCATAAATATATTCTGTAATGCTTCCAACTTCATTGATTTCTTTGGTGACTTGATTTTTAGAATTATAGGTATATTGTTTGATTCCAGAATCCGGATTGGTTACTTTGATAATATTTCCTTTTTCATCTCTTGTATAAGTTGTTTTTGCTGAATTAATATCAGTAATAGACGCTACCTCTCCATATTTATTTGTTCCATTTTCTAACTGATAAGTGGTTGTTTTAGCATTTCCATTTGGATTAATTTCTTTATAGACATAACCATCTCTATCATAATATTTTTTTGTAATCCTATTATTTGAATCTGTTTCTGTTGTCATATTAGAACTACTATCATAAGTATATGTTATAGTTAATCCTTTTTCATTGGTTAATTTAGAAATATAATCTTTATAAATACCTTCTGTTATATACTCTAGTGTTAACATAATATAATTATTTTCTTTTATATGAATTAATTGTTTAGATTCATTATAACTATAAATAGTTTCAATGCCATTTGTATTGATTACTTTAGAAAGTAAATTATCTTTATAGCGATATTCTGTTGTTCTATTCATTGGATCAGTAACTTTGGTAAGCAAATCATTTTGATATTCTAATATATAAGTTCTATGATTAGAATCTGTAATAGAAGTTAACAAATGATTCGTATAAGTTAAAACGGTTTTATTTCCATATTGATCAGTAATACTTTCTAACTTTCCATTTTTACCATAAGTATAAATCATTTGTTCTTTTGTTGTTAATACATATTTCTCATTTACAATTTGGAATGTATTTCTACTATTTAAAGAAACATATTGTTCATCCTGTTTCATAAAGACATTAATAGAACTATCTGGTAAATGAACAAGATAGGAATGATCTCCATAAGGATGTTTTTCTACATAAGAATCATAACTAAATGACCATCCATACCCCAATATACTTTCTTTTGTATTTTTAGAATTGTAAGTTCTTATAATATTCAAATTATTTGATACTTCGAAATCTACATATTTCCTACTATAATTTCCGTTAAAAGAATTGACTCCTACTTTTCCAAAATGAGGTGCATCATAGACAATTGTTTTAATTAATTCTAATGAAGCTTCATCATTTTTAATAAATGTTGTATTATAAGGATAAAACTGAATATTATCACTAACTGTATAAAATCCTCCCTCATAAGAACCTGTGTATGGATTTTTAAACTTTGGCCCTTTTTCTGACCCCCAATAATTATAAGGGGCTTTTACTACTATATTGGAAGTAATAGAACCATTAATAGAATTATTCACCAATAACTGATCTAAATTTTCTGTATCATATTTTATTCCACCTATTATTTTAGAATTCCATATACTAAGTTGACCATAATTTGTAATTGCAAAACCTTTTAAATTTTTAATTTCTGCATTACTAGCAATCATTTGACCACTACTATTAATTACAATACCATTACCATAATAGCTAGATGTAGTAACTTCCTCACTTGTTATCATTGTAGGCGAATTATCTTGCCCTGATAAATTTAAAATACCATTTACAGTTATCATGTTATCTTTTTGAATTTTTAATGTTGCACCTGAAGATATTTCTAATATTGTATTTTCAGGAATCGTCATATCTCCAAAAAGCACGTATGAACCAGCTGGAATTTTTACATTATTAACATTATTTGGAATTAATAAAATCTCACTATATTTAAAATTATATGTATTTCGATTTCCAGAAACATTAACAAATAAATTTTCATCTACAATGTCTAATAATGCCTTTATAACGTAGTTTCCATAATCACTTCCTGTTATTTTATTATTTTTTATAGAAACGCTTCCATTTGGTCTATAATTTAATATTATACTAGAATTAAGAATATTTTCTTCCAATACTAAATTCCTACTATCTTCACCTATCATTACAGTATCTGGAAGCACACTATTTTTTAATGAAATATCTCCATTATTTGTTACTCTTCCAAGACATAAAGCATTACCAGATTTTTCTATTCTAATATTATTACCCTCTAATGTACCCTCATTATATATCGCATCTACTGGCCCAATTGAAGATCCTGGATTATTATAACCATTCTTTATCACAGAATAATTCATGATTGCTTGTCCGCTTGGATTAATATGTATAAATTTATTGTTATCAGTAGATGATCCTGGATTATTATAATTAATTTTGACTGGATTTTCTTCTGTTCCAAATAATT
>JAAWCI010000053.1 GCA_022793145.1 Bacilli bacterium | reverse complement strand
TTCTTTTTTGCCACGAAAAACACCTCCTATATTTTTTTCGCGAGTGGTCATAATGATATCCGCATTTTAATCTCCCACTTGTTTTATCTATATGAATAAATCAATATAGCCATTCCATAATAGCACAATTTTACTTTTTTGTAAACTATGCTTGTTCAATTTCTGATAGTTCTAATTCAACAATAGTTTCTTGCCCAAACAAGTCTAAAACTACTTCGATTGTACCATTCCCTGTTTCTAAGTTCTTTACTTTTCCATACATATTAGCAAATGGTCCACCAATAACTTTAATACTATCTCCGATTTTAAGGCCTTCTCCTATTTCAATACGACTCATACCCATACTATTTAAAATGTTATCAACTTCAGCTGGAGTAAGTGGAAATGGTTTAGCTCCTTTTCCAGAAGAACCAATAAATCCAGTTACTCCTGGAGTATTTCTGACAATAAACCAAGCTTCGTCTGTCATAATCATTTCTACCAAGATATATCCTGGAAACATTTTTTTCTGTTTGGCTTTTTCTGCCCCTGTTTTTTTGTCTTTTTCTATCACCGTTTCTTCTGGAACTACAACTCTAAAAATATAATCTTCTAGCCCCATAGAACTTGCACGCATCTCTAATTTTTCTTTTACTTTATTCTCATGTCCTGAATAAGTATTAACAACATACCATTCTTTTTGCATTAGCTAAAAATCGTCCTTAAACTTGCAAATATGAAATCTGTTAGTCCAAAGAATAATCCGAATATAAGAATAAATGAGATTGTTGCAATAGAATATGTAAGCATTTCTTTTTTGTTAGGCCATCTTACTTTACCCATTTCTTTTTTGACACCAATGAAAAATCTAGCTATTTTTTTCATATCTTCACCTACTTTTTAATTTTATGTTTTTTCCATTAAAAAAACACTCTTTGTGTCTATAAATAGAATAACAAAGAAATGTTTTATTGTCAATATATTTTAGTACTTTCTAAAACGATTTGAGAAAGAACCTCCAGTTGGTGGTGCATTTAATAAAATTCGTGGATTAAACATATGAGCTTCGAATTGACTCCAATACATATAATCTACTCTATAATGTCCATTTGCTAAAGTAAAATGTAAATGCTGTCCTGTTGAACATTCATCCCAATATTCAGTCGCTGGATTTCCACCCATAACTCCTATTTGTGTATCCATAGTAACGACCTGTTTGTCTTTTACTGTAATCTGTCTAAGGTGAGCATACAGACTTGTATATTTCTTTCCATTAATATTATGGATAACATAAACCATATTTCCACCACAAGAACTACGGTCAGTATGCCCTATAACAATTCCTGGAGCTGCTGCATATACAGGCACTGCACTTCCTGATTGCGCCATATCAATTCCTCCGTGAAAGTCACATTTATATTTTCCACCTAGCCAATAACAACGGCTTCCGAATTCACTTGTAATTTTTCCACTTACAACTGGACGATAAAATTCTGTTCCTATTGGTAAAGTTTGTTTTCTATTTAAGCATTGACCGATTGTTTCATTTTCATTACATCCGACTTCTTCTGCATAATATTGAATTATCTTTTTCACATCTTCTATCTCATCGTTGATATCTAAGCTAGCTGCCGAAGTCGTTTTAAGCTCTTCTCCTAATTTATTTTTTTGAGTAGCTAATTCTGTTTGAACTTTTTTTAAATTTTCTTGTTTTTCCTCTTTTTCTTTTTTCTTCTTTTTATTATTTTCAATCAATGAATTATACTCATCTACCAATTCTTCGTTATAAGAAGATAATTGTTCTGAAATAGCCATACGATATATAAAATCAGTGAAATCTTTTGCTCCAAATGCATATTCCAAATAGGCAGACTCTCCACTTGCGACTTGTAAGAAATTTATAATTTCTTTTATTTCTTTATCTTTCTCTTCTATATCTTTTTCAGCTTGTGTAATTTCATTTTGAAGTTCAATCATTTCATCGCTAAGACGCTCAATCGTTTTTGTATTTTCTGTAATAGAATTTGTAATTTTATCAATTTCTGCTTGAGTTAGTCTCTCTTTTTCTTCATTTTCTGCCAAATTCTTTTCATAATCCACAAGTTCTTGCCGTATTTCAGCTAATGTTTTATTTTCAAGTTCTTTTTCTCCAGCACTTACCATAATTGGCAAAATAAAATAAGGGATAATCAAGACAAAAATTAGGACAATATTACTCATTTTTTTCAACATCTTCTCACCTACTCTTCTCTTAAGGCTTTTCTTATTTCTTTATAGTTTGGACAATATTTTGATACAAGTGCCCAAAAATCTTTAGAATGATTAAAATGTTTAAAGTGGGATAATTCATGGATGATTACATAATCTAGTTTAGTACTATCATATTCCATTAATCTACTATTTAATGTAACTGAATTATCTTTGATATTACAAACTCCCCACCTTGTTTTCATCGTTCTAATTTTTAATTTGGGATTAGGAATAGATTCTTCAAATTTTTCATACCAAAACATCAAATGTTCTTCAAATAATTTCTTCATTTCTGATTTGTACCATAATTCCAATTTTCTTTTGGTTGGAGTAAATATTTTATTTCCAGAAATTTCTAT
>JAAWCI010000099.1 GCA_022793145.1 Bacilli bacterium | reverse complement strand
ATGCATCAACAGCAACAGGAGGATATGGAAATTGGGTCCAAATGGGAGTAACATGGGATGCAGGAGCAAATGCATATAGATGTGATGTGACGCCAGGGACATTTAATCACTATAATCAGACATATAAGGTCTATGTATATGCTCAAGATGGAGTAGGAAATGGAGCAGGGCCATGGGAAACGACAGTAGCAATACCAAATAATGGAATGAGTGGAAGTGATCTAGCAAGTAAAGATAATTTACCAAATGTAGCAGGAGGAAATAGATATCAAGGACCAGATCCAAATAACTTTGTAACATTTAATGGAGAGGCATATAGAATAATAGGAGTATTTAATGGTCAAATGAAGATCATATATTGGGGGAATTATACAACAGCAGGGCAATTCTATAAGAATACCCCAATGGCATGGAATTCAGGAAATACAAATGATTGGAGTCAAGCATCATTGATGACAGAGCTTAATACAACATATTGGAATACAATAAATGCCACATCACAGGCAATGGTAGATCAGAGTCATGTATGGAAACTAGGAGGATGGAGTGCAGCACAGATAACAAGAGCCCAGATGTATCAGTATGAAAATGGAACAACAGTATATTCAGGAAGACCAACAACATGGACAGGAAAAATTGCATTGATGTACCCAAGTGATTATGCATATGCATCAAATGGGGGAAGTACATGTGATACTACAAATATATACGACTGGGATGGAATTCCAGCAAACGCAAGATGTGCGCAGAATAGCTGGTTATTTAACAGTTCCCAACACCAATGGACGCTGACTCCGAGTAGCGGCCACTCGAATAATGCGTTCATTGTGTCTAGTGCTGGGTTTGTCAACTACAACTACTACAGCAGCGGCGTGACTGACACGTTTGGTGTGCGCCCAGTATTATTCTTAACATTGGATGTTAAAATAAAAAGTGGAACAGGAACTAAAACAGATCCATATATATTAACAAAATGATAGAAGATGAATAATGTCTAACCACATAGTAAGATAGACATGTTCTAAAGAATCTATCAATCTTATATATGTGTTTAGAAGCAGCCCTCGATATTTAACTTCATTTCTATTT
>JAAWCI010000052.1 GCA_022793145.1 Bacilli bacterium | reverse complement strand
GTACAATAAAAGCCATTTACTTTTGGTTTCTTGCCATCTTCAGATTCTTCAAATTTGCCTTCAGAGTTTAATTTAATTTCTCCCTCAGTCATTTTTGTACCACTAAAGTCCACTGAACCAGTTTGTGCAGTTCCTACTGTTGTATCTGTACTATCTGTATAGATACATGCAGTTGTAGTACAAGTAACTGTAATTGGCATTGTTAAACTTTTCTCCTCTACAATTGCCGTAAAATAAGCATATCTTGTAGCTTCCATCATTCCGTATACACTATTTTCTGCTGCAGCTTTTCTAGCTTTTGTAATAATTTGTAAAATTACTGGGGTCGCAATTAATGCAATAACTGCTAGAATTACTATAACTGCTAATAATTCTATTAAGGTAAACCCTTTTTTATTTACTTCCACTTATATTCCTCCTCTATTATACAAGTTTAGTATATCAACTTTAAAGAAATTAGTCAATCAATAAAAAGGTAATCAGAAAAAAATGTCAAAAAAAAGAAACTTTCGTTTCTTATTTACATTCTACTGTATCATTTGCTTTAATAGAACAATCAAATCCATTTACTTTTATGAACGTATTTTCTGCAGTAGGCACAATTTTTCCTTCTTTATCTACTGTAAATGTTCCTGTTGGAATTGAACCACTAAATTTTACAGTATCTGTTTTTGGAGTTGGAGTCTTACTATCAGTATATTCACATTTAGTACCATCGCAATTTACTGTCATTGGTAATTCTATTTGTTCAGAATCTAATAATGTTTCCATATATGTTGATTTAGCTGCTGCCATTACTCCATATAAACTATCTACTGATGCAGATTTTCTAGCTTTTGTAATAATTTGTAAAATTATTGGTGTTGCAATTAATGCAATGATTGCCAAAATTACGATAACTGCTAATAGTTCAATTAAAGTAAAACCTTTCTTATTATTCCTCATTTTTTCCCTCCTCTATGTTACATTATTAGTATAACAATAATTTTTATTTTAATCAACAAAAATCATCTTTTTTTGACAAAATTATGTAAAATGATGAAAGAAAAAAGAAACTTTCGTTTCTTATTTACATTCTACTGTATCATTTGCTTTAATAGAACAATCAAATCCGTTTACTTTTATGACTTTACCAGTTTCAGTAGGTAAAAATCTTCCTTCTTTATCTATAATAAGATCTCCAGTTGGAATTGAACCACTAAACTTTACAGTAGTTGCTGCAGTCTGAGCGTCACCCTTTTCATAAGTTGTTGGGTTAGTTGCATCAGGCTTTGGAGTTGCATGATATATTTGACAGTCTGTTCCATTACATTCAATATATGCTGGAAGTTCCATTTGTTTAGTATCCAATAATGTTTCCATATATGTAGATTTTGTCGCTGCCATTACTCCATATAAACTATCTATTGATGCTGATCTTCTAGCTTTTGTAATAATTTGTAAAATTATTGGTGTTGCAATTAATGCAATAATAGCTAAAATTACGATAACTGCCAATAGTTCAATTAAAGTAAAACCTTTCTTATTATTTTTCATTCTTTTCCCTCCTCTATGTTACATTATTAGTATAACAATTATTTTTATTTTAATCAACAAAAATTGTTCTTTTTTGACAAAATCAATAGCCTTTTTAATTTAATTTCTATCTTTTTCCTTAAAAAACAACATTCTTTTCATATTTCTATTATTGCCATTATTTGACAAATTTATATTAAAAAAGTATTTAACAGGACGTAAATACTTTTATTTTTTCTTCATAAACACATAGATGAGAATCTATTGCTAAATTTTTTGGTGCTACTGAACCATCATCATATATTATTACACTTCCACTACTAGGAACAGTTCCAGAAAAAGTTAATTGATATACAATTGGCTTTTCTTCTGATAATTTTGCAATTCCATCTTCTCTTACTATAGTACCAATTGTTGCTTCACAAACAATTTTATTACAAATAAATTCAAGGCCTTCTGATGGAAATACAACATCATTATCTATCATAGAAGTTGCATAAAAATATTTTGCGGCATCTAATACTCGATTGGCGGTTTCTGTTCTAGCTTTACCTCTATTTTTATCTAAAAGATTAAATACTATTGGAGTAACAATTAAAGCTAATAGTCCTAAAATAACAATTACTGCTAATAATTCTACTAATGTAAAGCCATTTCTTTTCATCTTACCAATCTTCCTTCTATTATAGATATATCAAAAATATAGAATTTAGTCAATGGTCTAAGATAGAGATGATAAAACCTCTTGTATCGTTCTTTCAAAATCTTCAAAATTTACTGAAAACCATTCCACTGAAACTTGATGATTAAACCAAGTATATTGCCTTTTTGCATATTTTCTACAATTTTGTTTAATTGTTTCTTTGGCTTCTTCTAAAGAACAAGTTCCTTCAAAATAAGAAAATAATTCTTTATAACCAATTGGCGTTAAAACGGCCTTACTCCTGATATTTGAATCAAAAATTTGTTTGGCTTCTTCTAATAACCCTTCTTCAAACATCATATCCGTTCTTTGATTGATTCTTTCATATAACAGCTCTCTATCACAAGTTAACCCAATAAATTTACATGGATATAGTAATCTTTCTGTTTTCTCCTTTGAACTTGGAATTTCTCCTGTTTCTTTAAAAGAATTAATCGCTCTAATAATTCTTTTACGATTATTTGGATGAATCTCTGTATTTGGGTCTATTTCTAACAATTTTGAAAACAATATAGAGGTTTCTGTGTCTTCATATTGATCATTACATGTACCATCTACAAACTGATAATCATAAAGTACCGCTTTAATATATAAACCTGTTCCTCCTACCAAAATAGGTGTCTTTCCCTTTTTTAAAATTTCATCAATTTTACGTCTACAATCCTTTTGATAATCATAAACAGTATAATCTTCTATAATTTCTTTAAAATCAAATAAATGATGTGGAATATTTTCTTTTTCTGCTTCTTTTATTTTTGCTGTTGCAATATCTAATCCTTTATAAACTTGGGTACTATCTGCATTAATGATTTCCCCATTTAATATTTTCGCAAGTTCAACACTCATTTTCGTTTTTCCCACTGCTGTTGGACCTACAATTACAATTACCATTTTACACCTCTTAAAAATCTATATTTGCTCTAATGAAACAATCCTCTAATTCTGCTAAAAAATGTTTCTTTAATTTTTGGTACCCCACTTTACTCAAAATAATTTTTCCTTCTTTCATCCGAACTGTTATTCCAATTGCTTTTAGAAACTCCTCAATTTTAATATTTTCAGGATGATCAATTAAATAACAAAAAGAATGAATTAATTTAGGCTCTTTTAAAATCTGTCCATGCATATAACTAGCTAATAAAATACTATATAAATACTTTTTATGAAAAGGAAGTGATAAACTACCAATTGACAGGATATCATCCATCATAATTTGACAATTCTTTGGAAGCATTTCCTCATTTGAAATATTATGAATTTTCAATTCCGAAATAAAACTATCTAAATTTAAAGAATGTTTTTTCTGATAAAGTTCAATCAATTTTAACTCCATAATCATATGAACTGTAAAAACATTTACAGAAATAAAGTTGTTCATCTTCTGATAATAAGGTTCTTTATTTTTATATTTTAAACTTTCTAAATAATCTTGAAATAAAAATTCTATTAAAAAAATCAATGTATCAAAAAAATAATCGTTTTCTTTTTTTAATACCCCATTTTTATTCATCCAATATTGGAAAAACACATGAATAAGATCAAAGCTATCTTTCAAAGTATAAGAAGCTGTTACTCCGTATTTATATGTTTCTTTCTTCTTTTTCGTTTTTTCAAAAATAATTTTATTGTGATCCAATGCATAATCAAATTCTAGCGCATATTTTGCGTCAATAGAGGCTAAAAAATTATGAACATAATTTAGTGTATCTGACTTAATAATATAATCTTTAAAAGGATAAAAATCAATATTTAAATTATAGCGATTATTTACAAAAATAAAGGCAAAATCTTCTATTAATTTTAATTCTTTTAATGATGAAGAATTACTGCTTAAATAAGTTTCTACAATTTTTTCTAACACAAAATCACCTATTTAATAAACATGCTGTCTCCGAAAGAAAAAAATCGGTAATCTTTTTCTATAGCTTCCTTATAGGCATTTAATATATGTTCTTTTCCAGCTAAAGCGCTTACTAACATTACCAAAGTAGATTTTGGGAGATGAAAATTCGTAATTAAATGATCAATTGCTTTAAACTGATATCCAGGATAAATAAAAATATCTGTCCACCCACTACATTCTTTAAATTCATTATAAAGTGACATAATTGATTCTAAAGTTCTAGTCGTAGTAGTCCCTACACCAATAATAGGTCTTTTTTCTTGTTTTGCTTTTGTAAGAATATTCGCAGTTTCTTTACTCATTTCATAGAATTCACTATGCATTTTATGAGACTTAACATCTTCTACGCTAACTGGTCTAAAAGTTCCAAGTCCTACATGTAACGTAATAGGCACTACAATAACCCCTTTGTCTTTTATCCTTTGCAATAAATCTTCTGTAAAATGAAGTCCTGCAGTTGGAGCTGCTGCACTTCCTAAATTTTTTGCATATACAGTTTGATAACGATCTTTTTCTTCTAATTTTTCATGAATGTATGGAGGGAGTGGCATTTCTCCTAACTCATCTAGTATTTCATAGAAAATGCCCTGGTAAAAGAACTTCATAAGACGAATTCCTTCTTCTCTTTCTTCTACACATTCTGCTATTATTTTTCCACCACCAAAAGAAATAACAGTCCCTTTTTTTACTCTTTTGGCTGGTTTGGCTAAGCATTCCCAAATATCGTTTCCTGTATCTTTTAACATTAATAATTCAATTATAGCATGTGTTACAAATTTTTCTCCATAAAGACGAGCAGGAATCACTTTTGTATCATTTACTACTAATACATCACCTTCATTTAAATACTCTACAATGTCTGTAAAAACATGGTGTTCTATCTCTCCTGTTTCTTTATCTAAGACAAGTAACTTGGAAGCATCTCTTTTTTGAAGAGGGGTTTGGGCGATTAAATGCTCTGGCAATTCATAGTCAAAATCCTCTGTTCTCATTATGTCACACTCCTTTTATACAATTCTGCTGATTGATATGATTTTATATTCTTTAAGACTTCTTTTTTTAAAACTGCGAATTCTACTTTTTTATCAACTTCTTTCACAGTATCTTCTATTCTTCTACATAAGAAATGGAAAACTCTCCTTATTCTTTCTTGATCTATCCTATATTGATTCACCAACGAGGAATGATAATCAATAATTAATGTATGTTCCAATACTTTCAACATCCAAGTTTCATCTGATAAAAACTTTAAAAACAATATATGATGAACATTTTTCTCTGTAATTGCATCACATACTAAGCATAATAAAGGAAAAGAATACGTAACCATTCTTTTAGGAAATAAATAAACCAAATGGCAATAAATAAATTCACGCTTTAACTTTTGTTCTTGAGAGGCCAAATCAAAATTTAAATAAGAAAATGTACTTGCAAATAATAAAGCATCTTCTACTGTAAGCTTGTTTTTCAATTCTTTTATTTCTCCTAAAATAAAAGCCTCCATAGAATTCTTTTTTATGACAACGCCATATAACATTTGATATTTTGATTTTAATTTTTCATAAATAGGAGTTATGATTACTTCTACTTTTGACTGCTTCATAATTTCTATTCCATATTATCAGGACATGGAATTTCTAAATGTTCATATGCTTTTCTTGTAACAATTCTTCCACGACTCGTTCTTTTCAAAAATCCATGTTGTAATAAATAGGGTTCATAAACATCTTCAATGGTCGTTTGTTCTTCCCCAATGCTAGAAGCAATTGCTTCGATTCCTACTGGTCCACCATTAAATTTTTCAATAATCGATTTCAATAAATGGTAATCTGTATCATCTAATCCCATAGAATCTACTTTCAGTCTATTTAAAGCAAGTGATGCAATTTCCAAATCAATGACTCCATTTCCCATAACAAGCGCATAATCACGTACACGTTTAAATAATCGATTCGCAATACGTGGAGTTCCTCTACTACGGCGCGCTAATTCTGCTGCTGCATCTTCTTCTATTGGAGAATTGAGAACTTTACTTGTTCTCTTCACAATTTCTGTTAACTCTTCTACTGTATAATAATTTAATTTGGAAATAATGCCGAAACGATCTCTTAATGGCCCAGTTAAATCTCCAGCTCTTGTCGTAGCTCCAACTAAAGTAAAAGGAGGCAAATCAATTCTAATATTTCTACTGCTAGAATCACTTCCAACAATAATATCAAGTGTAAAATCTTCCATTGCTGAATATAAAATTTCTTCTATAAAACGTGGAATTCTATGAATTTCATCCACAAACAGTACATCTCCTGGCTCTAAACTAGATAAAATCGCCGCTAAATCTCCACTTTTTTCAATAGCTGGTCCACTTGCTGTTTTAATATTGCTTCCAAGTTCATTTGAAATGATATATGCAAGTGTTGTTTTTCCAAGTCCAGGAGGTCCATATAATAGTACATGATCCAATGATTCTTCTCTCATTAAAGCTGCCTTTATAAAAATTTTCAAATTTTCTTTTACTTCTGTCTGCCCAATATAATCTTCTAATTTCTCAGGACGAATATTTTGCTCAAATTTATCTTCTTCCAATTGTTCATTAGTAAGAATTCTATCTTCCATATAAAACCTCCTTATTTTAATAACAATCTAAGTGCCTCTTTAATTTGTTCTTCGATAGAATTATTTTTAGACACTTTTGAAATTATCTTTTTTATATCTATTGGTTTATAACCCAATGCTTTTAGCGCTTCTACAAGTTCATCATTATCTATAACTTCTTCTTTATTATCGCTTACCAATTTTCCTTTTAAATCTAATATAATTTGTCTTGCTACTTTATCTCCTATTTTTGGAAATTTTTTCAAATATAAAATATTTTCTCTTTCAATGGCATCTACTATTCCATTAATAGAGCCAGTCGCTAACATTGGAAGAGCCATTTTACAACCCAGCCCTTTTACATTGATCAGTTTTAAAAACAATTCTTTTTCCTCTTTTGATACAAAACCATATAAAGTTTCTTCATCTTCCCTAATATATTGATAAAGATATACTTTTGTTTCTTTTCCTATTTCAAATGAATAAGGATTCGCTGTATAAATGAGATAGCCAATTCCATTATTTTCAACAACTATAAAACTACTATCAATATCTGTTACTACTCCTTTTAAATATGCATACATAAATGTTTCCCTCCTATTATACTGGAAAAAGAAAGAGTTTTTCTACCCTTTCTTTGCAATTATTATCTTTTTTTGAAAAATATACGAATGGTATAAAATTCAAATATAGAAACTAAAATAATATATCCCAAAATTAATAAGGTATTAAAAATTCCTGTTGAATATGTATTAATAATTCCAGGGACAGAAGCAGGTATATATTTATTCACAAAATTTGTAAATTCTACAATTTTAAGTAACCCTGCTATTCCATGCATCAATCGTAAAAATATATCTGCGATCATAACAAAATAGACAAAGCTACTAAACTGTTTAAAGAAAAATATGACAATCCCAATTAATACAACTAATATAATTAAATCCATAAAAACCCTTCCTATTCTACATCTTCTTTTGATACGATTCCAAAATCTTTATATACAATTTTCATTTTATATGTTTGAATAATTTCTTGACTATATTTCTGCATTTCTTTTAAGTCTAACTCAATTTCTACTATTTGATTATTTTTCTCTACTACTTCTATTGTAATAAAACTATCATCAGTAATTATAGCTTGACGATAAAGTTCTACAAATTTTGCAGTACCTATCGAATAACCTTTTTTTACAAGTCCACTTTCTTCATAATTGGTTGTATATTCAAGTTTACTATTTAATAATACTTCATTTAAGAAGTTTGGACGCAATTTCAATAAATCATAACCTAGTAAAGATGTCTCTTTAATAAAAATCTTATTATACCCTTCTAAATGATATAAAAAGTTTTGTTCTAAATAATAAGTATCTTCACCAATTGTTAATTTTTCATAATCGCCATTTCGAGCACTATTTAAAATGTAAATTTCTTCATTAATTGTAAATGTTATTTCTGATTTATAGTTTGACATTACTTTCCATTCATCTCTAGAATTTAATACGTCTTTTTTCGGAGTATGAGTTCCTCTTACATCAAATATGGAAAAAATTAAAAGAAAGAAGAAGCCCCATAGAACAAGTTTTACAAGGGCTCTTGTTCTTCTATTTTCTAATAACTCTTTTACTAATTTTACATATTCATTTTCTTGAATTTTTTTTATCATATTAATCTAAAACTTTTCCTACCAAAGCTTCTTTGTTCTCAACTCCATGAACGAAGTCTATTGCTTTCATTCTTGTTTTTCCTTCTAATTGCACTTCCGTAAAAACAACTTCTCCATTGCTTACTTTTACTCCAAATCCATCTTTATAAATTGCAGTTATTTGACCATCAAACATTTCAGGAAAGTAATTTTCTGTAATGTAACTTTTCCAAATTTTCAAAATTTTTCCTTCATATAAACAATAAGCTCCAGGCCAACTATATAAACCACGAATTAAATTATGAACTTGACGTTTCGTTTTACTAAAACTAATTCTTTCATCAACTCTTCTAATTACAAATCCGTAAGTAGCTTCACTACTATCCTGCTTTGTTCTAGAGTTTGTCCCTGCTATTATAGATGGCAATGTTTCTAAGAGTAAATCTCTACCTAATATTGATAATTTATTATGTAATGAAGAGGCTGTATCAGTTGCCCCAATAGCGATACTTTTTTGTGAAATAATATCCCCTTCGTCCATTCCTTCACTCATATACATGATGGTTACTCCTGTTTGGGTAGCCCCTTCCATAATAGCTCTATGAATTGGAGCACCACCACGGAATTTTGGTAGTAAAGAAGCGTGTACATTGATACATCCAAGTCTTGGAACTTTTAATAATTCAGATGGTAAAATTTGACCATATGCACAAGTAATAATCAAGTCAGGCTGTAATACTCTTATTTCTTCTACAGCATCTTTGATGCTATTTGGCTGTAATACCAATACTGTTTTTTCCATTCCTACTTTTTTTATAGGAGAAAAGATTATTTTATTTTCTCTTCCTACTTTTTTATCTGGTTGTGTAATAATGGCTCTTACTTGGTAATTTTCTAATATACCGTTTAAGATTGGAACTGCGAATTCAGGAGTTCCCATAAAGACAATCTTGACTTCTTTTTCAACATTTACTTTTTCTAAATCCATATTATCACCTTTCTCATTTTATCACAATTTATCAAAAAGTACTATAAGCGAATCGGATTTAACTCAATTTCAACTTGTACTTTTTGATTCGTTCGGTATTTTTCATAGATAAATTTTAGTGTTTCTATAATATCTATAGTTTTTTTAAACTTCAGTATAATCTGAATGTAATAAATGTTATTTACTTTTGGCATAATGGCATTACTAGGGCCTAAAAGAATTACTTTATCTCCAATTGCTTTTTTTAAATAAGTTGCTATTTTGTTGGCTTCTTCTTCACAAACAACATAATTATTTCCATGAATTTCTATCAACCCTAAGTTAAAATATGGAGGATAAGATAATTTCTTTCTAATTTTCATTTCTTCTTCGTAAAACCCTTCATAATCATGATTTTTTGCTTTTAAAATACTATAATGATCCAAGTTAAATCCTTCAATAATAACGGTTCCTTCTAAATCTTTTCTTCCTGCTCTTCCTGCTACTTGACTTAAAAGAGCAAAAGTTCTCTCTCCACTTCTAAAATCTGGAACATTTAAAGAGGCATCTCCATTCATAACTCCTACAACTGTAACACGTGGGAAATCAAGGCCTTTGGCAATCATTTGTGTTCCAATTAAAATATCATACTCTCCATTTCGAAAAGCTTCTGTTATTTTTTCATGAGCTCCTTTTTTAGAAGTTGTATCAACATCCATTCGAATAATTCGAGCATTTGGAAATTTTAATTTTGTTTCTTCTTCTAATCGCTCTGTTCCAAGCCCAAAAGTAGAGATTTCTTTGCTTTTACATTCTGGACAGCTTTCCATAATATATTTTGTATAATTGCAATAATGACATTTTAAACGATTGAGTGATTTATGATATACAAGTGGTATATCACAATTTGGACATTTTTCTACATATCCACAAGCTTTACAACTCATGATCGTTGAAAATCCCCTTCGATTTAATAACAAAATAATTTGTTCTTTTTTTTCTAAAGCTTCATTTATTTTTTGAGTCAAAAATTCCCCAAATATACGATTGCCACGTCTTATTTCATGTTTCATATCAACCAAATGAACTTCTGGTAAATGTTTTGAAATTCTTGTTTTCAATGTCAACAATTTATAAATCCCACTTTTAGCCCTTGTATAGCTTTCCAAAGATGGAGTTGCACTTCCTAATATAACTGGACAATGATGATACTTGGCTCTCCAAAGAGCAATATCTATGGCACTATATTTAGGAGTATTTTCTTGTTTATATGTTTCTGTATGTTCTTCATCAATTACAATCATCCCTAAATTTGTAAAAGGGGCGAATATTGCACTTCTAGCACCAATTACAATGGAAACTTCTTTGCGTTCTATTTTTCTCCATTCATCATATTTTTCCCCATTGCTAAGACGAGAATGTAATATTGCAATTTTATTTCCAAATCGATTTCGAAATAAGGTAACGATCTGTGGAGTCAAGCTAATTTCTGGAACTAGTACAATTGCTTCCTTTTGGTCTTTTAAAATTTCTTCTATAATATTCATATAAACTTCTGTTTTCCCACTTCCTGTTACTCCATGAAGTAAAAAAGGAGAAAAAATATTTTTATTTTGTAACACCTTTTTTATAACGATTTGTTGTTCTTCATTCAGTTTTATTCTTTGAGTTTCTCTATGATCAGCTTCTTTTAAACGATATGTTTCTTCTTTGATTTCTTTTAAAACATTTTGTTTTAATAATGTATTTAAAGCATATGTCGAAATATTAGAGCATTCTTTTTTTGTTACTTTTTTATTTTTTATAACAAGATCTATAATTTGTTGTTGCTTTTCACTTTTCACTTCTATTCCTTTATTCAATACGATATAAGATTCATATTTTTTAGAAATTGTTGTTCCACTTTTTGCTTTTAATGCAGTTGGCAACATTGTTTGATAAGCTGAAATTAAATTGCACAATGTTTTTTTTGAAATATAATTTCCTAATTCTAATAATTCTTTATTGAGTACAGGATATTCATCTACTGCCTGTGCTACTTTTTTTAAAACATATTGTGGCTGTTCTTGTAATTGATATTTTTTTAATACAAAGCCTTCTAAGTTTCTATTATTGAAAGGAACTAAAATTCTAGAACCAGTCATTACTATGTTTTCTAATTCAGGAGGAAGCAAATAAGTAAAAGTTTGAACAATCTGTCGTGCTTTAATTTCGACCAGAACATCTACTACCATAAAAATCCTCCATTCTTAAAACATTATAGCAAACATTTGTTTTTGTGTAAAGAAAAAAAGAGTATCTATACTCTTTGTTTATACCCAGCTTTTTTTACAACTAGATCATCTTCTAATAATAATCCTAAAATCTTTTGATGAATAGAACGAACGGTATCATAATACTCCTGACCACTTTTTCCTGGATATGGCATAATTCCATGATACCATAAAAGAATTTGTCTTTCATCTGGTGTTAACCTCCACATAATGATATCTTTTGCCCATTGCCTTAATACTCCATGGCGATTTCCAAAGAATGCAGGATTGGTAGATTGACATTCCATCCACCTAGCAATAGAAGTTGCTAAACATTCCCAATCATTTTCCTTCATTCCAGTTTTTGAATCGACAACAGTTGTTTTTTGTTTCAAAATGATACCTCTTAATTTACGAAATGCTTCTTGCTCAATTTTATTTATCCAATGATCAGATAATCCCAAAGCTTGTGCTATTTCTGATGTTTTCATTAATTCATAATATTTCATTCTGATAACGTCTATTTCTCTTTTGGTGAGTTTTGAAATTGCATCTTTCTCCATTTCACTTCTATCAACCAATAAGTGTATCATTCTATCTTCAAATGTATTTGGTATATAACCTACACTTGGCATAAAAAAACCCCCTTTTTATTGGGGTTTATACTATCATGTTTAAATTATTTTGTCAAATTCCTATTCACTTTTCAATGCATCCATTGCTGCACGCATTTCAAGATCATATTTCACCATATCTAATCCACCGAATAGTTTTAAGAATTCATCTTTCTTCATTTGATATTTCTCTGCTAATTTAGTAGCTTCTTCTTCTGCTTGTTCCTCTGTTATTTTAATATTTTCTGCTGTTGCAATTTCTTCTAGCATTAATCTAAATGTAATGCGTTTTACTGCTTCCTCATGCATTTGATCTTTTAAAGCTTGTTCATCTGAATTTGTAAATTGATAAAATTGTTCCAAAGTAATTCCTTGCATTTTTAGGTTTTCTTCGTATTGTTTAATCATACGTTTCTTTTCTTCTTCAATCATAACGTCTGGAATATCAATCGTTACATTTTTAGCGGCTGCTTCTAATAAGTCATCTACATATTTATTATCAGCATCTGCCTCTTTATGAGTCAAAATATTTTCTTTTACTTGAGCTTCTAATTTTTCTAGTGTGTCAATTCCTTCCATTCCTAAATCCTCAAAAAATTCATCATTAATCTCTGGAACTTTCACTTCTTTTACTTCGTGTAATGTTACTTTGAATACTACTGGTGCACCTTTTAAATCTTCACTGTGATAATCTTCTGGGAAAGTGACATTAATCTCCTTAACTTCTCCTGATTTCATTCCAATTAATTGTTCTTCAAATCCTGGAATAAATGTTCCACTTCCAATTGTTAATGAATAATTTTCTGCTTTTCCACCTTCGAAAGCAACTCCATCTTTGAAACCTTCAAAATCAATCACTACAATATCGCCATTTGATACTGCACCTTCTTTTAACACATTTTCAGCATATCTTTCTCTCATATGTCCAATAGCATGTTCTACTTCTTCTTTTGTAACTTCTACTTTTTCTTTTTTTATCCCAAGTCCTTTATATTTTCCTAATTTTACTTCTGGTCTAAGTGTTAAAGTAAATTTAAATTCGATTCCTTCATCATTTACGTCAGATAAAGCAATATCAGGTTCTGCTACAATTCTAACATCTTTTTGATCTTCAAATGCCTTAACATATGCTTGTTCTAAGCATAAGTCTGCTGCATCCATGTATAAAGAAGATTTTCCATATTTTTTTAGAAACAATTCTTTTGGAGCATGACCTTGACGAAAGCCATCAATTTTTACTTTCTTACTTGCCTTTTCATATGCTTTATTTAAAGCTTCTTCCCATTCTTTTCCTTCTATTTTAACAGTAATTTCTTTTATATTTTTATTTTCTGCTGCTTCACTTTTTTTACTCATACTTTTTTCCTCCAATTCATGTTACTAGTATATCTTATTTTTCTTAATAATTCAACACTTTTCCTTTTTTTAAAACTGAAAAAAGCACCAAGTGCTTTTACATAATTTCTACAACTTTAACGTCATATTTTCCATTTGGACTTTCTACAGATACAATATCTCCAACATGAAGACCTAAAATTGCACTTGCAATTGGTGATTCATTAGAAATTTTGTTTTGGAATGGATCTGCTTCTTTACTTCCAACAATTGTATATTCTTCTGTTTCTTTATCTTCTACATATTCTATTTTAACTTTTGATCCAATTGCTACTTGATCGGTTTTTACATCACTAATAACAATTGCATTTTCTATCATTGCTTCTAGTTCTTGAATCTTACTTTCTACAATTGCCTGTTCTGTTCTAGCAGCATCATATTCTGCATTTTCACTTAAATCTCCTAAAGCACGAGCATCTTTTAATGCGTTGATTACTTCTGGTCTTTTCTCTAATTTTAGATACTCTAACTCTTTTTGCATTTCTTCAAGGCCTGCTTTTGTTAAGTAAATTTCTTTTGTATTTGACATTCTATTTCACCTCAAAATTAATTTTTCTTTTAAATCTATCAAATAATACTACAGTTTTTTTCTTTTGTCAACTTTCTTTTGTATTATTTTTTAATTCTCATGAAATCATTTTGATACAAAGGTTTATTCACTTTTACTTTGACAACTTGTTTTGGATGTCTTACTATGTCAATTTGTTCCCCTGACTCATCTATGATTTCTTCTATTTTCATCTGAAAAGTATCAATGTTTGGTCCAAAGAATTCTACCATATCTCCAACTTTAAAATAGTTACGCTCTTCTATTACTGCATATCCATCTTGATAATCCAAGATAAGACCTAGGAAATCTTGATTTGATATTTCTACACGTCCATTATAATATTGACATTCTACCCCTTCACTCTCATCAAAAAATTGAGGTACTGAATCTCTATTGGCACAATTTGTGAGTACTTTTTCATACTCCTTATTATATTCATAATTTTCTTTTTGTTGCATGTACTCGTCAATTACTTTTCTATAAATATCGACAACAGTTGCAATATAATAAATAGAACGCATTCTTCCTTCTATTTTAAAAGATGTTATTCCAATATCTATCATATCTGGAATATAAACAAGTAAAGATAAATCTTTGGTACAGAAAGTAAAGGGTTTCTCTCCTATCAATGCTTTTCCCCCTTTATCTAGTAAATCAAAATCCCATCTGCATATTTGACTGCAGCCACCACGATTAGAATCTCTTGCTGTTAAAAAATTAGATAGTACACATCTTCCACTATAAGAAGCACACATAGCTCCATGAATAAAACATTCAATTTCAATATCTACATGTTTTTTTATTTCCATGATTTCTTTTCTTGTTGTTTCTCTTCCAAGAACAATTCTAGTAATTCCTTCTTCTTTCCAAAATTTTACAGCCTCATAATTTAATGTAGATTGTTGGGTTGATAAATGAAGTTCTAAATTGGTATTTTCTTTGGCTAAAGAAATAATAGCTGGATCGCTAATAATGATAGCATCTACACCAATCTGATCTAATTCTTTTAAATAGTTTGTTAAAGCTTTTAATTCTGAAGTATGGAGTGCAATATTGACAGTTACATATACCTTTTTATGTAAATCATGAGCAAACTCTACGCCTTCTTTTAATTCTTCTAATGTAAAGTTAGAAGCATTGGCTCTAAGTCCAAACATAGTACCGCCTAAATAAACTGCATCGGCTCCATAAAGAAGGGCAAATTTAAGCTTTTCTAAACTTCCAGCAGGTGCTAATAATTCTGGCTTATTCATTCTTTTTCCCCCTTTATTTTATATATAGTTTCTGTATATAAGAACCCTTTGTCTACATTTTGTCTACATAACTCATTGACAGTACTTTCTACTTGTTCCTTATTTCCTTCTGTCAAGTTTTGTAACAAACTTACAATTTGACAAAAGACATTTTCTTCTATCAAAAAGCTATTTAAAATAGCATATTCAATTCCCATTCGTTCTAATTCTAATATTTCTGTGATAGCGTTTAAAATGTGGGCTGAATAAACAACAGTTCCATTGTTATCATCTATAATCGGATAAGTTTTTCCTTCTTTTTCTAAATAATATAAATTGCCATTTTCTTCTAATCCAAAACATTCTAAGTAATTTTTTACTAGATGTCTTTTAGAATCAAACATTGGAAGGTAACCAAAAACATTTACAAACAAAGAAACATCTGTATTTTTTCTTATTTCTTTGATTTCTTCTAATGTAATCTCACTTGATAAATAAGTACCTTTTACTCCATGAGATGCCCAAAAATTACAAGTACCTGCATTCGTTGTTAAATGCTCTTGGCTCCAAATCAAAGGATAAGTTATTTGTAGTTCTTTTTTTAATCTTACAATACTAATATCATAATAAAAAACTCCATCTATGGGATATTTTTCTAATTCTAGCATTGTTTTTTTTAAACTTTCCAAATCTTTATTATGCATATTTTTATTTAACATAATAAAAATTTTTTTTCCTTCTTCTTTTAATTTTTTATACTCATTTAAATCTTCTATTGAAATATAAAAAGGCATGTTTACACTTAAATTTTGAATGCCTAAAATAACTCCATCTGTTAAAATTTTCTCCGATTTTTTACTTGGTATTGTCAATATTTTCATACTATCACATCCCATCGTATTATAGCAAAAATGTGTTGAAATAGCAAAAAAAAATACAGAACTTTAGGAGTTTTATCTAAATTCTGTATTTTTAAAACATTTTTGGTTTCACATTATCTTCTGATACTCTCTTTATCTCGTTGTTACTAAAATCAATAATTGTACTAGTTCCATCTAAATTTCTATTCTGAGATTGTAATCCTACATAATAGGAAAGAACATCGGCTAAATAATATGGATTTCCATAAGTCGCATGTTTCCAAACATATTTAGCCTGGGCTTCTGCAATAACTATTGGGTCTGTTTCCTCTAAATCAAGCATAACACGATAATAATATTTATTTGGATTTTGGTGGACATCTTTCACAATAGCCAACCATCCCAAATCATTAATGTTATTTTTTACTTCTTCTTCTGTTATTCCCATTTGTTTGGCATAATCATGTATAATGACACGCATCATTCCCTGTCCATAATTATAAGATTGAAGCGCTAAATAAGGGTTTCCATTATATAAGTCAATTCTTTTTTGCAAATACATTGCTGCTGCTTGAGAATTTAATTCAAAATCAACTGCATTTTCCATAGTTATGGATAAAGAATCTTCGCTTTCTGTTTCATAATTCCAAGCTTTTACAACTCTTCCATCAGGGGATTCTAGTTGAAAAGCTCCTACACCATACCCGTTATAGCGGTTTCCACCTGGACAACAAGCCTCATGTTCTAGGTTGGATTCTGCAAGTCCTTTGGCAAGTAATATATAAGGATCGACTCCATAAGAAAGAGCTGCTTGGCCAATAATTTTTCCTATTTCACTTTCTAAAATAGATTCTATTTTATCACTATTGACTCTTGCACCTAACATAATTCTAGAACGGTCATATTCATCATAATTTGCTTGTAGTTCTATTGTTTGTTCTAAACGATGAGAAAACTCAAAAATATCAATGGTTTGTTCAACTGGTTCTAGAGAAGAAATAGGATTAATCTCTGATAATGCTGCAATACCTTCTTGACCTGGGTCTACAGAATGTTCTGCTATGGTATTATTAACAGGTGCTTGTTGTATATGGAAATTCGTATTCCCATTTATCATAAACACAGCCCCTGCTACTAATACTGTTCCAGTTAAGGCAATGCTAGCTAATTTTACTTTATTTGCATATAAAATTCTTAATTGTAAGGTTTGAAGAAAATTGGTTTGCTCATTTCTTTTTAAATTTTCTGAAAGAATAGGAGTTCTATTTAATCTTCGAAATAATGTTTTTAAAATTGCTTCTTGTTGCAATTGCTTATAATCTTTTACAACAATAATATGATTATCAGCTGTATATAAAATTAAATCATCTTCACTTTTTCTTGCATTTATAAAATGAATTGCTTTTTTTGAAATATATTCTCGAATTGGAGCTTCTTTATTTGTTCTTCCTTCTCCCATAATTTCTAAATATAAACCATTTTCTGAAGCACCAATATATGCAATATTTCTCATTTTTCACCACCTCACAATTTTTCACTTATTCCAATTCCATCTCCCAGTTCAATAAAAATTGTTTTAAACTCTTTATTTTCTTTTAAAAATTCAATATAATTTCTTATTTTTCCAACCATTTGACGTAAATTTTTACTTTCTATTCTTGCCTCTTGTTTGGTATATCCATGAAAGTTCAAATTATCAGAAATAATTACTCCACCACTTATTAAATTAGAAGAAAATTTTTCAAAAAATCTTACATATTGACTTTTCGCCGCATCAATAAAAATTAAATCAAATTGTTCTTCTGTTTGAAAATCCATAATATCTTGATTGAATACTTGTATTTGTTCTTGAAGATTAGCTTGTTTTATATTTTTGATCGCTTTTTGATAGCGTTCTTGATCTCTTTCGATTGTTACAATTTGAATATCTTTTGAAACAAGTGCCATTCTGATTGCAGAATATCCAATCGCAGTACCCAATTCAAGAATTTTTTTTATATGATGTTCTTTTATATAATTTTCTAAAAAACAAATTCCATCTGGTAGCATAATTGGAATTTTATTTTCTTTGGCATAATCTTCCATTTCTTCTATTAATATTCGTACCATAATCCCTCATTTTTTAAACGTGCTACAGTTTTTTCATGTTCACTATTCGTTTTACTAAAATAAGTCTTTCCATTTTTATCAGCTACAAAAAAGTAATTATTATGAGTCTTTGGGTCAATAGAGGCCTCAATAGCATCAATTCCAGGATTACAAATTGGTCCGATTGGAAGTTTTCCAGCCATTTTAACCGCTCTTGTGTTATAATCGTTTACTTCATCTATTTCACTTTGATATAAATCTCTTTCACTCATTTCTACTTTCGCTCCATAGTAAGTGGTAACATCACTTCCTAAAGACCAACCAGCTTCTAGTCTATTATAGAAAACTCCTGCTACTCCTGCCCTATCATCGCTTCCTGCTGCTTCTAATTCTATAATAGAAGCAAGTGTTAACATTTCATGAAGAGAATAATCGCTTTTCTCAATTTCTTCTTTATAAGGCTCTAACTTTTTCCCTGTTTGATCTAACATTTTTTTAAATATTTCTTTCACAGTTACATTCTTATTTTTAAATTCATAAGTATCTGGAAATAAATATCCTTCTAAAGAATAATAAAGTTTTGTATTCAAGATACTTTCGTCCAAAAACCAATATTCATTTATCAATTCTTTTAAATACGTTTCGTCTTTTAAAACTTCATAAATCTCTTCTTCTTTATTATTTGTTTTATTTTCAATAATCTTAGCAATCCCTCTCATATGTTTTCCTTCTGGAAAGGTAATTGTAATAGACTCTGTCGTTAATTCACTATCATTTGACAAAGCTTTGATAATTTTCTCCACTCCCATATTTTGATTTAATGAAAAAGTTCCTGCTCTAAAATTGCTTGGTTTTTTTAATTTTATATAAATTTTGTAAACTAATTCAGAATTGATTAATTTTTTTTCTTTTAATTCTTTCGCAATCGTTAAATAAGTTTGCCCTGGAGTAATTGTAAATTCAACAGGCGTATTTTTATTCGTAACTGGTTTTAATCCCCATTCATATAAAAAATATAATATAACAATAACAAAAATTACAAACACAACAAAACCGAAAATCCCCTTTTTGACGCTAGACTTTATTTTTCTCTTCGCCATAACGCTAAAAACGAGCTATTGCTCGTTCATACTTTCTGCTGCTTTTGTTTGTAATTCTTCTAAAATAGTTTCAATAATTTTCCACTCTTTTTCTGTTTCAATTGGTATTAATTTTGTCTCTGTTTCATTTGGGTTATAAATAGAAGCATATACTTTTGTATTTCCTTCTTCATCTGTTGTATTATCTGTATATACCATGTAGTTTTTCTTTGTTTCATCTGATTCAAATGTAAATAATACTTCACATTCTATTTCTTTTCCTGCATCATCTGTTACTTTAAATGTCATTCTTTCTTCGCTCATAAATTTCTTCCTTTCATTTTATCTAAATAAGTCTGTAATATAATATTAGCGGCTAAACTGTCAATTTTCTTTTTTCTTTTTTTTCTTGACATATCTGCTTCTACCATATAATGAGTTGCTTCTACAGTTGATAAACGTTCATCTTGCATAATTACTTCGATATTTAGTACTTTTTCTATCTGTTCTTTGAAGTCTAGAGTTGTTATTCCTCTTTCTCCTATTGTATTATTCATATTTTTCGGAAATCCTAAAACAATTTTTTCAATATTATACTCCTCTATAATATTTCTTAATTCTGGAATTAAGACTTCGTAATCTCCTTCATTAAAACGAATTGTTTTATAAGAATTCGCAATTGTTGCTGTAATATCCGAAATGGATATTCCTAAAGTTCTGGTTCCAAGATCTAATCCTAGATATCTCATTTATTTAAAAACTTTCTTACCATAATTTCTAAGATCTTAGCTTGGTCAAATTGGAGAATTTTTTTTCTTGCTTCTTTATGACTAGAAATATATCCAGGATCTCCACTCATCAAATATCCAACAATTTGATTCATTGGATTGTATCCTCTTTCTTCTAGAATTTGTGCAACTTCAACGATTGTTTTTTCAATCAAAGCACTTTCGAACTCATCTCCATTATAAACTTTTGTTTCTTCCAAATCCATCACCTACTTTATGAATACAACTTCATTTTATCAAATATTATCATTTATTGCAATCATTCAAGATTAAATAAATGATACTTTTCTATATATGTAATTGCCTTTTTCTCATAATAATTAGAGAATGATTGGCCAAAAATTTGATTCAATGTATTTTTCATCATTTCTTCTGTTTCTGCTTCACTTCCCTCATACTCCAAATAAATTCCAAGATTCTCTATTATTTGAATAGACATTCTTGCATTTCCCATTCTATAGAAATACATTTCTTGCCTCAAGTGAAAAAACTCTTGATAACCAATTAATTCTAGAAACTGCTTTCCTTTTTCTAAATCTGGTATTTCTAAATATAGTTTTTGATCTTTTTCTATATCTCCATTCTTTTTATAAATCTTTTTCTTTAATGTAAAACCTTTAAAGCGATTCCCTCCCTTCTAATTAAAATAGAATGGTTCAACAACTCTTCTACGGTTTGATATGATTCTTCTTTTTTCATATAAATATCATCTAGTACACTTTCTTCTACAAACTCACATCCAGCTTTTTCCAATGATGTTTGAATTTCTTTTAATGACTGTGTCAATTTAATTGTAAGTTCTTTTTCTTCTTTCATATATTCTCTACTTTCTTTTATTTTATTATAACAGAAAGAGAAACTATTTTGCTAGTTCCTCTATTTGTTTTTTTATCGTTTTCAAAATTTCATCTAATGCACTTGCATCTTTTCCACCGCCTTGGGCAAAAATAGGACTTCCTCCTCCTGAACCATTCGATTTTAAAGCTGCTTCTTTTACCATATTTCCGCAATGTATTTTGTCTTTCAAATCAGCATGGGCTTTGGCTAATATATTTACATTCCCATTATTCACAGTTGCAATAAAAATAAATCCATTGTTTAAACTGTTTAAAAGCGCATCTATTACTTGCTTTAAAATATTTAAATCATAATTTTCTACTTTCATAATAATTGTTTCTATATTTCCAATTACTTCTTTTTGATTCATAAATTGATCTAAGTTTTGAAGTGCTTT
>JAAWCI010000051.1 GCA_022793145.1 Bacilli bacterium | reverse complement strand
ATCAGTTACTGCATTATTGTTAGCATTACTAACATTATTATTCTTACAGTTCTTTACAGATGCTTTATTAGACTGTTTCATATTTTTCTTTGCCATATTTCATCACCCATTAGTATTATGGATTGCTTATGAGTGAATTATGCAAAGAGTAGGGAAGTGGTAGAATTTGGAACGATTTTAATCAATTTGCATTTTTTTAAATTTCTGTTATAATATCCTCTCGAAAGAAAAAAGGGGATTTTATGATTTTATTATTAATATTACTCATTCATTATATGAGGAATAATATCAGAAGCTTTCAATAAGTTTCTGATTTTTTTTATGATGAAATTATGTTCGTTTTTGTTATATTTGTGCTATAATAAAAAATTAAGAGGTGAGTTTTATGCTTGAACTAGAAAAGAAACATTTAAAATCATATTTGAAAGATAAGAAAAAAAGTAAAAAGATAAATAAGACTATAAATAAAAACAAAATAAGCTTTTATAAGACTTTTAACTATTTTGTAAATGAATATTATAAAAATTTAAAAAAAGAATTTAGTGATTCTGAAATCATAAAAGACTGTAATATTGATGATAAAGTCTTAATTGAAATCAAAGAATTTCTAAAAAGTAAAAATTTAGCTAAATTAGAAAGGGAAACAATTACTATAAATTATGAAACTGTAGAATTTTTATCTAGGCTAATTGACAACTATAAAAACATTTATCTTATTACCCCAATCAATGTGCTTACATTTTTCACAAGTGTGCTAGCAATTCTTTTTGGCATTCTCGATAAATCTATGCTTCAATGGCTAACGCCACTTATAATTGTTGCATTTTCAATTTTTATAAACATTATTATACATAATAAAATTGACAAAATTCAAATAAAAGAGAGTAGGTGATAAAAATGATACATGAAGATTGGTGGGAAGAATATAAAAAGAAAACAGTTATAATGGATAAATATGATAATCCAATCAATATTGTTATCATTTCAATCATCATAATGATTCTAGGAATGACAATACATATTATTTTAGATTGGAACAAATTCAATATAGGTGATGTTTATGCTAAAATAATGTCTCTATTTATTGGGGTAGCGATATGGTTAAAAGCAGGGGAATCCATTTGGTATTACTATATAAATAAAAACCAAAAGAATAAGTTTAAAGCAGACGAGCAAATCTTTTTTCACTGTTTAAAAAAATATAAAAAAAGCTATAACCATGACATAGAGGAATTTTTAGAGCTAATTTGTATAAACAATAAAACTGGAGAAAATAGCTTTTTTTCTTCAATAATTTTTCCCTTAATTTGTTCTTATTTATTTGCTATTCCATCCATGTCCGAAAATAATGCTAATAATATAGATGAAAGCGCTTTATATTTTAGTATTGTCATAATTTTAATCACTTTTTTAGCGTGTAAATACATAATTGATTTTTTATATGATATTTTATCTAAAAAGAAACGTGCAAAAAAAGAAGAATATAAACTAGCTATTATTGCTAAAAATCATTTATATAACATTAAAAAAAATAAATATGAAGATAGTTGGAGTAATATTATAGCAATGATTATAAATAAGCTTCAAAAGAAATAATTTTCTTTATCAAAAGAAGTTAACATAATATACATTATAGAAAGTTGTTAGTGGATTAAAAATAGCACAAATAATAACCATAATTAGCTTTGTATATTATAACATTAAAAAATCAATAATATAATTATCCTTCAAAAGATAAATTCTTTTCATTTGCTTTAATACATTATTATATTGAAAAGAAATATCTATAATTATACTGAAATTATTATTCTATATAACTTCATTTTAAGTACTTTATCTTTATAATCCATCATCTACTAATAGTTTTTTGCGTTAAAAATAACACTACTCTACTATTAAAATTCAAAAAATAAAGTAGGGGAAGTGACATAAAAAAAACTACAAAATGTAGTGTTTATTGTCCAACTTTTCTTGATTGAATTTCAGCAATTTTTTCAAATATTTCTGCTGCATTTCTTTCGTTAATCTCAGTATATCCAAGTTCTTTTAAAGCCTGAACTTTAATTGTATTCAATTCTAAAGTGCGGCTCATCCTTTCTTCATTTTTGTGTTCAATTTGAGCTACAAAACGTCTATGAGTCTCTGCTATTTTAGTTTTGGAAGCACCTCCCCCATTATACAATGTAAAAGCAGAAAACAAAATACTTTCAAAAATAAATTGTTCGTTTTCTTCAAATACAAACTCCAGAGGTTTTACAAATCCAGTTGCCTTTGCAACATATGCTAAAACATACTTTAATTCTTTTGAAGTATCCAAAGACTGTAAAAAATGATACAAATATTTAAAAGTATAATATGCCTCATCATCTTTATCATCTTCCAAACGTTCTTTCATCAAATCGACAATATTTACCATAACTTCTTTTTGTCTTTTATTTAATCCATTATAAATAGAATTTGTTTCATTTGCAATATTTTTTTGAGTGCTTTCAAATAAGTTGTTGATTCTAGCTTCTACATCCATAATATAGTCTGTGTCTACTTTTATATTCTCTAATTCTTCTGGAGACTTAATTCCAAGCAAATTCAATAATAGTACTTTTTTATCTTTTGGCCATTTATTGATATCATCTAGTTCCAAGTAATTATAAATCATTTGTCTGGAAACTCCTAAGAATTTAGCTAATTTTACTTTTGATATTCCTAATTCATGCAAGATTTCGTTTAATCTGTTCATCATATCAACCCTCCTATTATCATTCTATCACTTTTATGTCAAATGTCAAGTGTAAACAAAAAGTATAGAACAAAAAAAGAGTAGAGAAAGTGACAATCTCCTCCCCTACTTTATAAATACCAAAGTTTCTCCCCTTCTTTTCTTATTTCCTTAATTAATCCACCACCAAGGCATTCTCCATTTTCGGCATAAAAGACACACGCTTGCCCTGGAGTTACTGCTTTTACTCCTTGTGGATATTTAACTAAAATATGATTATCATCAAGGTATTCCATTTCTACAGGATTATCATTTTGCCGATATCGAAATTTTGCCAAACAATTCTTTGGTTTTTCATCACTAATCCAATTAATAGTATCTATAATAGCGCTATCACTAAAAAGATATGAATTATCATCTCCATGTGCCACATACAAAACCTTTTTTGATAAATCTTTTCCAACTACAAACACTCTATCATGATTTCCACCTAAATTAAGCCCTTTCCGCTGTCCAATTGTATAATACATTAATCCGATATGTTTTCCTATTACTGTATTTGTTTCAATATCTATAATATCTCCTGGAATATTTGGTAAATAATTTTCTAGGAACTTAGTAAAATTACGTTCACCAATGAAACATATTCCTGTAGAATCCTTTTTGGCAGCAGTTATTAATCCAAATTCATCAGCAATCTTGCGAACCTCTCTTTTTTCCAATTCTCCGATTGGAAACAAAACATTTGAAAGCTGCTTTTTAGATAGTTGAGACAAAAAGTATGTCTGGTCTTTATTATGGTCAACTGCTTTCATTAGTTTCCCATCTAAAATTCTAGCATAATGACCAGTCGCAATATAATCAGCACCCAATTTTTCAGCTTCTTGCACAAACATATCAAACTTAATATATTTATTACACATAATGTCTGGATTTGGCGTTCTCCCTTGTTTTAATTCTTCCAAAAAATAAGTAAATACATATTCCCAATATTCTTTTACAAAATCAATGCGGTGTAATGGAATTCCAATTTGCTCACACACTTTTAATGCATCATTATAGTCTTGTTCCTGAGGGCAAATATTTTCTTCTAATGTTGGGTTCCCTAAAATATCATTATTTAAAGCCGCATCCCAATTTCTCATAAATAAACCAATCACTTCATAACCTTGTTGCTTTAATAAAATTGCGGCTACACTACTATCTACTCCACCACTCATTCCAATGACTACTTTCTTCATAAAACTCACCAATCATATTATATCATTATTTTTTTTCTTTTACTACTTATTTAATAATTGATAATAACCACTTTAAAATGTTTGGTAGTAAAAAAGTTTCCAACAATGAACTTACAAGGAATAAAATCAATACAATTCCTAATACTTTTGAATATTTTCCCATAATCGTTTTAAAATCTATTGTTTTATGTCTAAATACTGCTTCAATCATCTTCATAGAAACAGAAAGAGCATACATTAATAAAATACCATATGCAATAATATTTAAAATTTGACAAGGAAAAATATAAAATAATGCATAAAGCAATCCTTTTCCCTTATAAACAAACAACAAACTTCCTATTGAGAAGCCCAATACAAAAGCTTCTTTAAAAAATAAAAATAAAATTGCAGGTATACCAACAATGGAAATTCCAAGTAACCAAATCACACTAGCAATTAAGAATTCTTTCAAAAAAGAATTACAAAAAAGCGCTAAATAATTGATTTTATCTTTTTCTATACTTGACATATAAGAATTCATGTACTCTTTGACTAAAGATTTGTCTGTCGAAGATAAAATTGTAATAAATAAAGTCCCAGCTACTACTCCAACTAATAATAATACAACTAAAAATATGGTGAATTTTTTGCTTGTTCTAATTTTACTTTTTAACTTGTCCATTTCTTTCTTCATCAATTCCACCTCACTTAAGCATATGAAAGCAAAAAAAAGATATTCCAAAAAACAAAAAATTATATTATAATACTTATATGAGGTGATTTCATGGCTAAAGAAAAGAATAAATCAAGAAAACAAGTAAACATTAATTTTAAAAAAATTGGAGTTATCCTTTTATTAATTGCTACAATAGCAATGTATATTTCTTCTTTATTATTTATATAAAAAACAGCGATTATTTCGCTGCTTTTTTTGTCTTCTTTGCTTCTTTTAATAAATCTCTAATTTCTTCTAGCAATACTATGTCATCTGCTTTAGCTGGAACCTTTTTCTCTTCTTTTTTCTTTTCTTTGTGAGTTAACTTATTGATAATTTTCATAAGAATAAAAATACAAGCTGCCACAATTAAGAAATCTACTACATTTTGAATAAATGATCCATATAAAATTTCTGCAGAACCAATTTTAAATGATAAATTAGAGAAATCCAAACCACCTAATACAATACCAATTAAAGGCATTAATAAATCATTTACAACAGATGTTACAATTTTGCCAAAAGCACCTCCAATAATAACACCTATTGCCATATCAAGGACATTACCTCTCGAAATAAATTCTTTAAATTCTTTTAACATAAACATTCACTTCCTGGGTAATATTATAATATAGATCTTATTTTTTCTCAAGTAAAAAGAAGTCAAGCTAGCTTGCTTCTTAATCTTCTGCTTCCTCTAACATATTCGTAATAAAAATACCATACCCTTTTTGAGGATTGTCAATCACAACATGTGTCACAGCACCAATAATAGAATCACCTTGAATAATTGGAGAACCACTCATTCCTTGCACAATACCGCCTGTTTTTTGCAACAACTCTTGATCTGTAATTTCAAATACTATATTTTTAGTTTTCTGCTTTGTGTTTTTATCAATCTTGGTAATAGATATCGTATACTCTTTAATTGTTTTATCTTCAAGCACTGTCAATATTTTCGCAGTTCCTTTTTTTATCTCATCTGGTTTTGAAACTTTATATTTTGTTTTTCCATCTATTTCTCCTGTATAAGTTCCAAAAATACCTTGTGTTGTATTTTCGCTAATTGTACCATTGACTTTCTCATAATGGAATTCTGCATTTTTTTCTCCAGGGACGCCATCTTTACTTGGTGTAATACTAGTAACATTAGACTCAAATATTTTTCCATCTTTAATCTCTAAAACTCTGCCTGTTGATTTTTCAATAATTTCATGGCCCAAGGCACCAAATATCTTATTTGATGGATCAATGAAAGTTAATGTACCAATCCCAGTAATACTATCTTTAACATAAAGACCAGTCTTATATACACCTGTTTCATCTTTGTATAATTTTAAGTTCGTTTCTTTTTGTTCATTTTCTCTTGAATAGCCAATTTGAATAGTTCCATCTTTTTTATTCGAACTTATTTTCTTTACCATGTCTTCTACAGATGAAACATTTTCCCCTTCGATTGTTGTTATAATATCTCCTACTTTTAGCCCTGCTTCTGTTGCTGGATATTTATTTTCTACTTGATATAAGCCTACAACCATCACACCTTTGGAATGGATTTCTATTCCAATGTTTTCTCCCCCAGCTATTAAATAATCTGAATAAGCAAAAGCGTTTATTGGTATGATAAATAATGAAAGAAGAAGTAAAAGGAATGATTTTTTAAATTTTTTAAAAAACATTTGAAATCTCTCCTTCGTTCTACAGACTACATTTTTATTATGAAGAAAATGAATTCAAATATGAATACAAAAAAATACCAAAATGGTATTTTTAAACAACTAAGATTCTATTTCAAAAGTTTCTAATTCTCCATTTTCTAAAACAATCTTATTTACTTGTTCTTCAATAGATTTTAATTTCTCATCACATTCTTTTACAAGTTTCATTGCTTTAGTATATTTATTGATAGAATCCTCTAAATCAGTATTTCCGTTTTCAAGTTCACTAATAATTGTCTCCAACTCTTTGATTTTTTCTTCAAATTTTTTTTCTTTCTCTGCCATATTATTCCTCCACTTTTACTTTTTTTACAGTTACTATTCCATCTTGGAATTTTAATTCTAATGGTTCTTCCTTAATATCAGAAACACTTTTTATCAAATGACCATTTTGATATGTTAATGTATATCCTCTTTTTAAAACACTGAGTGGATTAAGCAACTCTAATTTTTCTATTATTTGGTCTAAGTTTTTTTGGTAAGGTTCATAGATCGTTTGCGGTTTTAATAAAATGTGATTATTCTTAATGTATTCCAAATTTTTTTTTGATATTTCTAATTGATGTATTACCAAAGAACTTAGCTTAGATTGTATAAGATCCAATTTTTGCTTTTTATTTTCATACATTACCATTGGTGTTTTTAACACAAAAGAATTTTTTAAACTATCTAAATATAGACTATTATAATTTATTTTTTTTAAAATACTTTCTTTCAAACGAATTTTTAATTGTTCTAGATGATTTAATAAATCAATCATATTTGGAACTGCTATTTCTGCAGCACCTGTTGGAGTAGGCGCTCTTAAATCTGAAACAAAATCACTGATTGTAAAATCAATTTCATGTCCTACGGCACTAATAATAGGTATTGGAGAATAATAGATAGCTCTAGCAACGATTTCTTCATTAAACGGCCATAAGTCTTCAATAGAGCCTCCTCCTCTTCCAATAATCAAAGTATCCAGCTCATAGTGAGATGCCATATCTATTTTAGCAGCAATATCACTAGCTGCATTTTCTCCTTGAACAAGTGCTGGAAAAAGAATTGTCTCACAAATTGGAAATCTCCTTTTAATTGTTGATAATATATCTTTAATTGCCGCACCAGTCGGAGCTGTCACAATCCCTATTCGAGTTGGTATTTTAGGAATTGACTTTTTATGTGCTGGATCAAACAACCCCTCTTTTGCTAAATCTTGTTTTAGTTTTTCAAAAGCAACATATAAGTTCCCTAATCCATCCTGTTCCATTTGCTCTACATAAATCTGATATCCTCCTGTTGCTTCATAAACACTGATCCTTCCAGTGGCCAAAACTTTCATTCCTTCAGCAGGAACAAAACTTAATTTTTTAGCATTTGCACTAAACATAATAGCATTAATTTTGCTTCCTTCATCCTTTAAAGAAAAATAAAAATGACCAGTTGTATGAGCTTTAAAATTAGAAATTTCTCCTTTTAAAAAAACCGTTCTTAAATGTTCATCTGTATCAAACTTAAATTTTAAGTATTTTGTTACAGCACTAACTGTTAAATACTTATCTTGATTCATTCTTGTTCTCCTTATCATGATAAACATTGTCTAATACTGCATTAATCATTTTGCGAACTTCATCATCACTATAAGATTTTGCCAGTTCAATCGCTTCATTAATTGCTACAATTTCTGGAGTTGAAGTATATAAAAGTTCATAAATTCCAATTCTCAAAATTGCTTGATCTGTATTTCCTAAACGATCTATTGTCCAATTATTTAAATAGCGATTTGCAATTGCATCAATTTCATTCTGATAAGTAATAACTCCATAAACAACATCTTTTACAAATTCATTTTCTACTTCTAAAACTTCTTTGATAACATGTTCTACTTGATAGTCAATCTTATTCTTTGCATAAATATTAATTTGATACAAAATTGTCATAATTTTTACACGAAGCTCACTTCTAGTCATTTGTTCCATTTATCATCACCTTTTTTAATTTTATCATAAATAAAATAAAAACAAAAGAAAAAATAGGAACTTTCCTATTCTAAATTAGAATTCAAAAGAGACACTAATTTTTTTCTTTCACTCTCTTTCATATTCTCACTATTTTCTTCTGCAAAAGTAATAATTTTATACGATATATAAATTCCTGGAAGTAACATACAAAGAAAACCTAGTAAATAAAGTTTTATAGAAATCAAATAAAAACCAATTAAAACGAAAAAAAAGCCCAAAAATAACAATTTCTCAATCTTATTTTTTCTCATCGATTTATATTCTAAATATAATAATCGGGATTTTAAATACTCAATTTGTTCTTCTTTCGTCATGTTTAATTTATCCATTTCTTCAATAATCTTAGTATAATGATTTAAGGCTTCTTGCTTCATTTGTTTCATATGACTCTCCTCAGTAAAAATAAAGAAAAAAGCGATATCATATTACTTTTTCCTTTCTTCTTTACCCTCATTAAGGTCAAAAGGACCTAACTGTAATTGTGCTAAAACAACATCTGGAATACCCAAAGTAGCTATGATTTCTTCTGGTTTCAATCCTAAATTTTCAAACTTCTCAATTTGTTTTAGCATTTCTAGATTTGCTGCATTAACTTGCAAACAATTTTTAAAAGCAATTGATAGCACCCTATTCTTTTGAGCTTCTTTTTTTCGTTCTTCAATTTGTTCTAGAAGTCCTGTTGCTTTCATATGCTCTTTGGTAACGCCAGCACTTTCTAGCATTCTTAAATAACTTGCAAACTCTAAATCGTTTGGACAAACGCTCAAAAATTCTTCCGTCACTGGTGTATTTTTACCAGTGCTTATTACTTTTTTTTTAAGTCTTCCAACTCTTTTTCTCTTTTGGCGATCATTTCTTCTTCGGTTAATACTTTTCTTCCATTTTCTAATAAGCTTCCTTCTTCCATTTTAGATTGAGGTTGAAAGCTTGTATATTCATCAATTGTGATCGCATTGCTTCCTTTTATTTCTGCACTTGTCAAATAAACTGAAATTCCTGGATATAAATCTTGGTATTTTTGACAAACTTCATTAATCGAAGAAGACTTCTCATCTTCATATATAACTGTTTTTATTCCATTTTTTTCTGGAATAACACTAAGGGGATCTTCGGATAAAACTGTACAAAAACATCCCCAAATAGTATAATGCGTTTGATTGTCATAAACATCAATATCTCCATTAAATACTAAAATTTTCTTTGCCGCCAAATTCTCAGTAGCTTCCATTTCTGGCTCTGGTTGCTCTTCAAAATCTTGTACATTCATCTCCTCAGTTTTACAAATTACATTACTCAAAGTTGCTACTGCAACTAATTTTCCATTGATATTTTCAATTGTTGGATTATAATCATCATAAGTTACAAAATATGAACCAAGAGCAACCTCTTCTCCAGCCAAGAATTGATTTATATCCAAGTTGGCTGCTCCAGTAATTACTTCAACTGTTTTTATATCTTTTACTTCAATGCTATCCTCTGTTACTTTTGTTAGAAGTGCGCTATATTTTTTAACAACATTTTGGTCATAAACATAAAAAATAATATAATCAAAGTCAACAAAATCTCCCCGAGAACTTTCCTCTGTTCCTGCATCTTTATGGGCCGAATCTTCTTCAAAGCTAGTGTCTAGTTCTTCCATAAAACTTTCTGGTTCTACAACACTAGAAGAAGCAGAAGCTAGCTCAGTTATTTCAGGATGCTCTTCTATAGACAAATCATACACATCCATACTTCCTTCATAAGGAATGTCACTAACAGCGGTCCATTTTAAAGGGGTTAATGTGCCATCATTTCCATACTCTAAATCATTTTTTTTGTCATATACAACAAAAGCAGGTTCAGGATATTGATTTTCATTCACAATACGAGCGATCTCCTCTTCACTAATACCCTCCCAAGTCTTTAAAAAATGAATATCAGATAAAGTATTTGTTGTTGACAAAGAAGCTCTATACGCATTTAATGTACGATTGTCATAAACATAATAAACAACATCAACTTTTTCTTCTTTTTTGGCTTCTTTTACTAATTCTAACGCAATGCCATCTTCAAATTCATTCGTAACATCCAAAAAATCAGGATTACTTTTATATCCTTTGAATATTGCGCTATCTTCCTTTGAAAGAATGACCGCTTGACCTTCTACTACCTCATATCCTTTAGCATTCTGCCCATTTTGATTGGCAACAATTACATATGTTTTTCCTGTTATTTGTTGTTTTAAATAACTAACTACATAGGCTTTAATGCTTCTTCCATCTTCTTTTTGTAGATAAATAACTTTGGAATTACTTACCATACTTACCCCTCCATACCTTTTATTCTAACTTTATTCATTATACTATAGATAGTTTTCTTTGTCAAAAAAAATCAAAAGAAAAAAGCAACTTTACAGTTCCTCTTTTCATTTAATATCAATACCTCGATATAACATTACCAAATACCATATTTGTAGATAAAAAGTCATCACTAATATCATAATCCAACCAATTATTGGAATAATCAGCCCTAAAATCCAAATATATGGTGATAAATAAATTTCACTTCCTGGAGTACCTAGTCTTGCATTTACTTCACACACAATTTGAATTTGAAAAACAACTAACACGATTTCTATTATCATGTAAATAATAGAAATAACAGAAATCCCAATTGCAACTCCAAGATTAAACTTACTAATATCAAAAGATGATAAATATGGAAGTGCAAAAACGGAGATAAGTGCTGTTACTCCAAATAAGAAAATTCCTATGATCAATAATGGTTTTGGTAATTTTCTAGTCCACCTATAATACCACGCCTCTTTATCATATATATCTAATAAAGCCCCTAATACAAGAACGCTTGTTCCTCCTGATAAAAAAGCTAAAATAAGCCATATCCACCAATTTTCTTTTTCTAATAATTTCATATTTCCCCTCCATTATTCTACGAATTTATTTTACCCTTTACTTCATTTTTTAAACGATACAAAATATTTAGTGCCTCCAATGGGGTAACCTCCATTGGATTAATTTGTTCTAATTCTTCTTCTATTTTAGATTTTTGTGGAATTACTAATTCATCTATTGGTAGTGATTCCTGGATTTTAATATCCCTTTTCTTTTCTGTATTTTCATAAACATCCAAAATTTGATTGGCTCTTTTAATAAGACTATCAGGAAGATTTGCAAGTTTTGCAACATGAATTCCATAACTTTTGTCAACACTACCTGATTTAATTTTATGTAAAAATGTAATATTTCCGTCTTCTTCATGAGCACTAACATGAATGTTTTTTAAATGTTTTAAATTCTTTTCCAAATCTGTCAATTCATGATAATGAGTTGAAAATAAAGTTTTTGCGTGAATGTTATCATGAATATATTCAATAATAGCTTGCGCCAAACTCATTCCATCAAAAGTTGCCGTTCCTCTTCCAAGCTCATCAAATAAAATCAAACTATTTTCAGTTGCATTACTAATAGCATGATTGGCTTCCATCATTTCTACCATAAAAGTGGATTCTCCACTTACTAAATCATCACTAGCACCAATTCTAGTAAAAATATGATCAAAAATTGGAAGAACTGCTTTGTTCGCTGGAACGAAGCATCCTATTTGAGCCATAATAACTGTAATTGCCAGCTGACGCATATATGTAGATTTTCCAGCCATATTTGGTCCAGTAATTAGTAAAATGTCAGTATCTTTGTCCATCAAAATGTCATTTGGAACATATTCACCATCAATTACTTTTTCTACAACTGGATGTCTATCATCAATGATTTCAAGCACTTTTTCATCTGTTAAAATTGGTCTAACATAATTATTTTCTTCTGTAACAGTTGTAAAAGACTGCAATACATCTATTTCACTAATGGTTTTAGAAATTTTCTGCAATCTAGGAATATAACTTTTAATTTTCTCTCTGATCTCAGAGAAAAGTGTATATTCTAATTCTATAATTTTTTCTTCTGCATTTAAAATTAATGCTTCTTTTTCTTTTAATACAGGACTAATGTAACGTTCACAATTTGTTAGTGTCTGTTTTCTTTCATATCCATACTCTGGTTTTACCATAGATACATTTCCTTTAGAAACTTCAATATAATAACCAAATATTTTATTATATCCAACTTTTAAATTCTTGATACCAGTTTTTTCTTTTTCTTCAGCTTCAAATCTAGCTACAAAATCTTTGCCACCTTTTCTTAGATTTTTTAGTTCATCAAGTTCGGAACTATATCCTTCTTTAATTAAGTATCCTTCTTTAATAGATAAAGGTGGATTTTCATAAATGCTGTTTTCTAATAATTGATATAAGTCATCTAATGTTTCTATATTTTCATGAAAGCCAATTTTTTCTAATATATCATGAATTGCTGGTAATACTTTTAATGAAGTTTTTAATTGTAACAAGTCTCTAGCATTCGCATTTCCAAACGCCACACGCCCACTCAAACGTTCTAAGTCATAAACTTCAAAAAGAGCAGCACACAGATCTTCTTTTAAAATAAATTCTTTTAATAAAATTTCTACTACATCATATCTTCGATTAATCTCATCTTTATCTACCAAAGGATTTTCAATAAAAGATTTTAACATTCTAGCTCCCATTGCCGTTTTGGTTTTATCAAGTAGCCAAATCAAAGAAAAGTTTCTTTGTTTTAAACGTAAAGTTTCAGTTAATTCCAAATTCCTTTTGGTATGAATGTCCATTTTTAAATGATTTTTTTGTTCTTCAATAACTACTTTTTGTAAGTGAGACAAACTTCTTTTTTGCGTATTTGTTACATAAGTAAGTAAATGTTTTACTGCCTCAATATAACGCATATCTTCAATATCTTCATAGATATATCCATATTCTTCTAATTCATCAATTGCATCAGAAATAGAAACAGAAATTTTAAATTGGTTCTTAAGCATAGACACAATAGCCTTATCTACTTTATCACTAATAATCGCTTCTTTTAATCCGATATTAACAACTTCACTCACGAGTTTACTTGCATTATGTTCCACTAATTCTGCATAGATTGCTCCTGTTGAGATATCTGCATACGCAATAGCATATGCATGACCAAAATCCAAAATACTTCCAATATAATTAAAATCATTTTCTACTAGTGATTCATTATTAAAAATAGTTCCTCTAGAAACAATTTGAATTAAACCTCTTTTAACAATTCCTTTTACTGATTTGGGATCTTCTAATTGTTCACAGATTCCAACTTTATACCCTTTTTCAATCAGTTTATCAATATAGACATTAGCAGCATGATGGGGAACTCCACTCATTGGAACTTTTTCTCCCAAACCTGCATTTTTACTTGTTAAAGTTAATTCTAACTCCCGAGATACTGTAATTGCATCTTCAAAAAACATTTCATAAAAGTCTCCTAGTCTAAAAAACAAAACAACATCTGGATTTGCTTCTTTTATTTCTAAATACTGCCTCATTGCTGGCGTTACTTTTGTTAAATCTACTTCACTACATTTCATGGTCTCACCTGTTCTTATTTTAACACAAAAATAAAAGAGAAGTCTATTTTTTCTCTTTTATTTCATGAATTTTATTTTGTTGAATGCTATCTGTAAATGTTATCAAATAGTTCTACCATCCTAGTGACAATAGAAATCGTTCTATCTTGATATTTATCATAAATCTCTATAGAATTTTTATTTTGAGCTTCGTTAAATAAATTACCAAATTGATCGCAATAAACAGTTGTCTTATTCTCATTTAAATATGTCACTTTTGCTATTTTTCCATCATAGTCAACAGAAATTGCTTCTTCATCACTAAAAGTTATTGTATTTGCGCTTATTTCATTATTTTCTGATAATGGTTTTTTTATAAAAACTCTATAAATAATTCCATCTTCTTTGATAAACGCAAAGCCAATTCCATCCTTTTCAAAGCCTAATTTATCAATATTCTTCATAAGCGTATTATATTTTTGTTCTACTTTCCTCTCTTTTTCTTTTTTCATTCGATAATTTAACCCAAAAATAACACTTACAAAAAGTAATATTAAAAGTAAAACAAGTGTAACAGTTTTAAAAATTTTTGCATTCTTCATTTTCTTATCCATTTTATAAACCATTTCTTTATCTCCTTTTAATAAGACATCTAAAGAAATATGAAATTTATCACTAAGTTCAATCAATGTTTCAATATCAGGATAATTTTTAGAGTTTTCCCAATTTGAAACAGTTTGTCTTGCAACGTTTAAAATTTCAGCTAAATCATCTTGAGACATCTCATTGTCTTTTCTAATTTTGACTATTTTCTCACCTAGGTTCATAATGTCCTCCTTTCCTTTTTCAGGATACAATAATTTCTCTTTTTATTCTATCAAATTAAGCTTACAAAAAAGCAAGAATTTCTTGCTTTCTATGATTCAATAATAAATTGTACAGAAAATTCGTAATGTTTCATTTCACCTTGCTTTGAAGTGTCTTTTACAATTCGATATTCTCCATTTGGTAATGTGCCATACATATCTTTCCAACCAATATTTAGTTCTAATCGATCATGTTCATCAACATGATACCCTATTAAAATCCAGTTTACTTCTGTCCAATTTTTTCCATCTAATGTTTTTAAAGATGTCCATTTCCCGTTTTCTTTTTTATCAATTCGGTAAGCTTGACCATAAATATTATCATCATTGGTATAATCATAAATAACAATTGTTGCACTTATTCTAGTTAAGGTGTCTTTTTTTATTCTCATTAAAACTCCATCTATTTCATTTAGTTCAGCTGGTTCTATAATTCTATAGTTTACTTTTTCTTCTTGATTGTCCTTTCCAAATTCACTTGGAATATCCTTTTTTTGACACCCTACCCAAGAAAAACAAAATGTCAAAATAATAGTTGTTATCAATAATTTTCTTCCCATACATTCACTCCTCAACGCCATTAGTATAACATAGTTGCAAAAAAATTAATACTCCTCTTTATAAAGCTACATTATGTTCACTCAAATTTTGATTTTTTCTATTTGGATACCACATAAAATAATCAAGCATTCTACGTCGATATTTGACATGAACATTTTTTTCTTCTAATAAATTTGTAATGCAATCATTAAAAGCTTCATAGTTGAAATTTTTTCTCCACGTTTCAATTTGATATGCAGTTACTTTTTTACTATAATGAGGTAACATTCTCTTTATAATTCCAGCATAAATTGAATAACAGTCTTTGTGATAAATGAGTAGAACTTGTTAAATCAACGATTGCTATTTTTATAGCAATTTCATTTAAATTATTATTGCATTTAAACTGGTGAAAGACATCATGAATAATACGTTTTTCATCTCCATAATAAGTATGATTAATCACTTTATCTGCAATTGCTTTAATATTTTCATCATTAAGTTCTAAAAAAGTCATTTAGATTACCCCTTTCTTAATAAATGTATTATAACAAAAAAAACAAACCCTCAAAAAAATTGATATGATTTGTTTTTAAATACCTATTTATTTAATATAGCATCTACTGGATTCATTTTCGCTATTCTTCTAACTGTAAATAGTGAAGATACAAAGATAATAGCAAGTACACTACCAATAATAATACATAAATTTTCTGGCATAAATATAATAAAATCGATATGGAAAAATAAATGGCTTGATATATAATTATTTGTTATGTATATGGCAATATATAAAGTTGTAATTGATAAAATTAATGAAAAAACTCCGATAATAAGACCTTCGTTTAAGAAAATCTTGAAAACATCTTTTTTTCTAGCACCTAATCCTCTTAATATTCCAATTGTTTTTTTATTATAATAAATTGAATTTACAATAAAATTGGTAAGTAGAATAAAGGCAAAAAAACCAAATATATAACTTGCATATTTTGCAATAAAAGCAAGGTTTCCCAATGCCAAACTAATTGTTGAAATATTTTCAGAATAAGTTGTAATACTTAAATATTTCGCATCATCATATGGAAAATTTATAAATAGTTCTTCAATTTTTTTCCTATCTTTTTCTCGAATCAATAAGTTACAAACATAATAGTTTTTTCTCATGAAATCTTGTGCCATTGTATTAGGTATATAGATATTATCTCCATCTAATTCTATCCCTATAATTTTTAAATTTTCAAATTTTCCTAGTTTATTTGTGCCTTGGTGAGCTGACAATATTAAAGATACAGGAATATCTAATATAGAGTTTTCTTTTAAATAGTTTTTCAAAAATTCTTGCTTTAATTCATCATCATCTTTATATATAATTTCTTTTTCTTCTTTGAATATTGGTTCTTCTACTTCCTCGCCGTTTTCCAATTTTAGATCATATTCTTCTTGCGCTTTTTTATTTTCCTCACGAATAGTTTTATTTTCAATTTCTAATTTTCTAACATTCTCATTATAATCTTTAATGTATTGTTCCTTTAATTTTGTGTATTCGTTTTTGGAAATTCGATCTAAATAACTTTCTGGAACAATAATCTCATTATTTTGCAATGAATCTATTGTAGTCATTTTTTCTCCATTCAATATACTCACTTTATTTTCTAAATGACGCATTTGACTTCCTAAATAATAAGTCTTATCTTCTTGTTTTAATTGAGTAGCATAGTGGTTACTATCAATAACAGTATTTGGCTTTAAACCAACGTTTTTAACAAAACCTGGTACTACATAAATATCCGTTGCGTTACTTAATATTTTCGCATTAAATTCATACATTTTATTATTGCTTGTTGGAACCCCTAAAAAGGCTTCGATTTTTACTCCTACTTGTTCTTTATAAGGAATTTCTTTTAAAAATTGAAATGGTTCTGTATCATCTAAAATAATACCTGTTACTTTTACTTTTGTTGTTCCTAGTTTCAAATATTTATCTCCTACAAAAAAATCCTCATAACTAGTTGGTTTATAATATTCCTTCTTAAATTGATTTGGATTTTCTTCATATAATAAAATTCCATACTGCATAATATAATCTGCAAAATAACTGTGAATCATAATTTCATCATATGCTTTTGGATATTCTCCAATTATTTTTTGCTTGATAAATTGTTCATCAGTTTCTATAAATTTCAAGTAGTTTGGTTGCATCAAATAGTATGAAGAAGTTTTATCATTATTAAACATTCCCTTGTAATCAATATCAAATGTTATTTCTTCATTATCCTCATTTAATAGATATTTATTCACATAAGTACTTGTTAAATATTTTGATATATAAGCAATATCCTCATCGTTTAATTCAACATAATCTGCGCCATTATACCATTTTTTATTATAGTCATCATAAGTTCCTTTTTTTAAAGTAACATATTCATTATTATTTTCAGCCATCGTTTTCGCATGGCTTTTTTCAATATCAAATTTAGATAGGATTTTAGATGTTCCAAAAAATACAACGGACATAAAAACCAATAAAATGGTGAAAAAGAGTTTCACTTTATGACTTCCTAGGTTGGCAAATGCAAATTTCATACTAGAGAAAAACGGAAGTTTTGACTTTTTAGCTCTAAAAGCTTTATTTTCCTCTAATGATAATTGAATACTATTAGAAATGATTTTCCCATCTGCAATTTCTATAATACCATCTGCGTAAGCGAGTGCTGATTCTCTATCATGTGACACAACAATCACAAGCTTTTCTTTAGAGATTGATTTTAACAAAGTAAAAATTTGTTTTCCAGTTTCAGCATCTAAATTTCCTGTTGGTTCGTCTGCTAATATAATTTCTGGATTTTTTATTAATGCTCTTGCAATTGCAACCCTCTGTTTTTGTCCTCCAGATAATTCGTTCATCCGCCTTTTTCCTAAACCATCAATTCCCACTTTATTTAGTAACTCATCAACAACTGTTTGACTTACTTTTTCTTTTTGAAGTTTCCTACTCAGCATAATATTATCATAAACATTATATTCTTCTAATAAATTAAATTCTTGAAAGATAAAACCAATATAAGTATTTCGATAATAATCATAATCTTTGCCCCAAAATTTTTTTGTACTTTTAGTGTCAACTATCATATCGCCACTATCATATTTGTCTAATCCACCTAAAATATTTAATAGTGTCGATTTCCCTGAGCCACTTTTTCCTAAAATAAAGAATAGCCCTTTATTTGGAAGTGTAAAAGAAACATTATCAAGTGCAACTGTTTTTACTCCTTTTTTCGCTTTGTATATTTTACTAACCCCTTTTAGTTCTATCATAACAACACTCCTATACTAACTACGATTATAGCACAAGTATACAAAAAAGAGAACTTTTCAGTTCTTTATAAGTTTTTTAAATAATTGATCGCATCATCAATATTAGAAATCGAAATAATTTCTATTTTATAATTATTTTTTTCTTTTAACTTCATGGCTTCTTCATAATTTTCGCCTGCTGGAACAAAAAATATTTCAGCTTTTTTATTGACTGCACCTTTTAATTTATATTTCACTCCACCAATACTTCCTACTGTTCCATCTAGTTCAATTGTTCCCGTTCCAACAATTCTCTTTCCTTTTGTTAAATCTTCTTCTGTAAGCATATTATAAATAGAAAGTGCGGTCATTAATCCTCCTGATGGACCCGATTCACTTTTTTTAAAATGAAATTCAATTTCTGGGTTTGTTTCCACTTCACTAATTTGAGTTAGAATAATACCTACCAATATTCGACCATCTACTTCTTTTAAAGTAGCAGTTCTAATTTTTTCTTTCTCTTCATACAATACTTTTAATTCAATTGTTTCTCCTTTTTTAAATGTTTGAGTTAATTTGGATAATTGTTCTTTATTTTCTACTTTTATTCCATTTACTTCTAAAATTTGATCTCCTACTTTTAAAGTCGTTTCAGCCTCTTCCAAAACATATCCAACGTATACTTTTTCATTTTTTATGGTTAATTCTTTTCCTGCTTTCTGATACCCTACTATGGTGGCATTTCCTACTGCTTCTTGTAATAGTAATTGATCCCTTAACATCAAATCTTTCATCGTTTCATTATCATAAAGAACATCTTCTTCTTTTAAAATGTCCCAATCTGGATGAAGCCAAGCAATAAATAAAGTTGGAATTGTTGCTTTCAATTCAGAAACATAGGCTAAATTAAAGCTACCTTTACTACTATAACTATCTTTTATTTCAATACGATCAGATACATCAAGAAGTCCACCTGGAGTATCTATATAATATGGAAATTCAAACATTGTAATAAAACTAATTACAACAATTAAAAGAAAAAATTTCCACTCATTACTCAAAAATTGCTTCACTTTATCATATACTTTAGTAAACATTTGCTTCACCTCTTTTAAAATTATATCACCAAAAGGAGAAAGTTATGAAAAAAATATGGTCTAGTATTATTATAATGAGTTTATTCATTTTTATTGGCATTCAAATATTAACAGAACGTGCTGCCATTTTAGAATCGGTAACATTTTCATTTAGTATATGGAAAAACAATATTTTTCCTTCTCTTTTTCCTTTTTTTGTGCTATCTGAAATTTTAATGAATTATGGTTTTATTGAGCTTTGTGGAGAGTTATTAAAACCTATCATGGTACGTTTATTTAAAACAAATAGTTCATGTGCTTTTATATTTGTTATGAGTATTATATCAGGATTTCCTTCCAATGCCAAATATACAAAAGAGTTATTAGAACAAGGAAGAATTGATGAACAAGAGGGAACTAAAATTCTAATGTTTACCTGCTTTTCTAATCCTTTATTTATATTAGGAACGGTTTCTATTTTATTCTTAAACAATAAAGAAGTAGGACTACTCATTTTACTTTGCCATTATATAGGAAATATTATCATTGGGATTCTTTTTCGAAATTTCTATCCAACAAAAGAAAAAAGTTGCTCCATATCTTTAAAAAAGGCAATTTTTTCTATGCATCAAAAACGAATCAGTAACTCTTCTAATTTCGGCCAGATTTTAACAAAAGCGCTTCAAAATAGTATTTCAACCCTTTTATTAATTTTAGGGACTGTAACAACTTTCTTAGTTATCACAACAATTATTGATAAAAATATTCAACTTAACAATTATAATCAAAGCATTTTAAACGGATTTGTAGAAATGACACAAGGATTAAAGTATGTCAGTGTATTAAATATCCCATTAAAATTAAAAAGTATCTTAACTGCTATGATACTTTCATTTGGCGGACTTTCTGTCCATATGCAAGTAATCAGCATCATCAGTACTACTAAAATTAAATACTTTCCATTTTTAGTAGCAAGAGTCATTCATGCCTTACTCGCTTCAATTTTGGTATTTTTCTTATTTGATTTTTGGACTCTTCTGTTATAAACCAATATTAGTTACCCTACTATCATATTGATAAACCATATGAACTCCAAAGTTTCTTCCTGTTACTACTTTATTGGTAATCGGAATATCAATTAATAAAATGGTATTATATTTTCCACTAGAAACTCCAGACACTGTATTTTTAGTAATTGTAAAATTACCAATTTTACTTCCATCTTGAATAGAAATTTGATAAGCCCCATAAGAAACAATATTCCTACTTCTATCTACCTTTAATTCTTTTGAAGTATTATCTCCATAGACAAGTCTATAACAGTCAGTTCCACAGCTAGCAACGCTTGTTAATGCCTTTTCCTTCAAATCTAATCCTATTTGTCTTTCTAAATTGGCTTGTCTAATCAACATTTCTGTTTTTAATCCAGATGATACATAAAGTTCTTTTACAGTAATCACAATTTGGAATAAGAAAAACATAATAACAAGCGCAAGTGTAAAAGATGCAATTAATTCTACCAAGGTAAACCCTTTTTGATTCTTCATGTTACTCCTCCTTATATAGTAATTGTCGCAAATGTACCATTTGTAAATTCTGCAATAATTCGGTAATTTGATCCCGTTTTATTATATTTAATAACAGAAATAAAATCTTTCATATTCTCTGACAAACGTTCATTACTTTTCATGGCAGATTTTAATTCATCTAAATTTTCAGAGGTGACAATCATCTGTTTAATTCCCAATGTGTTTACAAGAGCTGTACAATAATTTGCTTCTGATAAAAAACTACCATTACAATCAGTAATATCCAAATAGCGTTCAGAACTAGAAGCTACAATAGAGCCAACTGTATGAATTCCATTTAGCTTTAAATAATCACTCACATTTCCAAGTGCATATAATTCTTCTGCATTATTATATTTAAAACTGGTACTATAACTTCTATTTACTGTTCTAAATTGTGTATATAAGAAAACCAATGTTGCAATTACAAAAGTTGCAACCACTAACGTTTCTGTCAACATAAACCCCTTATTATTTAATTTTTTCATAAACTCCTCCCACGGTACTTGAATTTATTCTAATAGTATTATATAATAGTTTCAGGATAAAAGCTAGTCCAAAAGAATAAAAGGGGATGAATTTTTAAATGTTAAAAAAATTTGATTTTGAGAAAATGCCTGTTGTTGAGGTAGTAAATGAGATTATGGTTGATGCCGCCAAAAGAGGTGCCAGCGATATTCACTTTGACCCTCATGCAGAGTTCATGAAAATCAGAATTCGTATTGATGGTGCGCTAATTGACTATGCTGAAGTTCCTAATACCATAAAAAAGAACTTAGTTACGCGTATCAAAATTATTTCTGGAATGAACATTACAGAATCTAGACTTCCACAAGATGGTGCAATTAAAGCTACTTTACAGGGAGTTAACTTAGATCTTCGTGTTTCTTGTTTACCAACAAGCGAAGGAGAAAAGATTGTTATTCGTATTTTAGACTACTCTATGAGTTTAAGTGGAATAGAAAATTTAGGATTTAGTGAAGAAAATTATAAAAAGGTTTTAAAAATGATTAGCGTTCCTAACGGAATTATCCTAGTAACTGGAGCTACAGGAAGTGGTAAATCAACTACTGTATACTCTATTCTTCAAAAATTAAATAATGAAGATACAAATATTGTTACGGTTGAAGACCCAATAGAAATGGATATCGAAGGTATCAATCAAGTTCAAACCAATTCTGAAATTGGACTAGACTTTGCAACTGCATTACGATCTATCCTACGTCAAGACCCTAATGTTATCATGATCGGAGAAATTCGTGACACTGAAACAGCAAAAATCGCAGTACGTGCTTCTATTACAGGTCATATTGTATTATCAACAATTCACACCAACAATTCATTAAATACAATTGAACGTTTGCTTGATATGGATGTTGAACGTTACTTACTATCAAGTGCTTTAGAAGGAATCATTTCACAAAAATTAGCACGTAAGTTATGTCCAAAATGCCGCTCTAAAAGACCAACAAATCAATATGAAAAAGATTTATTTAGAAAAGTATTAGGACATGAAGTAAGTGAAGTTTATTCTGTAGAAGGCTGCCCTGAATGTGGAAATGGATATAAAGGAAGAATTGCTATTCATGAAGTATTATTAATTAATCAAGAGATTAAAGACGCTATTAGTCAAGATATGCGAAAAGAAGATTTACGTCGTTTAGTATATAATACTGATGTAATTACATTACTTCAAGACGGACTTGAAAAAGTAGAAAAAGGTTTAACAACATTTGAAGAAATTTTAAAACTTATTGAATTAGATGATGATGATAATTTAGCAGGTTCATTTGACTTAAAAACTGCACTTGATTATACAGACTCAACACATCGCTCTGTAAATGAAAATGATAGAGGTTCTATAAGACCTACTCCTGCAAGACCTACAAGTCCAATTCAAAGGCCTAATTTAGAAAATCATACAAGAAATTCTGAAGTACCACATCAACAGCAACCACAAGCTAGACCTACTCAGCCAAGGCCAATCAATACACAGCAAGTACCTAGAGAAATACCTGCAAGACCATCTGAAAGTTCTACTCCAAGTAGAAGCGCTATGGTAAGAGAAAGAACTTCTACACCTACTAATGCTGCACGTAGTATTGATGAGATTATGATGCAAGCAGCTGATGTTGATTTAGATTCATTATAGAAGCAAAGACTTGCTTCTTTTTTTATGCTCTTTTAAAATAAAAAAGAACCAATAAGGTTCTTTACATAATTATCAAAGTTTCCATCGCTTTTATAATTGAATTAAAATCAATTCGTGATAGTAATAAAATTAAGGCACCTGCACTCAAAAATGGTCCAAATGGGATTTCATGACTACTCTTTTTTGCCACAATAATCAAAGAAATAGGAAGTCCAATAATTGATCCAACAAAGATGGAAATAATGGAAAGCGGATAACCTAGAACTAATCCAAATACAAACATTAATTTAATATCTCCACCACCCATGGACTCCTTTTTAAACATAAAATCGCCAAGCTTTTTAATTCCCCACATTGTAAAAAATGCCAAAACTCCTTCTAATAAATGCATTCCAGTAGAAGCAAATCCATCTTTTATAAATAATTCTACTGTAAGTATAATGCTAAAAAATATTAATACTTCATCTGAAATAATCATATATTCATAATCACTTAATACAATAATACATAACATAGAAATAAAAGTAAGCGCAATTACCAGTTCTAAAGATAAACCAAAAATAAGATAAGCAATAGCGAACAATAAACCACAGCTAAATTCAAAGATTGGATAAAACCATGAAATTTTTTGATAACAACTAACACACTTTCTTCCCTGTATAAAAAAAGAGAATATAGGGATAAGTTCTAATGGACCCAATCTATGATTACAATTTGGGCAATGGGAAGGAGGATATAAAATCGACTCTCCTTTTGGTAACCTGTACCCAACAACATTATAGAAGGAACCAAAGATAGTTCCAAATATAAAGAATGTAATTGCATAGTATAATTCCATAGTACTTACTCCTCTACTCTCTTTTTGCTAACTTATTCCTTGAATTGAAGAATACATATTAAACATTGGAATAACAACTGCTAATACGATAAATCCTACAACTACAGTAAGTGAAATAATTAATACTGGTTCCAAGAAAGACTTAATTCTAGTAACCGCATTGGCATGTAAATCTTGATAATAACTAGATACTTTTGCCATCATTTCAGCTAATTGACCTGTCTTTTCTCCAGTTACAATCATTTCATAAGCAGGAAGTGGAAACGCCCAATGATCCTTAAAAGCTTCTGAAATTTTTTCACCTTTAGCTAAGTTTGTAATTGTATCTAAAATTAGCATTTTATAAACTTCATTATTTGTAATTTTATTTAATACTTCCATACTATCCGTAATAAATACGTTATGAGCTAATAAAGAGCTAAACGTTTTGGTAAACATCGTAACTTCATTATAAATGATAACATTCCCAAATACAGGAAAATGCATAATCGTCCATTGTAACATAGTACGAATAACTTTTACATTATGATATAAATATCTTGTTACCAATACAAATATAATAAAGCCAATCAATATCCATACAAAGTATGCTTGTAAGAAATCACTCACATTAAGTACGAATCTAGTAAATTCTGGAATAGACGCTTCATCCATCGTTTTGTAAATTTCTACAAACCTTGGTACAACATATAGTAAAATAAAAGTTACTACTGCTATTGCTACCACAAATACAATACTTGGATACATCATAGCACTAATCATTTGTTTTCTAGTTCTTTCTGTTTCTGTATAATAGTCTGACATATCATCTAGTGCTTCTGGAAGTTCTCCTGTCATTTCAGATGCCTTTACCATGTTAATCAATAATCTAGGAAAAGCATTTCCTTGCTTTTCTAAAGCTGAACTAAAACTTTCTCCCATTGTCAAGTCATAAATCATTGCTCTAAATATACGTTGATAAGTTTTGTTTTTAAATTGTTTTGTTAAAATTTTTAACGAATCAACCAATGGAATACCTGCTTTGATATAAGTAGAAAGTTGTGTTAAAAAGAAAATCATATCTTTCACTTTCATTTTAGAGGTATTTCCAGTTGCATTACTATGTAATAACTGAATTAATTTATTTGTTTTTATACTATAAACTTCGAATCCTTCACTCAATAAGAAAGAATGCACTTCTACTTTTGAATAGGCCTCAAAATAACCTTTTACAATCTTTCCTTCAGCATTTTTACCTTCATATTCATACATCAACTTTTTATCAGATTTTTTGGCATCATCGCCTTCAAAATTAATCAATAATGCTTGACGATTAATATCTTTTTTGTTTTTAGCATTTTTTACAAAAGATGTATTATTCCAACGTTTTTTAACGTTCTCAACCATACGTTTTGGAGTTTTTCCCATATGAAGTAAAGCATCATTAATTTTATCTCCAAACGATTTCTTTTCTCTAGTAACATTCTCATTAACATATGATTCATTTTCACGTTTTTTTCTTTTCTTACGTTCTTCAGCAAGTCTTGCTTTTTCTTCTTTTTCCTTTTCAATTCGTAATTGTTTTTCTTCTAATGCTTTGGCTTTCTTTAATTTCTTTGCGTCTACTTTTACAACTTTTTCTGATTTTGTAGTTGCAAGTGTCTCGTTCTTTGTTCCTGGTTTTGACTTAGGTTTTGCTAATATCAATACTGGGAAGAAAATCAATTTTACAATTCTATACACTCCATAAGATAGAAATAACACCAATTTTCCTACTATATTTACTACAAACCTAACAATCTTATAAACAATATAAGACGGGTACATCACAATAAAGCCTATCATATTCACTACATTAGAAATAAAAAACCACATAGTAAAAAAGAAGCCTAATGAAAAATATTTTACCAAATATACTGGTGATAACACTATTAGTTTCAACATCTTGAAAATGAAGAAAAAAGGTCTCGATAATACTGGTTTATTCATAATAAAAGAACACCTTCCAATCTCCTCTACTCTTTTATACTATAAAGATTATACCACATATT
>JAAWCI010000050.1 GCA_022793145.1 Bacilli bacterium | reverse complement strand
TTCATCATATGCAATCATATCTTCTGGGTGCCATTGTACTCCTATAAAAAAAGTTTTCTCATTATCTTCCACAGCTTCTATAACATCAGTTGAAGTTGCTACTACGTCTAAATCTGTTTGTATGACATAATCATGATGTCTACTGTTTACTTCCAATTCTTCCTTTTTTAAAATTGAAGCGAGTTTGGAATTCTCTTTGATTTTGATAGAATGAACATAATTTTTTAATTGATAATGCATATTGGTATTTAGTTTTCCTAAAACCCCATTTTTATAGACACTCATTAGTTGCATACCCAAACAGATTCCAAGACTTGGAATATTGTTTTGATAAGCATAATCTACAACATATAAATCATAGTCGTAAAAGTTATCTCCTCCTTGAAAAACAAATCCATCGCATAGACTCAATAGCCTATTCAAATCTTGTTTTTCTTCTAAAGTGAGTTTTTTTGATTCTTTTATGATTGGTGGAATAATTACGAATGGAATCCCACCTAGTTCTGTAATTATTTTTCGGATACTTTGATAAACAATATCTACTCGTCGCTCACTTTTTAAAATATCTGGTCTACTTACAACGCCAATGATTGGCTTCATATCAATCACTCCTAAAAAAAACAATGGCTAATCCATATATTTAGTCATTTGTTTCATCATCTGATTTACTTGCTTTTGGCTAGGTGTTCTTCCCATTCCTGCCATCATTGAGCGTATCATTTGTTCATTAATTGGTGGGTTTTTTTTCATATATTTTTTCATATAATTTCTAGCAATAAAGAAACCTAATATTGCACCAGCAATAAAACCACCTAATACTTTTAATATATCTAAGAAAAAGGCTCCCCAGTTCATAATATTCCTCCTTCTATTATATTGTACTAAAATTAGAACAAGTTTTCAAGATGATTTAATAAAGTATATGCAAATGAAGGATTCGTTATTCTATGTTTGCGCTGTATTTCATTATTTTTTCATATACTTTTTCTTTTTGCTCTCCTTCTAATACAATTGGTCTATAGTCATTTGAATCAGTTTTTCCAGATAAAGAACAAGGAATAATTTCTATTGTTGTATCTGTTAAGACGTCATCTTCATAATGAAATGTTTGCCTAAATATCATTGTATCTTTATCTTTTGGATTTTTATTTCCTCCAAATACAAAATTTCCTAGTGAATAAACAATATATTTTCCTTGATAACATTCAATACCTTGAACTACATGAGGATGGTGCCCAATTACCAAGTCTGCTCCTAGCTCTACTGCATGTCTTGCAATATTCTCTTGCGTGGTATTTTGCTTATATTCTCTTTCTATTCCCCAATGGTAGGTCATAATAGTTAAGTCTGCTTTTTGTTCTTTTAAATAGGAAATAGCTTTTTCTGTTTCTGCCTTTGCAGTTTCCTCATTCCAACCAGGAAGCCCTGCAAGGCCAATTTTAATTCCATCGATATTTAATATTGTATAATCTTGATAACCAAAATATGGAATTCCTACTTCATTTAATGAAGCAATTGTATCAAAATATCCTTTTTCTTTATAGTCATGAGTATGATTATTCGCTAAATTGACTACTTCAACGCTACCTTCTGTTAGAATATTTGCATAGTCCATATCTCCTTTAAAGTTAAAAGTTTTCTCTGCCCTTTCAGTTGCGTTTGTAAAAGTGGTCTCTAAATTTGCAATGGTTAGATCATCATTAGATAAAATATCATACACTCCACTAAAAAAGTAACCAAAATCTCTGTCTTGACTATCTAAAACTGCAGGTAAACTTCTTTCATATCCAAAATTTGTGTCAGTTCCTAATGTACAATCTCCAATAGCACTAATTACAATATCTTTTTCATCTGGCTCTTCTATCACAACAGTTTCTTCTTTTGGTTCTTCTATCATTTCTTCTTGTACTTCTATAGTTTCTTCTTTTGTTTCTGTTTCTGCTTGCTTACAACCAATGTTTAATAGCATAAAAATACTCATTAAAAATGCTAAATATCTTTTTTTCATAATTTTTCTCCGTTCTAAAGAAACTATTATAGCACTTTTTCATTTTTTCTCAATCCTTTATTTTTGATATTGATTATTTAGCCAAAAAAAATCTTCATTGACAAAATCACAAACAAAGATTCTTCTATTATAATAGTTAAAATCTCTCAAAACATTTGGCATATTAATGTTTGTTAAAACAATAGTACAAGAATAATGTAGTTCTATTAACACATAATATTTTTTTTGTTTGTTCACTATAATATGTCTATTTTTTTCTGACATAATTCTATTATGATATTTTCCTTTAAAATACCGATTTAAGATATCTACATCAAATGTTTGGCATAGTGCATCATATAAAGAAAGTCCATAACTAAAATCCTTTTTTTTGATTTTCCATAAATTTTCTAAAGTTTTATATAATACAAAACTATTATCTTTATATACTTCATAAAAGTCATTCCTAACAATAAACAGATAGTACTTTCTCATGATATCACCATCACTATAATATCATGAGAAAATTTCTCATTTTGTCGAATTTACTTGCAATTCATAACAATAATATCACGATACTCCTTTAAGTTTTCATCCTCTAGCTTATCGCTTCTTAAGGAGTTTGTATAAGTAACTCCTAACACCATAACAATAAATAAAATAATTCCTTTACTTTTTAACATTTCTTTCATACTTAACTCCTCCTTCTTACATTAACATTATATAACGAACAATAGTTCGTGTCAAGAGTGTTTCCGAACAATTGTTTGACTTTTTATTTGTTTTGTGTTATGCTGTATATGTAATGTAAAAAGGAGGTTTAAATGAAAGAATTAACCAAACGACAAGAAGAAATTTTGAGTTTCATTAAAGAATATATTGTTTCTCACGGCTATCCGCCTACAATCAGAGAAATTTGTAAAGCGATGGATGTCTCTTCTCCTGCAACTGTACATGCCCATCTGAACAATTTAGAAGCCAAAGGATTTATAAAAAAAGAAGATACAAAAAATCGCGCAATTGAGCTTTTGGTTCCAAACGAATTTGATATAAAAGATCCAGAAGTAATTGAAGTCCCACTTTTGGGAAAAATCACTGCAGGAAGTCCTATAGAAGCGATCGAACAGCCGAATGAATTTTTCTCTTTGCCTGCTTACCTAATTCCTAGAAATAAAGAGGTTTTTACTTTATTAGTGAGTGGAACAAGTATGATAAACGCAGGAATATTAGATGGAGACATTGTGATCGTAGAAAAAAGAAATACTGCACGTAATGGAGAAATCGTAGTAGCTATGACAAGTGAAAATGAAGTAACTTTAAAAACATTTTATAAAGAAAATGGATATTTCAGATTACAACCAGAAAACGATACAATGGAACCAATTATTTTAGATAATGTTTTTATATTAGGTAAAGCAATTGGTTTATATAGGAAAATATAAAAAAGGCATTTTTAAGCCTTTTTTTCTTTTAACGAAATAATGATATAACTCTATTTTTTATTTTTTCATAATCAAATTTACAGAATTCTAAAACTTCATCTTTTGTTCCACTCGCTCCAAAATGATTTATGGTAATGAGATAATTATTGTTGTAAACAAATCCTTCCCAGCCAAATTTAGATCCGGCTTCTATTACAACAGTTCTTACTCCTGATGGCAAAACACTATCTTTATATTGCTTATCTTGTCTTAGAAAGAGCTCTCTACATGGCATACTAACAACTCTTAAATCTAAACCATACTCTTTAAATAACTCATCACTTATTTTTAAAGCGGTCATAACTTCGCTTCCAGTCGCTATAATAATTCCATGTAAACTATTTTGCTCTTTTCTTAAAATATATCCTCCATATAAAACTCCATTTGGGTTTGTCTCTTTTAAATTATCTACATCAACACGAGATAGAATTAAAGAATTTGGATGTCTACTATTTAAAATATAAGCCCAACTTCCAATAATTTCTGTTCCGTCGGCTGGTCTAAATACATCATGATTAGGAATAGAACGAAGCATTGCTAGCTGTTCTATTGGTTCATGAGTTGGTCCGTCTTGTCCAACATTGACTGCATCATGTGTAAAAATATAAGTAACTGGTAAATTCATTAATGCAGACATTCGAATTGCAGGTTTTAGATAATCAGAAAAAACAAGAAACGTAGAACCAAATGGTCGAAATCCTGAAAGTGCCATTCCATTCAATATTGCTCCCATCGCATGTTCTCGTACACCAAAAAAGATATTTCTACCTGTTCTATTTGTAATACTAAAGTCTCCCAAATCATTTAGATAAGTTTTTGTAGAACTAGATAAATCGGCACTACCACCTACTAATGTTGGTGCTTCTTTGATAAATTTATTCATAATTCTACCATTACTTGCTCTAGTTGCTTCCTTTGGTTTTAAATCAAAATCAATTCCATTTAAATCAGCAGGCTTTTCTTTACCAAATAAAATATTTAATTTAGATGCATCTCCATCTAATACTTTGTTTACATATTCTCTATAATTATTTACCCACTCTTCATATTTTTTATTACTTCTTGATGATATTTTTCCCCTAAAATCAGTTCTAGCGCTTTCATTTACATAGAAAGGGAGATTAGAAATTCCAAGACTAGTCTTTAATTGCTCCATGTCCTCTTTTTCTAATGGCTTCCCATGAACTTCATTAGTACCTGCTAAAGCGGAACCAACTCCAATAATTGTTTTAATTTCAATAATAGATGGTTTCCCGCTTTCTTTGGCTTTAGTAATTGCTTTGTTAATATCATTCACTACAAGTCCATTTTTTACAGTGTCAGTATACCACCCCATAGCTTTAAAACGGTCTAAGATACTTTCTTTAAATGTTGTATCTGTCTTTCCGTCTAACGTGATGTTATTAGAATCGTATAAAATCATTAAATTATCTAAATTTAAAGTCCCTGCTAAAGAGGCAGCCTCATAACTAATTCCTTCCATTAAATCTCCATCTCCGCAAAGAGCATAAATACGATATTCGATCAATTTTTTATTTTTAAAGGCTTTTTCTTTTGGAAACTTATATTTTTCTTCTAACATTTTTTCTGCGATAGCCATTCCTACTGCAGACGCAATTCCCTGTCCAAGTGGTCCTGTTGACATATCTACACCAGGCGTAATTCCTACTTCAGGATGCCCTGGAGTTTTGGAACCGATTCTTCTGAATCTCTTCAAATCGTCAATGGATAAATCGTATCCAGCCATATAAAGCGTGGCATATAGTAATGCGGAACCATGTCCTGCTGACATTACAAAACGGTCTCTATTTACCCAATTGGAATCACTGGTATTGATATTCATATGATTTGCGTACAACGTATAAATAATTGGGGCTGCTCCCAATACAATTCCAGAATGACCGCTTTTTGCTTCATTTATCATATCAATTCCTAATGTTTTTATATTGTTAATTGTTTCTCTTTCCATCTTTTCACCCTCTTATAGTATCTCCATTATATCAAAAATAGAACTACTTTTCTATAGTTCTATTTTATTTTTACATATTGTTTGAATGCCGTTATTACATCAGCCAATAATTTTTTTCTTACTTCATCTAATTGTTTTACTGTCATAGTTCTAACAGATACAATCCAAATTTATATCTTTAAAAGATATAACGGAAAAATACTGCTCTGTTATGACTATTTCTATATGTTCTTTTGAAGCTTTTCTAAATTAGTCAGCATTTTGATACAGATACTTTCTTTTTTCTGCTTCTTTTTTAGAATAAATACATCCACAATAATCTTGTCTATATAATCCATATACTTTTGATAATTCAATTGATCTTTTATATCCATTTTTCTTTTTAAAATCAGAGTGTAAATAAGTAATATGATATTGTTTTTCTAAATAAGCTCCAATTTCATTTAATTTTTCTGATTTCTTATATGGGCTTACTGTTAAAGTGGTTGTAAAATAATCAAAGTTTTTTTCTTTTGCTACTTTTGCAGTTTCTTCTAATCTTTGATAATAGCACTTTATACATCTAGCTCCGCCTTCTATCTCTTCCTCTAATCCTTTTGCAATATCAAAAAAAATGTCTGGATTATAAATTCCTTCTAAAAAATGAATTGGATTTTTCGGTTTTAATTCTTTAATGAGACGTTTTTGTTCCTCTACCCTTTTTCGATATTCTTCTATTTCTGTAATATTTGGATTAAAATAAAAGATAGTGATTTCAAAATATTCTGATAAATATTCTAGTACATAACTACTACATGGGCCACAGCAACTATGCAAAAGTAAAGTTGGGATCTTACCTTCTTTTTGTACTTGTTCAATTATTTTTTCTAATTCTATTTGGTAATTGATTTTCATACTATATCCCTATAAATGCTAAATATGACAGAAAAGATATAAAAATAATCGTTACAATCCAACCATTAATTTTTTCAAATGTTGTAGAATGATATTTCACTCCAAGTGCTATTGTAATTAAAGTCCCACCAATTAATCCGCCTATATGAGCAGCATTATCAATTCCACTAATCATAAAACCTAAAAGAAGATTCATAATGATTAATGGCAAAAGCTGAGATTTCATTACATTTCCTAGATAAACACGATAATGATATCCAAAATACAGCATTGTACCAAAAAGCCCAAAAATAGCGCCTGATGCTCCAACACTAGCTCCTGTTGTAAAAAGCATAGACATTAAATTGCCTGCAATCGCACTTACTAGATAAATGATTAAAAATTTTATTTTTCCAAAAAAACTTTCTAATTGTGGTCCAATAATATAAAGACAATACATATTACACATTAAATGAATAATACCTGCATGCATGAAAGCGCTTGTAATAAGACGGTAAAATTCACCAGCACGAATATACTCAGCAATATTCGCTCCATAATAAGCAGTTTCTTGAATTCCATATAATAGTTCTAAGAAAAATACTAGTACATTAATTGCAATTAATGTATAAGTTACAAATGGCTTTTTCATTTTAAATACAGATTCTATTTTGGCGGAATCTTCTTGATTTTTTTTATTCAAATCCTCTGTTATTTTTACAAATAGTTCTAAGCCTTTCTCTTTAAAATCTGTATCTTCTAAAATTTTAGGAAATTTTTCTTTTACTTCATCACAATTTTCTAAATCTTCCATATTTTCGATTTCTACTACAGATACATGATCAATTAAATTTTTAAAATCATTCAAGTGAACATTTTCACCCAAATTTAAAAAAATACTAAGTGCATCCATTTTAAAAGAAAATGTTTTTCGTTTAATTCGTCTAATAATTTGTTTGGTTTTAAATAAATCAAAATTCAATTGCTCATCATTGTGAATGTAATTAGATACAATTCTTATAATTTTACAATCACTGTCTAAATTTTCAAGCCATATTTCATTTTGAGCACCATGTAAAATAATCGGACTATATCCTTCTTCTGTAATGAAATAATGCAGCAATCGCATTACTAACTCATCATTTCTACTGATAATCATTTCTTCCATCAAAAATTCCTCCAGTCGTTAATCATTATACCAAAAACCGATATATTTGGTCAAAATTGTATATTTTATTTTATCCCTCATAAAATGATAAGAGGAGGGATTATGAAAAAATTAATTCTTTTTATAGGCCTATTACTTCCTTGGTTTGTTAGTAGCTTATTTACACTAGATACTTCATTTTATAATGAAATTAATCTTCCAAAGTTTGCACCTGCACCCATCATTTTTGGAATTGTTTGGCCTATTTTATATGGTTTAATTGCTTTTAGTAGTTATCTTATTTACCAAGAATACGGAAAAAAAGAAAAAGAATATAATCAAATTTTATTTATCAATTACTTACTAAATCAATTATACCCACTACTTTTTTTTAAACTTCATTCTTTATTTCTTAGCTTTGTAGATGTAGTTGCCATATTTTTAAGTACTTTATTTTTATACTACGAGAGTAAAAGCTTGAATAAAACAAGTTCTAAATTGTTACTTCCATATTTAGCTTGGAATTTCTTTGCACTCGTTTTAAGTACTACTATTTACTTTATGAATCTTTAAAATGATTTAAAATTTTAGAAAAACATTCTGGAAGTTCGCTATCGAATTCCATATATTCTCCTGAGCTAGGATGAATAAATCCTAGCTCTTTTGCATGTAAGCATTGGCCAGATTCATCTATTTTTAAGCGCTTACCATAAACTGGATCGTTCACCACAGGATGGCCTATATAGTTCATATGAACACGAATTTGATGCGTTCTTCCTGTTTCTAATTGAAGTTCAATTAATGTTGCTTTTGGAAATCTCTCTAATACCTTGAAATGAGTAACTGAAGGTTTCCCACCTGATACAACTGCCATCTTTTTTCTGTCAGATAGATCTCTACCAATAGGAGCATCAATTGTGCCAGTATCATTTGGAATAACTCCCCAAACTAAAGCAATATATTTTCTATGTGTACTTTTTTCTTCTAATTGTTTTGCTAAAATTTCATGGGCATGATTATTTTTGGCAACAACCAACAATCCAGTTGTAAAAGCATCAATTCGATGAACGATTCCAGGACGAAATTCTCCATTTATATCACTTAAATTTTTAGAATGATATAAAAGCGCATTTACCAAAGTCCCATGTAGATTACCAACTGCAGGATGTACAACCATTCCGTTTTCTTTGTTTACAATAATGATATCAGAATCTTCATATACAAGATCTAATGGAATATTTTCTGGTTCTGCATTCATCTCTTCTTCTTTTTGTTCTTCTACTGTAATAACATCTCCTGTTTTTAAACTTGTACTATTTTTTACCTTTTTCCCATTCACTAAAATAGATTTTTCCTCAATCATTTTTTGTATTTTATTTCTGCTAACACCTAATTTTTCTATCAAATATCCATCAATTCTCTTGACACTCTCTGTTACTTCTATTGTTTCCATTTTTTTCTCCTTTCCATAAACTGACAATAGTGAAAAATACCCCTATTACGATTCCAATATCAGCAATATTAAATACTGGAAAATGGTAATTAAAAATCGTAAAATCCAAAAAATCAGTTACAAATCCTCTTAATACACGATCTATTAGGTTACCAAATATCCCTCCTAATAAAAGTCCATAGCTCCATAACTCTAGTGTACTTAATGATTTATTTTTTATAAAATAAACATAAATAACATAAAGAGCGATAAAAGACATAATAATCAGGAATACTTGGTTTCCAGAAAACAAACTCCAAGCTGCGCCTTCATTTCTAACATAAGTTATAGAAAAAAAAGAAGGTACTATATCAATACTTTGATTCAATTCTAGAAAATGATCTAATAAAGCTTTTGATAACTGGTCAATTGCAAAACAAATAGCTGAAAGAAATACAATCTTTTTTTTCATAGAAATCACCTTTTTAATTATATCAGAAAGGTACATAAAAATATAGTAGGAATTTAATGATGCTTTCGTAACGAAAAAACTATTGTAAAAATAATTGACAATAGTTTTGAGTACTTTCTATTTCACTTTTACATGATGCTCTAAACAGAACGTTTTGACACCCTCTTTCGAAACAGTATAAGTATCTAATTCTGATAATAAATTTAGGTAAAATCTTGCTTGTTGTAATGTATCGATACCTTCGATATTTAAATTTCTAACTCTAACTTCTAAATCATTTTCTGTTTCAGCATAAACTGGACTTTCTTCTGGAAGTTCAAGTGAAAGTTCTCCACATAAAGCTCTGTTTCCAAATAACAACTTCTTTAGTACCGCTAATTCTTCTTCTGTGTTTTCAATATAAGTAGCTAGGTTTTCTCTACATAAATTGCTTCCTTTTCCCAGAATTGCCTCTAATTCTGCTTTCTTTTTCTCATCAAGTACATTCATATGAGTACCTAAACATTGTCTGAAGTTTCTTCTTTCTTCATAGACAGATTCTGCAATATCTAATATTGTTTGTTGAATCTTTAATAATGTTTTTCTTTCTTCTGGCGTGATAGAAAAATGAAAATTAAAATCTTCTTCTTTTTCAAAATCAAATAATTTGGTTACCAATTCTTCTTGTCTTTGCATTAAATCCTTTGCAAAACCATCCCAATCAACAAAGCTAAGATTATTTTCTAGATATTTTCTTTGAGTATTCTTATCAATTCCTGTACTTAGATCCCAAAATCCTTGTTGTCTCTCTCTAAGTTCTTCAAAAGACTGTGGGTCTATTGTAACAACATTCGGCATTAAACAAACGCCATCTTCCATAATAGAGCAACTGATTTTGGGCGCATAAATATAACATAATTGTTTGCTTTGTAATTTCTGAAATCCATTTGTTTTTGCTTGATTAAATTGGGCTTCTAATCTATTTAAAGAATCTCTATATACTGAGAATTGTCTTGTAATAAAGTTAGAATTTGCTTTTTTCTCTTTGATTGCTTTTCCAATTCTCTCTAATTCATTTTGTATAGCTACCATAATTTGTAATTGTTCTAATCTTCTTTGCTCTGTTTCTACAAATGGTTCAACCACTTTTTCTGTTGCCATTACACCAAAGGCTTTATAAATTCTGCGTGTATTATTTTGATCTACTGCATAAAAGAAAGAATCATAACTAGAACTTATTAAAATTGTTCTTGCTTTTATTAACATTTTTGTTTTCTTCATATATTCTTCATAAGCGCTAACTAATTGTGCTTTTAATGCGTTTGCTGCGTCTTCTGTTTCCACAACTGCACTTTTGATTTCTTCTGTTGATATTTGACTTCTTTCTAACTGTTTTTCGATTGCAGCTTTTAAAACTGAGCGCAAGGCATCTTCATCAGAAAGGAAATTGTTTCTTGCTTCTATTTTTGTATCTAAGCAAGTAATATCGTAATTTACTTTTGATAATTGTTCTTCTAATCTTGCTTTTTCTTTTCTTTCTTTTTCATTTAAATCCTCATTTGCAGTTTCATCTCCGTTTTGGTAAGCTTCATAAGTTCTTTTTAATGACTCATAAGTTTCACCAATAAAACGCTCTTTGGTTAAAGTTTGTTGTAAAGTTGGAGGAAGAATATCATAAAAATAAGTTCTTGTTTTAGAAAAACTCATAAAATCATAAGCAATAAAAATAGGAGTTTGTTTATCAAAATCAGGTGGTAAAATTCGAAGAAATCCATTTTCTGTCATTAAATTTTGAGCAAGTTGTTCCTTGGCATCCTCAGAATACTCTAGTATTTTTTGACTTTCACGAATGAGACTTACAAATTGTGTTGCTAGTTTTTCTAATTCTTTTTCTGATAAAGTAATATTTTGAATTTTACATTCTATTTCTAATGCTTTTTTTATGTCTTGGTGTAAGAATTCTGTAACATTACCAGATAATATATTGGAATATAACTGTGCTGGAGTAATATTTTCGTCAAAAAAATCGCCTATATTTGTTTGGTCATAAAGCTCTCTACTTCTTCCATTTTGAATTAAGTTTGCTTCTATTTCGTCATTTACTTTTGATAGGGCTTCTTCTAATTCTTGCTTCTCTGCTTCTAACTCTGCTCTTTTTTCTTCTTGTTCTTTTTGTTCCATACTATAATCAAAATAAGCTTGTAATTCTTCTAGTGATAAATGGTCAACTGTGTTTAATATGATTTGTCCTAGACGGGTTTCAATAAGTTCTAAAATATGAGTGATTTCTCTTGACTGAGCTTCAATTTGCTTTAAAACATCTTCACTTAGCGCAAGTGATTTCGCACTTTCTAATACTGTTTCTGCTTCTTTTTGCTGTTCTTCTAAATAATTAATATAATCATTTAAATAAGCTTCTGGATTCTTTTCTTTGTACTCTTTTGCTGTCAATATTTTCATATTATTTTTCCCCTTTCAAATTTGATGTTTTCATTGCTCGCTTTTTTAAATCTTGAAGCTTTTTTAATAGTTTTAAGTTTTCTTCTATACTTTTCTTTTTTTCTATTTCTATAAGATTATCTTTCTCCATAAATGCCTCCTAAAATTTATTTGCTATTATAAACGATTTTATAAAATTGTCAATGGATGTCAAAAAATACCTGGTTGCAGGTATTTTAATTTAATACATATATTTTGACATCTGATAAAGTTTTATCTGATTGTGGATTAAAAATAGTATCATAATGTTCCATAACATAGTTATAAATAAATATTACATTCGAAACCCATATTGGATTTGCTTGTTTCATATCTCTTTGATATCTTTCTTCTATGGATGTAATTCCTGTTAAACCCTTTGCCTTATAGTTTAAAAGTTCTATTCCTTCTTCTATGAATCCTGCCATTGGGCTTGGAAATGTAGCAAATTCATCATTCCATTTTAAATTACTTGGATTATTTTTAATTAAAAACATAGGACTGCTAAAACTAGAATCGGCTTGACAAATAGCATAGTTCAAAACTGGATCTACTCCTAATACATTGGATGCATAAAAGATTTGATCTGCAAATGTAAGACCCGTTTGATATGGAATTGCTGTTTTTAAGTCACTTTCATGATAACCAAATGCCCTTGGATTCTGATAAATATTTCTAACAGCAAGTAAAATTGCCATTTCTTTATTTGTACAAATAATTGTTTTCCCATTTATCTGTGAAGCTCCAATAATATTTTCAGCTCGATATGCTTTATCTTGAAAGTTATTTGTCATATCACTTAAGATTTGGTAAACTTTTTCTTCATTTAATCCATAAATTTCACTATACAATTGAATATATTGTTGTTCTTCTGTATTAACAATTTCTAATTCTTTTTCTACTTCTTCCACTTCATAAACAGGAACAATTTCTTTACCATAATTAATGATTTTATCTACTGTAACATTTGCCCAACTACCTAAATCTATGTCTGATTTAGCCCCAGTTGCTTCCCATTCAATAATATCTACCGCTCCTGATTTTGTTAAAACATGTCCCCACTCACTAGTAGCATCTTTGCCCTTCACATCTGCAATAGTAGCAAGAATTATTTGACCATCAGATAATACAATGTCTATATGATCTCCTACACTTCCAAATTTAGGAGAAACAGCTACTAAATATCTATCATTTAATGTTGCAATACCATTTGAACTAGGTTTTCCAGCAGCTCCCCATTGTTCAGATAATGCTTTTTGTCCAGTTCCTTGATTCCATCTTCCGTAGTAATAAGTATAAGAGGTATAATTTCGACATAATCCTGTCTGTTTAATAGATGATGGAATAACAATTTCTACACCACAACGTTCTGATAAAATGTCAGGTGTTTCTACAATAATTTCTGTAGAAAGAGCTAAATCTTTTGGAGAAGCCAATTCTAATGATGATTCTCCTGAAAGACTCGTATCTTCAGATAAGATATCTGCACCTTTCACCATCGCTTGCGTATATTCTTCTATCATTTTAGCGGTGATGCTCTCCATCTTAGTAATTTCATCATCTGAACTAATTTTTTTTGAAATGGAGTTTTCTAAGACGCTTGATTCTTTTGTTACATACAACCCCGCTTCCCAATCTTGTAATGACAAAAAGTCCCTTTGCGCATGATTGAAAGTAATCAAAATTTCGTTTTGAAAAGATTCTGTAATAACCGCAATTGGAGAATTTTGCAAAGCAAAAGAAGAAGCAAAAACAAGAAGGGCACAAGATGTAGCAATTACTACCATCCCGTTTTCTTTCGCCCAGCTCTCTAAACGAGTTTTTAAATCTTCTGATTTTAAATGTTTTGCTTTATAATTAAAACTTGCGAAACCATTTACTAATGCGATTACTCTATCCGTTTCCATTAATCTTTTTGGCGTATTACTAGTGCCTATTAAATTTTCCAATATACCAATAAGGTCATCACTTTTTCTTAAACGTCTAGCTGCGTATGCCTGATACATTTTATCACTTTCTTTCTAGCGAACTTTATCCATCATAACAAATCTGAAGAACTGGTGTCAAGAAAAAACCATCAAAAAAAGTGTGATTTCCAAAAAATATAATCACGCTTTCTTTATTTTATTAATCACAATTCACTATTTCATTTTTTCCTATATAACAGTTATATCCATTTATTAAAATATTATTTGCTGATTGAACTGTACCATCGTTTTCTAATACAATGGTTCCAGTTGGAATAATGTTCCCAGCTAACGATAACGTTTTACCCTCTCCATAAGTGCAAGTAGTTCCATCACATACAACTTCAAATGTTGAATTTGCATTTCCTTCGATAACTTCTTCAAAATAGACCATTTTAACTGCACTAATTACTTGATTTAACAATAACTCTGTGCTGTCTTTTTTAGGACTTGCAGTTTCATAATTCCAATTGTTCAGTCCGCCAAAATTATAAACGTTTACATAGCCCAAATCAACTAATTTTTGTGATGCTTGCTTACTTCTGTTTCCACTTTGACAATATACTAAAATAGTTTGGTTTTTATCTTTTAATATCTCTGATACGTTTTCGTCAATGGTATCTAATGGAATATTAATCGCATTTGTTATATGAACAATTTCATATTCTGCTTTTGTCCTAACATCCAAAATGATAGTCTCTTCATTCATCATACTTTTGGCTTCTGTTGCACTTATTGTCTTATACGTTTTACTCCCACATCCTGTCAATATCAAGCATAATAAACTAACATATAATATTTTTTTCATGTTTTTCTCCTTTATTTTTTACATGTAACAATATTCTTATCACTAATAGAACAAGAATAGTTTTCCATTTTAATATCTGATGTAGGTTCAAAAATTAATGATTCGTCTTTTAACGTAAACGTTCCTGACTTTGGAACAGTTTCTAAATCCAGTTTTCTTCCTTTACCATATGTACAACCTTCTTTTTCGTTGCAAGTAACTGTAAATGGCAGTTCAATTGGTTCTGAATCTAATTTCGAAAGTTGATATTCAGTCATTATTTGACTCATCACTGAATATACATTTTCTTCTGCTTTTTCTTGTTCTTGCGCAATTTTATCTAATGACTCCTGTTCTTTCTCTTTTGGCTTATTTCCACACCCTGTCAATATCAAGCATAATAAACTAACATATAATATTTTTTTCATCTTACCTCTCCTCACTTTTTATAACGAAATAGGACAGATGGTCTATGCCCTTCTCCTGTTTTCATTTTTGAAGTTTTTTCTGTTTTTTTGGCAATGATCCTTCGAAAGGCTGGATCTAATAATTTTTTACCTAAAATCACTTCATATACTTGTTGCAATTCCCCAAGTGTAAAGTATTCTGGCATCATATTAAAGACAATATCACTAGAGTTGACTTTGTTTTTTAATCTTGTTATTCCTACTGCAATGGTATGGGCATGATCAAAAGCAAGTTTATCATTGCTAACAATTTCATAAGCATAACGTTCTGTTGTCTTAGATATTAATGTCTTCTTTGCAACAAATTTGATGACTTCGTTTCCATTATCTAATGTTACATGCATTTCTTTTTCATCCTCTAAAACCATAACATTAAACCAAGAAGCATTTAAAGCTAGTGTATCTAACAATTTATTTTTATCAACCAAGGCCATATAAGAGGTACTAATGAGTCTCATTCTTGGGTCCCTTTTTACATCTCCAAATGTATAGAGCTGTTCCATATAAATATTGTGTAAATTTGTTTCTGATGCAAGTACTCTTACAGCAGCATCATCAATTGTTTCTTCAATTCCTACAAATCCACCTGGTAAACACCATTTGTCTTTAAATGGGTAAGTAGTTCTTTTTACAAGTAAAATACTAAAATATTTTTCATTTAATTTTCGATAATTTTCTTTGGTTCCATCTGAAACACTAAATAACAAAATATCAGCAGTAATTGATAATTTTTCAAATAGACTTGAATCATAGTCTTTTAAAAATTCTGCTTCACTTTTATATTCTTTCTCCATACTATCCCTCTTCTTTATGTTTTGATTATATCATTTGAAGCAAAAAACATCAAGAATTCACCATCTAATTTTTCTTCTTTAATATTTGTTGTAAAGAATCTAATATTTTTTCTATTACCATATCTTTATTTTCAAAACGATTTTCTTTGGTAACATATAAAGAATCTTTATAAAAAGAGTCTTTATTTTTATCATAAATTGCATAATAAACCAAGTCATCATTTTCAGTGATATTATTAGGGTCACTTCTTTTTAACTTTCCTGTAATTCCTACTCCATAATCAGAATGCGCAAAATCGGAAATTGCTTTTGCCATTTCGGTTGCAGTTTCCATACTATAAACTGTATATTTTTCAATTGTTTCTTCTGGTACACCCATTTTAATTTTATATTCATTAGAATAAGTAACTGCACTATAAAGTAGGGCTTCACTGGCTCCTGGAATATTCGTTAATACATTAGCTAATCCTCCACCAGTACATGACTCCATAGTTGCAATCTGTTCTTTTTGTTCTATTAATAAATTTATGACTCTTTCTGCTTTTTCTATCATAATTTTTTTCCTTTCATTATTTAGTTATTGATTTTTATAATCTATATTTATATACATCACACTTCTATTATAACACGCATTATAATTCTTTCAAAACATTCTTTATCTGCCTTGAAATAACATATTTATCCCTAACAAACAAATTTGCCATATGCTTCATTGATAACCATACCATCACATCTTGCATATTTACTCCTGATTTCACATTTTTATTTTCAAATAATATAATTTCATTTTTGATAAAATCTATCTGACTATTTAAAATCAAAAACATTTGAACATTTTTTTATGATGTAATAGCATCATAGTATACATTCATTCATCAAGAGGGAAACAGAAAATTAATTATTATGAATATTTTATTAAATAACTATAAAAAATAGAAAAGATATGATTTTCCGCATATCTATTCATATAACCTATGTTTGAAAATATAATCAGCTACATCTGAATCTAATTCTAATAAAGCTTGTTTGTTACGATTCTTCAAAAAATAACGGATTTGTGTAGAAGATAGCTCATCTTGTTCAATTGGAACAAACTCAATATGGTTTTCATATTTTTTAAATTCTTGCATCAATTTATTTTTGGCATTTGCACGATTGATTACTAAAAAATGATAATGTTCTAATAAATATTCATAATTCTTCCAATTAGGGATGTCTGCTAAATTGTCAGCACCTAATATAAAATAAATTTCATCATTTGGAAACTCTTTTCTAAAATGTTCTAAAGTTTGAAATGTATAAGTAAGTTCATTTTTTAATTCAAAATCTGATACTTTAAAAAAAGAATGCTTTGAAGCAATAATTTTTAACATTTCAAGTCGTTTTTCTCCATCGATTAATTCTTTTTTCTGATATTTATTACCTGTTGGAACAAAAATAACTTGATCTAAAAATTTCTTTTCAATTAATTCTCTAGCCATTCGTTCATGCATTTTATGTGGTGGATTAAAACTCCCTCCAAAAATTCCCATTTTCATTTTATCACCTCAAAAACTTTTCTCTAATGACAGTTCCAAATGGAACATTATGATATCTTAGTCTCTTAATCTTTTTATCTCCTACTTTAGAAGTAATTTTTGTCACTTCTTTCAACTCGTAATTTTCTCCATCTACTGTAATAATTAAGTCTTTTTTAGTATCTGGTTCTAAATCAATGGGAACATATTCGGGCATTACAATTGAATTTTGTAAATTCCTGTAACTACTACTATTAAAAGGAGCAATTGGAGTTAATTGTAACGTATGAAGTTTAAAATATACCATACTTCCTCCAAAACTTAAATTATAGGCAGTAGAACCGATTGAGGTAGAAATCAGCATTCCATCCCCTTTGAACTTTTCTAAAAATTCCCCTTCTAATTTTACATTTAAAGTAAGGCTATTTAAATCTCTATCTCTTACAACAATATCATTAAGTGCAATAAACTTCTTTTTTTCTTTTCCATAAACAGTCGTTTCTAAAACTCCAATTTCATTTATTTTATAATCTCCATGCTCTAAATAACTTACAAATTCTTCTAATTCATTTGGAAGCACTTCAGGTAGAAATCCTAATGTCCCTGTATGCACACCAATATAATAAATGCTTGGATCAAAATTTGTCTCTTTTACCATTCTAAGAAATGCTCCATCTCCACCAATTGAAATAGCAATTTCATATTTTTTTTCATCAATTTCAAAGTTATGATGATATAGATGTTCTGTCAATTCTTCTGCAACTGTTTTTGAAAATTCATTTTGATTTATAAATAGTCTTACTTTTTTCATTCTATCCTCTCCTATAAGTTGGGATTACAAATTTATGAGCATTATTTTTATGTAATCTTTCAATTGTATTTCTGTCTTTTTCTGTTACTTTATTTGGATCTTCCATATAATCGGCAATTGCTTTATAAGTAACTCCTAATTTATCCTCATCCGTTTTATTTGATAAGCCATCATTTGGTGCTTTGTATAAAACAGGATCTGGAACACCTAGTTCTGCTCCAAGTGCGATTACTTCCTCTACGGTTAAATCGGCGATTGGTGAAATGTCATGCACACTATCTCCACCTTTTGTAAAATACCCAACATAAAGTTCACATTTATTGCTTGTTCCAGCTACCAAATATGTCTTAGATTTTAATTTGCTAAATAAAGCAGCCAAATAATAAACAGTTGCCATTCTAAGACGTGGTTTCAAATTAATATCACTATCTTTTGTGATTTCTTCATTAAAGTCTCCAATATTTTTTAATTCTTCTTTAAAAGAATCATAAATTCCAGTTAAGTCAAAATTGTAAAGTGGAAAACCATAATAATCGCTTACTAGTTTGGCATCACTCTTATCTGTCTCTACAGAATGACATGGAAGTGTTACTCCAATTACATTTTCTTTTCCTAAGGCTTCTACAAATAATCCAGCTACAACTCCGCTATCTTTTCCACCACTAATTCCTAAAATAGCCCCATCAACATGATTTTTGCTATAATAATCTCTAATAAAATCAACAATTCTTTCCTTTTCTTTCTTTGCATCAAATTTCATAAATATTCCTCCTTCAAAGCTTTCTCTTTGCTTCTATATCCATTATAAGCTCGTTTTTATCAAAAGTATAATATTGTTTCATAATATAAATTATAAGTTATTCTTATAATACTAGGAAAAGCTTTGTAATTTTTTTTATCTTTTAAGTAAATATTGCTTGGCTCTTTCTAACGCTAACTGTGCTTGCAAATCTTCAATATATCCTAATTCTACTAATTCTAAAGCTTCTTCATAACGACATTCTAAAAATCTTACAAATTCTTCTGGATCTAATGATTGTTGTTTTTGTTTTTCTGCTCCCATTCCTAGATAAGCATAATTATAAGCTCTACTGATACCAGGATCCTGATAATATTTGGCAAGCAATTGATAGTCATTACAAACATATCCTGTTTCTTCTTCTAATTCTCTTTTGGCTGCCCTTAAAGGTTCTTCTCCATATTCTATATATCCAGCGGGAAGTCCAACAGCTACTGTCTTAGTAGAGCCTAATCTTGGCTCTACTACAAGAACAGTTTCCCCATTTTTCGTTACAGGAAGTATGATTGCTGCACTGCCATCTTTTTGTTGTTTTTTTAATAATTCTCTAGTCATCATTTTCCCATTATTCAAATGATATATGGCAGGTTCAATCGTTAAAAATTTTGGACTGGTAGAAAGTGGTTCTACTTTTACCGTTTTTAATTCTTCAATATAACTTTTTAATTCTTCTAACTTTTCTTTTCTTACCATAATCCACCAATACTCTTTTCTTTTGGAGTTACTTTTTCCGTTGTACTTGCTATTAATTCCCTTTTTAATTTTAAAAGCTCTAAAGTTAAATCAACATAATATTTATGTGGCTTTTCTAAACGTTTTACTTCCTCATATAAAGTATCCATTTGAGCTATACAATAATTTCTGCTTTCTGTTAAAGTTGGTTCTTTATAAACAAGTGTACCATTTTGAAAGATTGGAACTTGCAATTCTTTCACTTCATAATCTGTAATTGTCGTTTGCTTCCAAGTGTCTGTTGGATCTATTAATGTGAATTGATCTGTTGGGATTAATTCATGAGCAAGTGCTACAACATCTCCAAGAGCATAACCAGTTTTTTTGTCATAGAAACGATATACTCGTTTTTTTCCTGGATTAATGGTTTTAATTTCATCTGCACTTACTTTTATTTTTGGAATTATTTTTCCCATTTCTTCAATTGCAACCAATTTATAAACTCCACCAAGGCGATCTAAAGGTGCTGCAATATTATCGCCAATTCCATAAGAATCTACTTTTGCTCCTTGCGCATTCAAATCCCTTACTGTTTCTGCTGTTAATCCATTTGATAAGCAAATTGTAGCATCTTGATATCCAGCTTCGTCTAGCATTTTTCTTGCTTCTTTTGAAAGATAGGCCAAATCTCCACTATCAATTCTGATTCCTTTGAAAGGTAACCCATTTGGTTTCAAATATTCATTGGCAACTCGAATTGCATTTGGAACTCCACTTCTAAGAACATCATAAGTATCTACTAAGAAAACAGTATTATCTGGATTGTGTTTCGCGTATTTTAAGAAAGCCTCATATTCACTATCAAAAGCAGTAATCCATGAATGGGCCATTGTTCCTAAAGTTGGAACTTTATAATATCTTCCTGTTGCTTCATTAGATGTACCACAGCAACCAGCTAGATAAGCATTTTTTCCTGCGTCTATAGCTGCTTTAGTATGCGTTCTTCTGCTTCCAAATTCCATAACTGGTTTTTTTGCTTCTAATACAATTCTTTTGGCTGCAGTCGCCACTAAAGAAGCACTGTTGAAATGGCTTAATAATAAAGTTTCTAAAATCTGCGCTTCTATTAGATTGGCTTTTACTGTGATTGCTGGTTCATTTGGAAATATTGGTGTTCCATCAGGAATTGCATAAATATCACCAGTAAATTTAAAATTTCTTAAATATTCTAAAAATTCTTTTGAATATACTCCTTGATTTTCAAAGTACTCAATATCTTCTTTTTCAAAATGTATATTCTTAACATCTCTAATAATCTGGTCTAATCCTGCCATAATGGTATATCCATTTTGTAATGGATTTCTTCTGAAGAAAACATCAAAATATGCGATCTGATCCTTCATTCCCTCCTCAAAATATCCATTTGACATTGTAAATTCATAACGGTCTGTTGACATAATTTCATTCATTTTCATAATAATCTTCCTTCTTTCCTTTTTTAAAGTACATATTGTTTTTGTTTTTGACTTACATAACTTTCTACAAGATTGATTCCTGCTCTTCGCATTTTTTCAAAACCAACTTCGTTCATCACTTTTCTATCGTGATTTGGGCCATCAAAAGTTTCTACCAAATCCATTGGAACTGTAATTGGAGTATTTATTCCATTTTCCTTTTGGAATTCTGCTAAAGAAGTTGTGAAGTCTGTCACACAAATATCTGTGCAGCATCCTACAACAACAATCTCGTCATATTCTTCATAATGAGCTTGATAAAATTCCCTAAAACGTTCTGTATTAAATCCATTGGTCGTATTTTTAGGAATGTCTATCATTTTTGCTCCTAAAGGTTTTAATTCTGGAACTAGTTCGCTTTCTTCTGTCCCATTTAAACAGTGGATTGGATAAGTTTCAAATTCTATATCATCCAAACTGTGACAATCTCTAAAACTGATCACATCATTTCCTTCTGCTATACTTTCTTCTACTAAGTTTTTAATTCCTGGTACAATGTGATTAATATAAGAATCATGTAATGCTCCTATATTTACAAATCCATTCACCATATCTACTACTACAATTAATTTCTTTTTCATTTCATTTCCTTCTTTCTATCTTTTTGTTAAAAATATATTTTATAATAATTGGTAGACTTTCCCTACCTTATTTTCTAATAACTTATTAATTGCTTCTATTGCAATCAAATAGGATCCTTGACTTTGATTTTTTAAAATTGGCAAAATTGTTTCTCCATCTTGTAACAATTCTAATTCTTCTATGTTCTGAAAATCTGAAACACAAGCTCTTTCAATTTGAACATCTAATTGGTTGTGTTCTTTTCTAGGACCTATTTTAATAAAATGTTCGGTTTCTAATGTTCTTCCATATAAACCATTTTCATCCTTTTCTTGATAATAATTTAAACTTCCACTACTAAGTCCATTCAAAATATAAGCTTCTTCTTTTACGAATGGCGCTATTAAATCAAACGGCTCTGTAGGTACTTCTCCTCTTCCGATAATTTCTGGCATTCTAATAGAATCACAAGAAATTTGCTCTAACATTTCCCAGCTTTCTATTTTAAGCCTTCCATTCACTTCTGTTATAGTTCCTTGATACACTTGAATCAAATATGGTGTAATAATGAAATATATCGATTTCTTTCTAGTATCTCTTTTTCCATAATACAGTTCTAAATTGTAAGGTTTCAGCCTTTCGTTTTGATGATTTAAAGAAGCTATATGTTCTAAAAAGTTTTTATCTTCTTTATGTTTTTCTATCGAAATCCAATTTTGAACTAGCTTCCATATTTCTTTTTCTTCCATTTTAATCTCCTTCTTATTATCTTTTTGTTAATATCTTTAATTAAAATTTATACAGATTGGCCCTTCTGTTAATAACATTATATGAAAAAGATTTTAATTTGTCAACTACTTTTTATCATTTTTTTAAAAACAAATCAATTGAATCTTGAATAATCATTGAAAAGCAATAGTAAAACGCCAACAAAAAAAAGAATATTTTTATTCTTTTTCAATCTTTTTAAAACCATTTCGACTCCAAAGCCATAATGGGGTATGAATATCTATTGGGTGATATTTGGTCCCTTTTAAAGCCTGATTCCACCTCTCAATAACCAGTTTCTGAACATTGTTAGAGTTTAGCTCCTCTTCTGTAATCAGCCCCAAATGGTAAGTAGCTTTACATAGATGAGTATCTGGAGCAACTGTTAAGTTCTCTGGGTCTTCATACCTTTGATCTGCATACTGACTCATTACATAAAGCCAATAATTACAAATTTTTGTTCCTGATAAATATGGAAATTTTTTCTTTTCTTCTATTTGCATAAACTTTCGGATTTCATTCACATTGTTATGAAATTTCAAAAAGATATTTCTAACATCTCCATCAAAATCATTCACAATAGTATTACAAAGTCTTATCCAGACTTCTGTTTGTTTATTTTTTTGAAGTGCTACTTTATATTTTGTAAGGGCTTCTTGAACTTTTTCAAAACTTGATTCCACTACTTTTTTAGGATCAAATACAAAACGTGTTTCTGCATCATTATATGTTTTATTAGCACTTTCCCATAATGTATAAGAATTCCTTTGATAATTTAATGCCATAGGAAGTGTAAAATACAAATAATTTTGACAAGATGACTTTTCTAAATTTGGATTTTCATCCTCTGGCATGAATTCTCCTCCTAATATTCCCTTCTTATAATATGATAATAAAATTTCTATTTTTTCTAATAATTCCATAATACTCCTATTTATTTGTTTCGTTATAATAATGAAGCTCTGATAATTCTTCCGATACTTTTTCAAGTTCTTCTGCTTCTGGCATTTCATTTAAAACTTCTTCTATTTCAAATAATAAAGAAGAAAGACTATTGTAATTTTGATAAAAAATGTGGTAACGCTCTAATATTTTTATTTGTGAATCTTTTAACATTAATCCGTTTTTCCGTTTTATATAAAAATCATGATCAATATTTAAATCCTCCATTAAGGAATCAATATTAACATTATAACCATTAATTTTCATGCATATCACTTCCTTATCTCCGATGTAAATGGATTTTGAAATTCTTCTAAAATAGAGTTTTGCAAATCACTATCTAAATCCATAGAATTCAATAATTTTCTTTGAATTGACGTTAATAAAGCAACATCATAAATTGCAACTCTACATTCTAAACCAAAAGTTTGAGCACAGCCCAATCTATAAAAAAAGTATTCTCTGATATCTCCTATTTTGTCCTTATAATTCAAATAATCAGTCAACAAAGAAGGATCCTCAATCATTTTTTGAAGCAAATATGCATAGGCAATATTTTTATGATTTCCTAATTGGTCTATAGAAATTAAAGAACCATCTGGAAGTAAAAATCCTTCTTTATATTCACTGTATGGCTTTTGATAGTCTAATTGCTTATCTGAACCTGTATAAATATCTAAACAAAATTGATTCTTTCTATTTTTCAAATAATCATAGTTTAATGGGTCCTCTCCATCCAAAGATATTATTTTCTTAAAATGTAAGCTTGGAATTGCACATGCGTTTTCAAAAAAAGGAAATCCTACTTGTATATATCGAAGTCGGTGTAATAGGAAATCATAATAAGGAGTAAACAATGTATATTGTGATGCATAAGAATCAAAAATTCTTTTATTCTCTTCCGATTCTGAAATCCATTGCTCACATATTTGTTTACTACATTCCAATAAGTCTTCCCACTCTAACTCAAATTTTTTTCCATCTGGTGATAATAATATAACTGTCATTCTTTGCCTCTTTCTAATATTTAAAACGATCTAATTTATCTAAAAATTCTTGAGTAACTACTGTTCCTGCTTCTGTCGTTTCTTCAATTTCATGGTAAACAACTTTTTTCATTAAAATAAAAGGTATTTCTACTACATGTTCTAATTTATGTTTTATAAAGATTCGCACTCTTACTTTATCATAGTTATAGATGGCTTCTTCTTTTGTTATTGTCTTTTTTTCCTCTAGTTTCGCATTTTCTACATTCCACATATCATCTTTATTAATGCCTAATTCCATTAATAGCTCATAGCGGTCAAAATCATTTTTAGAATACATTTCCATTTGGTTCATTCCATGGCTTACTAAAAAGCTGTTTCCAGAGGCACTAACAACAAGTCCTTCTCCTCCTGGAGTCTGATAAGATATAGCGTTAGCAAATGGGAAAGTTACCAAAACTTGATTGGCTTTTAAAAACTCATTTCTAGCATTTTCGTAACAATCTGGGTTATTTATATATTCAATAAATTTGATAACACTTGCTTCTGGACCACTTCCAGTAAAGTAATAATTGTCCATATAGAATTCATAGCTAAACATACCTTTATTCATAAGTTCAATCTTCTTAATATGGTTCATTGGGACCACTGTATATTCATTTTGATCAATCAAATATATTTTTCTATTTGTTGAAAGTGCTATCACATATTTTTTATCAACAAATGTTCCATAGATGCTTACCAGTGGAAATTCAGTTGGTTCAAACAATATGCTTAGTTCTTTATTTTCATTGATTGCATCATTTTCTTTAGCAAGCTTTCCATATTTAAAGCGTTCATAATAATTGAGTGTTTTTGATATAGAAATATATGGAGTAAATATATATGGATTGGTATTCTCATGGCAATAAGACCGAATAAAACAATATACCTTTGATTTTTCGTTTCCTGTAAACTGATATTGATTTAAAGTAAAAATTAATCCAAAAGCTCCTGTTCCAATCACTTTGAAAGACTTCATTTCCTCTCTTGGCAACACTTTATAATGTTCTTTGTGAACAATCAAAAGTCTATCTTTGCTCGTCCAAACAATCAAGTATGTTTTTTTCATTGTTGCAGTTATGGCGTTTATAATTGTTTCATCTTGTCCTAATAATGATAGCAATCTTACATAAGCATCTATGATCTTATCTTTTTCTTTCAAATGAAATGGTTCTACCTTATCTAATGTTCTTGTAATTTCTGCAGTGCTAATTGCTACTGGGATTTTAAACAATTCAAATCCTACTGGTGCAGTATAATGATCTGGATTATCAATCCCTTTTACTTTATCGATTGTTTTATCTTTCATTTCAATCACTTTATCTTTTATGTTAACGTTTCCTAAATAATTTGTTGCCTGCTTTAAAGTACTCCCCAATTTATCTTTTAATGACATAGTTTATCCTCCATTCTTAATTATTATACCAAAAAAGTCTTCTGTTCACTAGAAAACTTTTCAAATTTTACATGTTTAAATTTTGTTTCATCAAAGCTTCTACTTCATCATGGAGATACTGATTGGCTTCTTTTAATGTCATTTCTCCAACTTTAAACGGCTTTCCGTATCGAATTACCAGATTTTTACTTCTAAAAACATAATCTCCTGTAATTCCAAATGGTACCAAATAAGAGTCGGTTTTACTCGCCATACTAACTGCACCAAATTTAAATGGCAAAAGAAATTCTTCTGTTTTGTTTCTAGTTCCTTCTGGGAATAAGCCTACAGCTCCTCCATCTTTTAAAACAGATAAAGCCAATTCTTTTGAGTGCTCATCTTTTTTACTTCTATCGACTGAAATACATCCTGTTCCTTTAAAAAACCAAGCTACTTTTTTATCATCAAAGTATTCTTTTTTAGCCATGTAGTGTATTCCTCTTCTAGTAGCAATAATCGTTAAACACTGGTCATATAGATGTTTGTGATTCCCAACAATTAAAATAGAACCTGTAGAAGGAATGTTCTCTGCTCCTATAATGGTTGGATGATAATACCACTTAAAAATAGGTCCCAGAATTATTTTTCCAAATTTATATAAAAATGGTACTTTTTTATTCATCATCATCAACTCCTATATCACTTTGTAATTTTATAAAATCTACTTTTCCCAGTTTCGTTTTTGGCAATTTTTTTCGATAAACAAATTCAGCTGGAACCATATATTTAGCCATGTTTTTTTTACAATATTCTTTAATTTCTGATTTGATAAATAGTCCATGAAATCCTTCTTTTAATACAATAAAAGCTTTTGGAACTTCCCCTTTATATGAATGAGGTATTCCAACTACTGTACATTGTAAAACAGCTGGATGTGCTTCTATCACTTCTTCTATGTGGGAAGGAAATACGTTATAACCACTGGAAATAATCATTCTCTTTTGCCTTCCTTTATAAAAAACAAATCCGTCTTCATCCATATATCCTAGGTCTCCTGTATGTAGCCATACATGCCCATCCTTATGAACTTGTAATGCTTCGTTGGTTTCTGCCTCATTATTTAAATACCCCATCATAAGTGCTTTCGTGTGGATTACAATTTCTCCCACTTCGTTATAAGGAAGTGTTTCTCTTGTTGCTGGATCAATAATTTTCACATGATTTCCTGCTAGTGGAATTCCAACTGATCCACTTTTATTAACGTCATCTGCTGCCAAGCATACAGCAGCTAAAGCTTCAGATAATCCGTATCCTTGGGTAATTCTAGCCTGAGAGTTATGTGCTTTGAAATATTCATTAATTTTATTTTCTAAATTGCTATTTAAAAGATCTCCTCCACTCACTGCATATTTTAAGAATGACAAATCCAAATGTTTTATATTATTGTTTTCAGAAAGAGCTTCAAATAAAGTTGGTACTCCTAAAACACAAGTTGGTTTCGTTTTTTTAAATAAAATATCAAATTTTTTAGAATTAAATTGGGGTACTAAAATTGTATAACAGCCAAGCGCTAAAGGAGTATGCATCAATACACTGAGACCAAAACCATGAAAATTTGGCATAATTGCTAAACAGCAATCTCCAGGCCTCAATTTTTTTAAGGAAATTTGTTCTTGCTTTGCTGCCAAAAGAAAAGCTCTATTTTGGATAACAACATTTTTTGGTGTGCCACTTGTTCCACCACTATGGATAATTACTGCTGGAGTATCCTTTCCAAATTTCATGTCTATTCTCTCGATTGACTTTTTGGACAATTTCATAAATTGTTTCCAATTTAAGAATTGGTCTTTTTTTGGATATTTTAAAAACTTCCTACCTTGTGTTAATTTGTAGCCAATCTTCATCAAAATGCCCATAGAATCGCTAGCAGAAACAAAAATAACTTTTTTTACTTTTGTCTCTTCTATGTTTTTTTCTATTTTGTGATAAAACATATCAATCATAACTAAATATTCACTTTTTGTTGAAAGCAAGTTCTCTTTGATTTCTTCTTCCGCCGAAAGAGGATGAAGCATATTGGCAATCGCTCCCAATTTATTAAGTCCGTATAAGGAAATTAAAACTTCTGGAACATTTGGCATACATAATGTTATGATATCTCCTTTTTTTATCCCCATGACTTTGAAAGCTGCTGCCGCTGCATCAATTTCCTTTAAAAATGTTTTATAGTTCGTTTTTCTTCCGAAATACTCATAAGCTGTATAGTTTGGATATTTGGCGCCACTTCTTTTTACTTGTTCATACATACTAATATTTGGAATTTTAATGTTTAAGTCTTCTTCTTTATAATATTTACTCCAAGGAGCTGGTATTTCTTTTTTTCGTCTAAAGATATCAAATATAGACACTATAAATCACCTCTCATTAATTTTTGAATCGTTTTTTCTAAGCTTTCTTTTTCTTTTTCTAGGTCATTATTCTTAATAGATATTGGATCACCAAATATAATCTTTAAATTTCTTGAAAACAAAGAGTAATTCCCTGAAATCGCAAATGGAACTATTTTGGTATTCGTATCTACAGCCATTTTTATAGCTCCCATTTTAAATGGAAGAATTTTTCCTTTTTGTTTTTCCGTGGTACCTTCTGGGAAAATTCCAATTAAGCACTCACTTTTTAAATAATTCTCTGCTGCCTCTAAAGACTTATGATCTTTTTTACTTCGATCAACAGGAATCAATCCCATATTTCCAAAAATAATTTTTTTAGGGCCAGTCCATAATTCTTTTTTTGCTAAGAAATGAATAGATCTTTTTGTAGAACTGATTAAAAGCAAACAATCAAAGTTACTTGTATGATTTCCTGCTAAAATAATTCTCCCAGAAATTGGAATGTTTTCTTTTCCTACTATTTTTGGCGTAAAAAAAGTTTTAAATAGTCCAGTAATTATTGGTCTGGCGAAACGATATAACATTGCATCATTCTTTTTCATATTCTTACCTCTATTCTATTATATCAAAATCCATAGGAAAATAAAACCAAAAGAAAAAGTTATGACAAATATCATAACTATCTTGTTAATATAAAAGATTTTGCGTCCTCAGAAACTTGATTTTTATAGAACTTCTTCTTTCTTCTAATTTCCTCTAATAACTGTTTGATTTGTTTTGTTTTATTCTTTCTTTTTTCTACTTTTCTTAAATATTGATCTCCTAAAATAAAGTCTCCATTTGTATAACAAACTCTAGCAAATACAAGCATTAATAAAGTAGTTTGTTCTTCTGTTAAGGAAAATTTTTCCTGTACTTCTTCTATTGTTTTTCCGCTTGATACAAAGGCTGCCATTTCTTCTATCGCTTCTAAACCATAATATTCATTCATATTATTTTGAAAGTCTGATTCCTCAAATGGAACATGAAATTTTCTATCACCAGTCTTTTTGTTTTTTCTTTTCAAGTCTTCAATTAAATCTGAAAATCGGCAATGTTTTCCTGCTATTTTATATAGTGAATCAGCAACAGTTAAAAATTCGGCTGCTTTTCTGGTTTGTCCTATTTTCATATAAGAAAGTCCTAATCTTCCATACAAATAAGGAGAAGGTTTTCTAAAATGAGAAAACGCTTCCAAGTAATATTTTATACATTTTCGAAATGCTTTTTTGTGATAGGCGCTATCTCCTGCTTTCATAAGTCTATTAGTGTCTATCAGTTCATTTATATGAAATTTTAAAATAACGCTTTTCTTTTCTGAGCCTTGATCAATTGAAGAAGCAATGATACAAGGAATTGCTTGTGCAAATTGACATATTTTGCGTTGTCTTTCTTCTGACATTGCTTTTAAAACAATGATTCCTTTTCTAGCTTCTAGTATTTTGCTTTTTTCTTCTAAAAGCTTCCAATCTGGATCTCCTGTATCAATATCAATTCGCCTTTTTTCTTCTAATAATATGGATAGTAATGGTTCTATTACTTGATCCTTAGAAGGAATCTTTTCAAAATCACAAAAATCTTCTTTCTCTTGTGTAAAATAACAGTAGCTTCCATCTTTTCTATCAATTAACCTTCCTGTTTCTATTAAATATGCTATTTCACCAATATGAAAGCCAAAGTCTTTTAGCGTTTTTACTGTCAATAAATATCCTGCATTTGCATGTCTTTCTACTTTATCTAAATTTTCTTTTGTAATCATATTAAATTCCCCCCTGCCATATTTATCATACACATTTTTTAATGCAAATTCAAGAAAGAAGTGAAAAATAAAATTAAAATGTTCATAATTTAAGTTTAAAAGAAAAAGAGCAAAAGCTCTTATTTGATATTTTTATCATATTCAATATCTGAAACTTCATATTTTCTTTTTTTCGAAATAGCCCCCAATATTTTAGTAGAGAACCATCCTAATATTGCTAGGATAAAGAAATACAATACTCCAAAAATGGTAAATTCTGGTGCTGTTTCAGTTAATAATCCTATAATGGCTGCTCCTGCACTCATCGATGTAACGATTGTTAAACTATCTACAGACTTGTTTGTAACATCTTGTTTTATTCCTTCAAATAGTTTTTGGGCTGACCCTACATAATTTTTGGTCATTGACCATAAATATTTAATATAATTTAATGTATCACGTAAAGTTTCATAGCGATATCCTGAAATAGCTAAAAACTCAGCTAATTCGGCATCACTTTTAGCAATTTTCTCTCTTGTTGCAATATAAGTGCTCATTTGATCAATTCTTCCATCAATTAAGTTAATTGTTTTGGCATATCCCTCTAATTTTGTTGTAAATTTAATAATTTCTGAACCTTTTACATTGACGTTTTCTTTTACAGCATCAATTTTCTCCCATATAATTCTATGCATATTTAAGTAACGATGCAATTGACCTTTAAATTCTCTAATAAATACTTGTTCTTCTATATATCTTTCAATGTTATCAAAAGATTGTTTTTTGTTATTGATAAAATAATATTTATCTCCTCTAATTACATCATATTTATCATTTACAAATTCAAAATATTTTTGTTTTTCTGTTCTAGATAATAAATCTGAGATTTCTTCTTTCGTCGCATTATCACAAACTACAAAGTAAGGATATACTGTTTCAATATTTGCTAATTCTTTTGGAACAGGAGCTCCTAAACTAAACAGATAGCTAAATGCAGGTGATAGCTTATTTTCGTAATAATCAGTTACATGTTCAATGTCTGCAAATAAAGTATCTTCGCTTACTTTTTCATTGTTTAAAATGATAAGCCCATCTTCAAAAATTTTAACTTTTATATTGACAGCAGTTGTAAATTCAATATATTCTTCTCCTGAAACACCATAATCTATTTTTCCAATGGCTAAATTTTTTCTATATTCAATTAATTTCTCTGGGTCTAAATCTAATTGAGATTTGCAATCTCTTAAAAAATCATATATTTCTGATAATTGTAGCATCGTTCTTTGAAACCAGCCACCTATATAAACGTTACTAATCTTCATATCTATACTCCTAACCTATTGTTTTTGAAAAAAATGCTGCATCATTTACTACAAAGCCATATTTTTTATAACAAGCATGTGCAGGTTGTCTAAAGTTTTTTGACCAAAGCTCCATAGCTACACATCCTTTCTCTTTTGAAAGACGCTCACATTCTATTAACATTTTACTTGCAATGTTATGTCTTCTGTATTCTGGTTTTACACAAACATGATTTAAGATTGAATATGTATTCATATCTTCATAAATTGTAGGTATAATTGTTATTTTGCTATGTGCAATAACTTCTCCATTTGCCACTCCTATCAAATAAATTTGATTTTTGTCATGTTCTGTTTCTAAAAATACTTTTTTAGCATATTCCATATCTGTGTTTTCATTGAAACACTCATTACATAATGTAATAATTGCTTCTACATCATCTATGGTTGCGATTTTAAAACTTACTTCCATATTTTCTAATCCTCTCTTTAAACTCCAAGATATCCTTTGCTATCTTCTATTCCTATTATACACCATTTTTGTAATTGTTTGGTTATTTTTTTGTTTTAGTTTTTAATATTTTGGCAAAAAAAATCTTGCAAAACTTTATTTACAAGACTTTTTAATCATAAATGGTGTCCCCGAAAGGATTTGAACCTTCGGCCTACCCCTTAGGAGGGGGTCGCTCTATCCAGCTGAGCTACGGAGACATATTTATATTATAGCACGTTTTAAAATGAAAAAAAAGATAGATTTCTATCTTATATGATTCAATAACAATAAAAAATAAACGTTAAAAAGATATGCCAAACGTACTTGAAATTTCTTTTCAAATTCTATCATTGCTACTCCTTTATCAACAAAACTCACTACCCAGCTTTCAGCATATTTTGGAATGGCTATATTAATTGGGAACATATGAGCCCGAATCATGTCAATTTCCTTGTCACTTAAATCAAAATTTTCTAATGATTTTTCAACTGCTTTTTTAGGATGCACAAAAGTAGATAAAAAACGTTCTTTGGATGTTCTATCTTCATCGCTTAGAAAAAAATCATGTAGTAAGCCTCCACGTGCTACATCTTTGTAATCTAAGTGCAAAAATTTTGCAATTTTATATGAATAATAAGATACTTTCAAAGAATGCTCAAATCTTGTCACTCCATGGTGTTCTATTAACTTTATTTTATTAAACTCTTCATTTATTAAGATATGATATACAATATTATTATATTCTCTATCAAGTTCCATCGTCATGAATTTCACCTCGAACTATTATAGTATATCACAAATTTTAAAAAAATAGTATGCTCTTTCCATAACTTTTCAAATAAAATGTCAAAAAGAATAGTTTTCACTATTCTAAAAAGGTAGGTGTCATATTGACTGGTTCTATCTGGATAAAGGTATTTCCATCATTTACTATTATTTCTGTTCCATCTAAATAAGAATATTTTGTTTGACCACTTCTACTTTCTTTTGACCAAGAGATTGGTACTGCGTAGCCATTCGTAATAAAATAACCGTTGCCATTACCAATATTTTTTAAATCTTGTCTTCCATAAGAATCCATAGAATAGTTCTCAACATTTTGAATAATAATGTTTTTTGTAGAATAATGTTCTCCAGTTACACCATCAGTATGAGCCCAATCATTCATATATCGCATATAACGTTTGGTTTCTATATTATATTGATAACTAACGGTATAAGATTTTGAGTAAGGAATTGTAATCGTATTTGCTATCAAAGCGCCTTCTTTATCATTGATATTCAATTCTTCAATATTATAATTCAATAATAAATCTTTATCTGTTTCTCTTATATAGTTTCTTTTTAAAGCCAACTGATTTACCAGTTCTATACTTGTAAAAGCAGTATGTTCATAAGCTACCCCTAATGTCTGGTCTCTCCAAAAACTATTATCATAAATTCCATTAATGTTATTGATTCCCAAGCTTGGAATATCAGATTGTGCTTTTGGACTCCAACCAAAATGTACATAAATAGCGTCATTTTCTAAGGCATAATCTAAAAAATAATGTCTAGAACTTCGAACAGATCCAATACGTTCTGTATTTTGGTCTTTAAATAAAGCCATCATTCTAGTAATACCACCTTCTGTTATAATTTCATAAACCAAATAAGCGTCTTTTAAACCAGCGTGATTTTTCCAAGCTGCTTGATTATTATTAATCATAACAGCATATGGCCTCGATTTAGAATCTTCATCTACAATTTGTAGTTTGGGAACTGGTTTTTCCTCTTCTACGATTGACTGACTCTTTTGTTCTTCTTGCTTCTTTTCCTTCTTTGTAAATGTTTGATATAAAAGTGGAATACTAACTCCCAATACTAGTAAACTCAAGATGAATAAAATTATCTTTTTTTTCACTCTCTCACCTTCTATTTTAAGTATAGCAGTTAATACAAAAAAAAGAAACAAAAATTTTCGCGAATTTTATCAAAAAAAGAGCAAGTCTTTTAATTTGAAAAAAGAACTTGCTCAGATTTATATTGTTTGATTATAATTCCAAGAACAATCGTTATAATTGCAATCGTTGATATAAGCATTAATAAAATATGTAAGTAATTTATTGTTCCTGCTGTTATATCGGTAAATAAAAGGGTGAAGTTCAAAAAAGGAACAAGCGATAATAAAGTAGAAGATTCAATTTTAATCATAAATGCTATCATTCCTGGAAAAAAGGAAATAAAAGTAAGTGGAGTTAAAGCACTTTGTGCTTCTTTAAATGATTTAGAACGACTTGCAATTGCAATACATAATCCACTAATTAAAAAAGAATAAGCAATAATTACTAAGGTCGCAAACACAATACTTTCTATTGGTAACATCAAGTTGATTCCATCATATATTTTAAACATATTTCCAGCAATCATTAAAGAGATAATAGTCAACAATAAACTGATTGCTCCAGTAATAATTGAGGATAAGCTAACACTTAAAAATTTGCCAATAATAATATCTTTACTTCTAATTGGAAAAGTGAGTAATGTTTCCAATGTTCCTCTTTCTTTTTCTCCTGCTGTAGCATCTGTTGCTGGATAAGTGGCAGATACTGTAATTGCCATAATAATAAATAAAAATGCATAATTAATAATGTAGTTAGCATAAAAATTTTCTACTTCTTTGATGTCTTTTTCTACTGTAATAATAGAAATGACATCTTCTGCCTTCATATTATGTTCTTTTAGATATTCTTCTTGTAAATATTCCTTATAAGATGCAAAAAAACGATCCGTTAATGAGGTAGCATAGCTTGTTGTCTCATTATCATCTCCATGTACAACATACTTATTGCCTTCCTTTGTAATATATAGATCAATGCTTTTTTCATTATAAGCTTGCTCTAATTCTTCTTTATCTTTCATTACGACATCAATTTGTAATTCCTTTGCTATCTCTTTTTCTACTTCTGATAATTCATAAGAAAAACCAATTTTATTATATTCTTCTACTGATTTATTAATTTGGGACTCAAATAATGCTGACATTCCAATTACCAATAATGGAATCATAATTGGGATTATTAGCATCATTGATAATGATTTTTTATCACGAAACATTTCTCTAGTTTCTTTTTTTAGCATATTCCATAAATTATTCTTCATTATTTTTGCCTCCTATCAAAGAGAAAAATGCATCTCTTAAGTTTGTTGTCTTTGTTCCTTTTTTAATTTCTTCTGGTGTTCCTTCTTTGATAATAACGCCTTTATTAATCATAACAACATAATCACATATATTTTCAGCTTCTTCCATATAATGTGTAGAATAAAGGATTGTCTTCCCTTTCTTCTTCTCTTCTTTCATAAAGTCTAAAATCACTTGGCTAGAAATAATATCTAAACCACTTGTTGCTTCATCTAAAATATAATATTTTGGGTTATGAACTAAGCAACGCGCAATATTGACTCTTTGTGTTTGACCAGTTGAAAGATTTGCAATCCTATTGTAAAGAAAGGCTTCCATGTTTAACGTCTTTGAAATATTTTTGATTCTGTTATCAATTTCTTCCTTTTCAACTTCATATATTTCAGCACACATTTTTAAAAGTTCATAAGTTGATAAAGTATTATAAATTTTGGTATTTCCCGATAAATAGGCAATATTCTTTTTTATTTCGATTTCATTTTCAATATAATTTAACCCATCAATTTCAATCGTTCCAGAAGTTGGTTCTAAAATTCCACCAATCATCCGAAGCAATGTGGTCTTTCCTGCCCCATTTGGTCCTAATATTCCTATGATTTCTCCTTCTTTGGCTTCAAATGAAATCCCATTATCTGCATAAAATTCTTCTTTTTGTTTTTTTGAATTATATTTAATAAATTTCTTTTTTAAATCTTTTACTTTAAGCATTGTATTCACTCCTTTGTAATTTTATTATACTACAAATTTATTTAAATGATCAAAAAAAATCTACTGATAATCAGTAGAATAAAATCATCTTTTTGATAAATAAAAATTTTAAATAACAAACTAATCTGGTGCCGCAAGTAGGAATCGGACCTACGTTAAAGCCTTACCATGGCCTCGTAATACCATTATACTATTGCGGCAAATGCTAGTAATATCAATTATACCATAATCTATATTGAAACAAAAGAATTGTTTTCCTATTTTGCATATTTTTAAAAACGTATTTAATGGTCATTGAATTTACTAGAAATATATGTATATTAACAAAAATTTATTCTATAGAATGAAAAATGTTCTAGAACAATTGTTAGTTTAATATAAGATCAAGAATGAATTATCAACATCAGGAATTTAGAATGTCTCTACTTTCATTATGAATTGAATTATACTTACAAAGAACAATATAAAAGACATGTATAGTTCTTTATAAATGTTTTCTTCTAAACAATTCTTTATCTTCCTCTGGCATTTGATAAGTAATCATTGGAGTTGGAATAACACCATATAATTTTGAATAATAATCAATTATTGGTTTCCATCTATTAGAGTTTCTATCATCACTATATAAAATATGAAATGGTATCTTTCTTCTCTCTTTTAACGAAGCTACTAAATGGTATAAATTGAAAGATGCAAGTGCACTAAGTTGTTCATCTGAAACTTGTGAACCACTTGGGTCAAATACTGGATTAAAATTAGGGTTTGTAAATGATTTATTAATATCCCTGCAATATACCCCTTGTATTAATTTAGGAGTAAATAAAGTTGAAAACATTGGGTCATATCCTTCTAATGAACGCCATAAAGGCATTGTTGGATCTACATTTCCATCTCTATGCATAACACAAGACATATATCTTTTTGGAATTTTAACAACAAATACGCAGTTATAATCTTCACTATTCCCTAAATAATTTATAACGATCTGTTCTAATCCTATATTTTTCAAAGCTTCTTCATCAATTGGCATCAATGTAGAATGAATGCTATAATCATAATTACTTTTTAATCCTTCATTAAATATACTTTCAATCTTTTCTGGACTGCTGACATTTGTTTTATGTAAATAATAGTAATAATCATTCTGACTTATATTTGCCATTATTATCCCTCCATTCTATTTTTGTTTTGGTAATCTCATATACCCTTCTTTAATGCAAGTTGGAACGATTTCATTTTTTAATGTATTAGAAAGAATTGAAAAATCGTCTTCAGCTCCAAACCACATAAAATCTTCTATTTCTTCAGATGTTGTTAAGTCTCCTTCTAACTCTCCTTCATACATAAAAATATACATATGTAAAAGTGTTTTTTGATCACTTGTTGCTATTTCATCAAAATCCATAAATGGAACAATCTTTTTAGGGTCAAAGATCGCTTTTGCGCCTAATTCTTCTCGACACTCTCTAATTGCAGCATCATACTCACTTTCACTTTCCTCTACGCTTCCGCCTATCATTTGATAAGTTGGTCTTTTTCGTGGCTTATCAATCAATAATTTACCATCTCTAAAAAATAATGTTCCTACAACCTTTTTTCTATTTTCCATACTATCCTCTTTTCTAACTTTATTTTATCACACTTTTCATAATAGAAAAAGAGACTTTAATCTCTTTTCTTTAGTTTTACAGCAGTTCCATATGCAATGATTTCTGCCGCTCCATTCATAACAGCTGATGAACCATAACGAATATTAATGATTGCATCAGCCCCTAAGTTTTTCGCATCATCTACCATTCTTTTTGTAGCCATCTGTCTGGCTGTCGCTATCATTTCTGTATATCCAGCAATTTCTCCTCCTACAATCGTTTTCATTCCTGCCATAAAATCTCTTCCTATATTTTTAGATTGAACAATTTGTCCTTTTACAATTCCCAACGCTTCTATTATCTCTTCTCCTGGAATATAATCAATATTTACTAGCTTCATCTTCTTCACCTCC